>JBGVRC010000023.1:0-7900 GCA_045128055.1 Candidatus Scatosoma sp. | reverse complement strand
GATTCCCGAAGATTTGGACGCAGCGGTTAAAGCGTACGGCTACGATAAGTTGTACGAAGCGCTTGACACCTTCGACAGACAAGAACGCCAAGCAAAACAAGCGGCTGTGGAAGCGGAAATCGTTGAACATTTCAGCGAAATCTATCCCGACCAAATCCGCGAAGTAAAGGATTCCATTTACTATATCGTAAAAGGTATCGTACGCGCGAAGATTTTTGACGGCGTTCGTCCCGACGGCAGAAAACTCACCGAAGTTCGTCCTATCTGGTGCGAACACGGCGTTCTTCCCAGAGTACACGGCTCCGCGGTATTCACCCGTGGCCAAACGCAAGCTTTGACGACTTGTACGCTCGGTATGCTCGGCGAAGCGCAAAGAATGGAAGGCCTTGACGAAGAAGAAGAAAAGAGATATATGCACCAATACAACTTCCCCGGCTATTCCACGGGCGAAGCAAAGGCATTGAGAAGCCCCGGCCGTCGTGAAATCGGTCACGGCGCGCTCGCAGAACGCGCGCTCGTTCCCGTAATTCCCGAACCCAGCGAATTCCCTTACGCAATCCGCGTGGTATCCGACATTATGTCGTCCAACGGTTCGTCTTCGATGGCTTCCGTTTGCGGTTCGACGATGGCGCTTATGGACGCAGGCGTTCCTATCAAAGCTCCCGTAGCAGGCTGCGCAATGGGTCTTGTTAAGGACGCGGAAACGGGCAAGTACGTTATCATGACCGACATTCAAGGTCTTGAAGATTTCCTTGGCGATATGGACTTCAAGGTAGCAGGTACGGAAAAGGGTATCACCGCTATCCAAATGGATATCAAGATTAAGGGTATTTCCGAACAAATTATGCTCGACGCAATCGCGCAGGCGCAAGATGCAAGACGTCACATTCTTGGCAAAATGCTCGAATGTATCCCCGAAGTCAGCGAAGAACTTTCGCTCTACGCTCCTAAGATTGTCACCTTTAAAATCAACCCCGAAAAGATCGGCGACGTCGTTGGTAAGCAAGGTAAGGTTATCAACAAGATCATCGAACAAACGGGCACGAAGATTGACATCGAAGACGACGGTACGGTATGCATCGCTTGCTTTGGCGACGTAGCAAACGCAAAACGCGCGCAAGCTATCGTAGAATCGATTGCGCACGACCCCGAAGTAGGCGATATGTTCGTCGGCGTAGTCGTTCGTATCCTTTCCAAAGTAGGCGCGTTCGTAGAATTTGCTCCCGGTAAGGACGGTATGGTACACATTTCCAAGCTCTCCGAACAAAGAGTAAACCAAGTAGAAGACGTGCTGAATATCGGCGACAAGGTGAAAGTAGAAATCATCAAAATCGGCGAAAAAGGCATCGATTTGAAATTGCTTGAAAAAATGAACTAAAATAAAAGAAAAGGGCTTGCGAAAGCAAGCTCTTTTTTCATACAAAAAATAAAAATGCCTATTGACAAAAGGTGGGGGATATAGTATAATGTATCCAACACATATGGAGAAAAAATATGCAAAAAGTATCTTTGATTATTCCTTGTTATAACGAAGAAGAAGCGTTGCCCTTGTTCTATGAAGAAATGGACAGAGTTTCCGTTTTGCTGGACAAGTACGAAATAGAAATGCTGTTTGTGGACGACGGCTCGAAAGACAAAACGCTGGAAATTTTAAAATCCTTCGCGGAAAAGGACGAAAGGGTAAAATATCTTTCCTTTTCCCGCAACTTCGGCAAAGAAGCGGCTATGTACGCAGGCTTTTGCAACGCCACGGGCGATTTTGTTGCCGTGATGGATGCGGATATGCAAGATCCGCCCGCGCTTTTGCCTGATATGCTGAAAATTTTAGAAGAACAAGACTACGACAGCGTAGCTACACGCCGCGTAACAAGAAAAGGCGAACCGAAAATCCGTTCTTTCTTCGCGCGTATGTTCTATAAAATCATGGGCAAAATTTCCGATGTGGACGTCGTGGACGGTGCAAGAGATTTCCGTTTGATGAAGCGCAAAATGGTGGATTCTATTGTTGCGATGGGGGAAGTCAACCGCTTTTCCAAGGGTATTTTCGGTTGGATAGGCTTTAAAACGTACTGGATGGAATACGAAAACGTCGAACGCGTAGCAGGACAAACCAAGTGGAGCTTTTGGAAGCTGTTTAAGTATTCCTTGGAAGGGATTACGAATTTCTCCGACGCGCCCTTAAAGATAGCTTCGTGGAGTGGTATTTTCTTCACGTTCATCGCGATAGCGGCAATGATTTTCGTCTTTGTCCGCGCGCTTGTCGTAGAAAACGCTTCGGTAGCGGGCTGGCCTTCAACGATATGTATCGTATTGTTTGTGGGCGGGGTACAGCTTTTCTGCTTGGGAATGATAGGGCAGTATATCGGCAAAATTTTCCGAGAAACGAAAAAACGCCCCGTATATATCATTCGGGACACAAACAAGGAAGATTACAAATGACCCTAATTTTTTAAAAATGAGCAGGGCAGGTACGAGATGAATACAAAAAAGAGCGGTTTTCACCGCTCTTTTTTAAAGTTGTATTTTATCCAAAGCCCGTTGCAACTGCATACCGATTTTAACCCCTTTTGCAAAATTGAAATCGGATTCCATTATCCAAACTTCCGCGTCTGCGTTGAAGAGCTTTTCTAATAATTCTCTATTTTCTTCGGATAAATTTTTCGCCAAACTATTTTTTAAAGCAATGGCTTCGTCTAATTTGTCGTTTCGTTGTTTTAAAAAGGCTTTGTCCTGTATAATCTCTTGATAAAACCGCCCCGCATATAAATCGACAATAAAATTTTCCATATTTCAAAACTCCTTATGTATTATATAATAATTATATCCTATATAAAATTAAAAAACTTAAAAAACACGTAATTGTGTAGATTTTTTTTATTATAATACAAGGAAACACGAAAAACTTAAATTCCGCAAAAATGTGGAGAAAAATGTCATACCGACCAAGGTTGCTTGGCAACCGCGTGGAGCGTATCTCGTTTAGAAATACAAAAAGAGCGGTTTTCACCGCTCTTTTTATATGCATAAAATTATTCTTCGCGTTGCGTAGCCAACCAAACCATGAGCACGGATACGTCCGCAGGGTTTACCCCCGAAATGCGCCCCGCTTGCCCAAGGTTAAAGGGGCGGATACGGTTTAATTTTTCCTGCGCTTCCAAACGCAAGCCCTTAATTTCGCTGTAATCTATGTTTTCAGGCAAAAGCTTGTCTTCCAAACGCTTTGCCTTTTCAATCAATTCCCAGCCCTGTTTTAAATATCCTTCGTATTTGACGGTGATTTCTGCCGTCTCCAAAACGTTTTTGGGATATTCGTTAAACACGCCGTATTTTTCCATAATCGCCTTTAAGGGGATAGAACGTTTCAACATATCCGCGTACGAAACGCTGCCGCTCGGCGCGCTGTATCCGTATGTTTCCAAAAAGGGCGCTGCTTCTTTTTGGGGCACCCGTGTACGCAACGAATCCAATAATTCTTCGTATTGCGCCTTTCTTTGCAGGTATTTTTCATACCGTTCTTCCGTCACCAAGCCCACCTGCTTTCCCTTTTCCGTCAAGCGGAAATCGGCGTTGTCCTGACGCAAACAAATGCGGTGTTCGGCGCGCGAAGTCATCATACGATAGGGTTCGTCCGTGCCTTTCGTCACCAAATCGTCGATAAGCACCCCGATATACGCTTCGTCCCGACGCAGCACGAAAGGGGGCAGTCCGCGCAGCTTCAACGACGCGTTTAAACCCGCCATCAGCCCTTGCGCCGCCGCTTCTTCATACCCCGACGTACCGTTGATTTGCCCTGCCGTGTAAATGCCTTCCACTTTTTTAAATTCAAGGGTAGGGAGCACGTCCAAGGTGTCGATGCAATCGTATTCGATGGCGTAGCCATAGCGCATAATTTCCGCGTTTTCCAAGCCCGCTACGGACGCATACATAGCCTTTTGAACGTCGTGGGGCATAGAAGTGGACATACCTTGCACGTACACTTCGTTGGTGTTCGCGCCTTCGGGTTCAAGGAAAATTTGGTGTCTGTCCTTGTCTTTAAAGCGTACTACTTTGGTTTCAATGGACGGGCAATATCTCGGTCCTGCCGACAAAATCGTACCGTCGTACAAGGGCGAACGGTCAAGATTATCCATAATAATGCCGTGCGTAGTAAGATTGGTATAGGTCAAATAGCAGGGCAACTTGTTTTCGGGCGGGGTATCGTGCATAAACGAGAACGGATAAATATCCGTATCCCCGTTTTGAATATCGCACTTAGCGAAATCCACCGTCCGCGCGTCCACGCGCGCAGGCGTACCCGTCTTAAAACGGCGCACGTTAAACCCGAGCTTTATCAAGCTTTCCGTCAAATAATTCGCAGGCGCAAAGCCGTTCGGACCCGCCTTTTGTACGACGTGTCCGGTAATCGTTTCGCCGTTCAAATACACGCCCGTACACAAAATCACGGCTTTGCAGGCAATCACTCCGCCGTAGGTCGTTTTTACGCCCACGCATTTGCCGTCTTCCACCAAAATATCGCAAACTTCCGCTTGAATAATCCGCAAATTCGGCGTATTTTCAAGCACCTTTTTCATAGCTTCGTGGTAAGCGTTTTTATCCGATTGCGCGCGCAAGCTTTGCACGGCCGCGCCTTTACCGACGTTCAGCATACGGATTTGCAAAGCGGTGTCGTCCGCTACAATCCCCATTTCCCCGCCGAGCGCGTCAATTTCGCGTACCAAATGTCCCTTTGCCGTGCCGCCGATAGACGGGTTGCAGGGCAAGAAAGCGATACTGTCTAAATTCAACGTCAAAAGGACGGTATTTAAACCCGTCCTTGCCAAAGCCAATGCCGCTTCACAGCCCGCGTGTCCCGCGCCGACAACCGCCGCGTCCGCAGTATATTCTAAAAATTCATACTTGGTTTCAATCATAAATTACGCTACTTTCTATCAAAATTTACTTGCCCACACAGTCGAATGCTCCCTTAAAAAACGCCCGAAAAGATTGTAAGATTGGCTGCAAGATCATCCGCCTAAAATTCTTTGTCAAAATCCAGACGCCCACACAGTCGAACGCTCCCTTAAAAAACGCGCGACAAGATTGTAAGACTGGTTGCAAGATCATCTTGCTATTTTTTTAAGATAATGCTCTTAATATCGTCGATTTCCTTTTCAATACGCGCGTTTAACGACTTGGTTTTTTCCATTTTATCCCGCGCATACATAATCGTGGTATGGTCGCGCCCGCCGAGAATATTCCCAACGGAAACAAGGGGCAGGGAAAGCATTTCGCACATCAAATACGCGCAAATTTGTCGCGCTTTTACCAGGTCAGCCTTTTTGCCCTTGCCCAAAATATCTTCTTTCTTTTGTTTAAAATACCCGCAAACCGCAGCCAAAATCTTTTCTGGCGTAATATCTTCCGCTTCTTCGCTTTCGTTGACGGACTCGCTGATGGCAAGCTTTGCCAAGGACAAAGTGATAGGCGCTTCGTGGAGCTTGCTCGCGAAGATAACCTTGGTTAATCTCCCTTCCAACGTACGCACGTCGTGACCGGAATCCTGCGCGATATATTCCAAAACGTCGTCGGGCACGGGGCATTTTCTATCCAACGCCTTACGCTTCAAAATAGCGATTTTCGTTTCCGCGTCAGGCGGTTGAATATCCGCAATCATACCCCCTTCAAAGCGGGTGCGCAATCTATCTTCCAGCGTAGCGATTTCTTTCGGCGGTCTGTCCGAAGTCAGCACGATTTGCTTGTTTTGCGCAGACAGCTCGTTAAAGGTATGGAAAAGCTCTTCTTGAAGCTGTGTTCTCGCTTTCAAAAACTGAATATCGTCAATCATCAAAACGTCCACGTTACGGTAATGATAACGGAACTTCGCGCCCGTTTTTTGGGTGATGGAGTCGATTAAATCGTTTAAGAAATTTTCACTCGTCGTGTACAAAACCTTTTTATCGGGATATTTTTCCGCGATACGGTTGGCGATAGCGTGCATAATATGCGTTTTTCCCAAGCCCGATTCCCCGTAGATGAAAAGGGGGTTGAAGGTTTCCCCGGGGTTATCGGCAACCGCTTTCGCCGCAGCGTACACAAACTTACTGCCCGCGCCCGCGACGAAGGAATCAAAGGTAAACGCTTTGTTGATGGGCGCGATACGGAAGGTTTCCGCCGCGTCTTCTTCAAAATCAAGCGCGAAAACGTCGCTCCCGTCTACCACAAGACGGAAGTCGCTCAGCCCGATATCACACTTTAAAATAGCGGTGCGCAATTTTTCCGCGTGCTTTTTCATAATCGTGTTCGCGGTCAAATCGCTGGACGCTTTCAAAATAATTTTTCTGCCCGAAACGTCGATGGGCTCTAATTCCTTAATGAATGCGTTAAAGGAAACTCCCGAAATCAAAATTTCCGCTTTTTCCAGAATTTGCTTCCATAAAAATGTTAATTGTGTGCTCTCAGGCATACTTTTTTACCCCCGTGGTAAATTATTCTTCACTTATCCGTTCGTAAACTTGTGTTTTTTGAAATTATTTGTTATAATTATAATACAAAATAAAAAGAAAAGAAAGCAATTTCGGCGGTTTTTTTAAGGATTATGCAAATAAAAAAATTATTCCTGCAAAATTTCAGAAATTACGAGAACGAAACGTTTGATTTCTCGGAAGGTTTAAACGTCCTGTTTGGTAAAAACGCGCAGGGCAAAACCAACTGCGCCGAAGCGGTATTCTACCTTTGTACGGGCGCTTCTTTGCGTATTCGCCACGATAAACAGCTCATCAAAATGGGCGCGGATTCCGCCTATATCCGTGCAGAAGCAGAAAATCGCTACGGCAAGGTCACAATAGAAGCCAACATTTACGAAAACAAGCGCGAAATTCGCGTCAACGGCAGCAAAATTACCAAAAACGCCGACTTGATGGGGCATATCAACAGCGTATTTTTCTCCCCGGGCGAGCTTCGGCTTATTCAAGACGGACCGGATGAACGCAGACGGTTTATGAACATCTCCATCTCCCAAACTTCCCCTGCGTATTATACGGCTTTGCTTCGGTATAATAAGATACTCGACCAGCGCAACTCCCTTTTGAAAAACAGCGACGTTTCCTTGATTTTAGATACTTTGCCCGTGTGGGACGAGCAGCTTTGTAAATACGCCGCTATCATCACCAAAAAACGCGCGGAATTTTTAGACAAGCTTGCGCCGTACGCGAAAGAATATCATTCGTACTTGACGGAAGGGGGGGAAGAGCTCACCGTCAAACCCGACAGACGCTACGACGGGGACGAAGACGAAATCGCGCAAATTTTAATGCGTCGCCTTGCCAACAATTACGAAAAGGACCTGCGCCTTGGCTTTACTACCGTCGGACCGCACCGCGACGATTTAGACGTGCAAATCAACGGTATCGACGCCAAAGCCTACGCTTCGCAGGGGCAAATGCGCACCGCCGCGCTTGCCTTAAAGCTCTCGGAAATCAATATTTTCAAAGAACTTTCAGGCGAAAACCCCATTCTCGTCTTGGACGACGTAATGAGCGAGCTTGACTTAAAACGCCGCAGAAAGCTGTTGCAATGCATAGCGGACGTGCAAACGATTTTGACCTGCACGCACACCGAACGGGTGCTCTACGGCGCGGAATGTAACAAGATCCGCATTGAAGGCGGACACGTCAAGGACAAATAACATATTTTTTATAAAAATAAGCATACTAACCCAAGGAATATTGTAAAATGGGCGTACCAGGTACGCGTTGAATTTATTTTAGGGGATGGGGTATGCGACGTAAAAACACCTTTCAAAATCATGCGCCCTTTGTCAAAAGGGGCGTATTTTTTGTTCTTTTCGGCTTTATTTTTCTATTTTTTAGTCAAATGGGCGCAACGCGCGCCGTTTTTGCGGAAAATAAAGGCAAGGATAACC
>JBGVRC010000022.1:0-47149 GCA_045128055.1 Candidatus Scatosoma sp. | reverse complement strand
TGGAATGGGTGTGCGTGTCTACTATCATTTTTTCCATAGCGTTCTCTCTTTGCTTTGATGCATTTATTATAGCACACCGACGTTGATTTTTCAACTGCCGAGCTTTGTTTATAAGAAATTTTTTACAATTTAACGTGCTTTTTCCCGAATTTTAAGACGAAATCTTCCAAAGCGTGTCAATTTTTCCATCATTCCCCTTTGCTTCCTTTTTTCTACTATTGACCTTTTTTTCGTTACATTTTACAATAGACTTGCGGAATTTTTGACAATATTTTTCGGCAAATCTATAAAAAAAAGAGGTGAATATGAAAAAATTAAAAGCAAAACTTATTTGGCTATGCGCGCTGTGCTTTCTTTTGTCGTCGCTGACCTTGGCGGCGTGCAAAAATAGCGGCGCGGCATACGAAAACGGTATGGAAAGCTCCGTTTCCGACAACTCGGAATACTCTTCCGACGCGGAAACGGATTTCCCCGTTTCTTCTCCGCAACCCACAATATCAGACGACGAAAACGAACCCGAAGAAATGGAAAGCTCGATAAGCAGCTCAAAGCCCCCTTCTTCATCGTCCGCATCGTCTTCCGCCCCGCCTGTCACCGAAGAAAAAGAAGAAACCGCGCAATACGTGCGTTGCACGGGCGATTCCGTCAATATCCGCTCGGGCGCAGGAACAAGTTATTCGGTGCTTGGTTCGGCAAAGAAGGGTACCATGTACGCGATCATTGGCAAAACGGGGGATTGGTACAAGACCTATTATCGTGGTCAAGTCGCCTACGTATCCGCTTCCTTTTTCTCGGTAGTGGAAATGGAAAAATCGACAAGCTCGAAGGTGGAAAAGGTGCTTTTGGAAGGCTATAAGCTCATCGGTACGCCCTACGTGTACGGCGCGGTGCGCTTGCATGACGGCACGGGAAAGATGCTAAGCGGTTTTTCCGCGCAAAAATTCGATTGCTCGTCGCTTGTGCAATACGTCTTTTACAAAGGCGCGAACGCCATTTTGCAGGTACATACCCGTACGCAAGTAAAGCAAGGCAAATACGTGAAACGCGCGGATTTGCAACGCGGGGATTGTATTTTCTTCACCAACGAAGAAAGACAGTACAACACGGGTATCGAACGCATCGGCCACGTAGCCATTTATCTTGGCGACAATTATATTTTACACACGGCTTCCGACTACGCTCGGATAGAAAAAATGACCGCCTATCGCTGGAACTTTTACGTAGAAGCGCGGCGGTTCACTTAAAATTGTTGATAAAAGGCGATATTTTTACTTCCTTTCGGGCAAAGCGGCAGCAGTCAGCAAAAACACTTCGCTTGCGCCTGCGCCAAACAACCTTTGCGCGCACTCGCTTGCCGTTGCGCCCGTCGTCATAACGTCGTCTATCAGCAACACCGTCCTTTCGCGGCAAAGCGCGCGTTTATGCACGTGATACGCGCCTTTCACGTTGTCGGCACGTTCCTTTTTCGACATATGCTTTTGCATACCCGTTTCCCGTTTCTTTTGTAAAACGTCTATATGCGCTTCGCAATCCACGCCAAGCTCTTGCAATCGCCGAACAAGATTTTCCGCAAGCAAGTAGGCTTGATTATACCCGCGCTCCCGTTCCCTGTCCTTAGTCATAGGCACGGGAATAACGAGCAAGGGCAAACGGAAAGGCGCGGCGCGGTGGCGTTCGAAAATATATTCCGCCATTTTCTCCCCGAAATAGCAAGCCAAACGGGGCGTCGAATTTTTTAAACGGTTGACAAGCGCCGCCGCTTCGTTACGATACACGAAGGGCGAAAAACCTTTTGTAAAGGCAGGAAGCGCGCTTTTACAAGTCAGGCACACCCCGTCCGTCACCGTTTTTCTACCGCACTTGATACAGGTTTTGTCTTGGTTTTTATCCAGCTTGCCTTCGCAAGCCTGGCAAAGCCTACTTTGGGGATAATCAAATACTTCCGCTCCGCACGCGTCGCAAGTATATCCCCTATTGTTTAAAAATAAGCGGATTTTGTCTTTTACGTTGTCAAAAAATTTCGGCATAACTACTCAGCTTCGTCCTTCGTCTAAAAAATAGACGCGCGCAAAATTGCGCGCGTTTTTCGTTCGTTTATTTTGTTTCTTCTTCCCGCGCCTTTTTGCGTTCATAGCGAACCAAAAGATAGGAAATTACAACGCCAACCGCAAAGAGCGCAATTCCTAAAACCAGCGAAAGCCAAATACTTCCCGCGCTTACGCCGCCCGTCGCCCAAGTCATATACGTTTCCATAACGTCGCCGTTGCAAAACATAGAAACGATAGACCCCAAGGACAGCCCCACAATCATAAAATACGAAGTATGACGGGCTTTGTGAAAGCAAAACGTGAGAACCTTGGAAAAGGTTAAAATCCCAAGCAAAAAGCCAACGCCCAAACCGCCGTAGATAAGAAAAACCATAGGGTTGGATTGCATATACGTCAAGCTGGCGCTGTCTACCACACTCTTATACCAGCCCACCGCCATAAGCAAAGCGCTGGCGCTAAGTCCGGGTACGATTTGCGTCATCGCCACCGCGTAACCGATTACCACCGCCAACAACACTTCCCAAACGTTCACTGTATCAAAAATGGTGGAAACGACGCCGTTTTCAAGCCCGCTTTGGCTTCCCGCCTGCATTTGCGCGGCAAAATCTTGCGCCGTCAATACCCCCGAAATACACCCCAAAGCAATGGGAATACAAAGCCCGACGACGAACAAAATCGCTCGTTTCGCCGTAATCTTTACCCCTTTGATTTCGTCGTATACCGCAGGGAACGCGCCGCTCATCAAGCCCGCAAATAGGCAAACTACCGCGAAGAGATTGAGCTCTAAAAGCTGTTTTACCCCTAAAAAGCCCGCCGCTACGCCAAGGAGTATCCCCAAGCCGATGGGCAATAAAAAGATAAAACAAGCCTTAAATTTTTTTAAAATATTACCGATTGCATACAAAAATTGATCGTACAGCTTAAAAATGATGGCTACGGTCGAACCGCTAATTCCCGGAATAATAACGGCAAGCCCGATAATAAAGCCCAGCAACGCGCTTTTGCCCCACGTCTTTTTATTGTATTTTATCAAAGCAATTTCCATACTTTCTTGCGCCATACTCACTCCTTTTGGGCTTGGCTTTCGACGTCTTGCCCCGCCTGCATACCAGCTTTTTGTTTTTTCGCTTTGCTTTTACGACATATACAAAGCCCTATCCATACGCACAAAAC
The DNA here is from genome assembly GCA_045128055.1 of Candidatus Scatosoma sp. GTDB lineage: Bacteria > Bacillota > Clostridia > Christensenellales > Borkfalkiaceae > Scatosoma. The sequence continues at coordinate 43,928 of JBGVRC010000022.1, read as the reverse complement.
GGCAAAGCCTACGCCCGCAACGCCGCCGCTCACGTCCAACAAAATATCGGTAAACTGAAAGGCGCGCGCGGCTGCCGTCAACTGCAAACACTCGTCCACCGCCGCCACCGTCGCCACTACCCCGACGGGAATCCCTTGCCAACGCTTGGCAAAGGTGTAGGTGGAGCAGGTATACGAACACAACGAACCGAGCAAGAAAAACTCTAAAACGTGCGCCAAAGAGCGAAGCAAGCTATGTAACCAGTCGTAAAAATCCCCCGTCGCGTTGGCGATTTGGGAATCGGGCGCAACGATAACGGCGATTTTTTGCACGAATTGCATAACGTTGGAGCTTTGCTCGGCGGATTGCTCCGCGGGTTTTAACGAGTTGGAAAAGATAAATACAATCGTCGCCATACTCGCGCAAATCAGCGTTAAGCGCAAAACCCAAAGCCACGGTTTGGTTGTCGGATATTTTTTCGTCATAAGACTATTATACGCTAAAATCCGCTTTTGGTCAATACGTTCGGGCAATTTTTCTCGTCTTTTTATCCGTTTTTTTCTACAAAACTCGACGTCGTTTTTTCTTTATTCGGGTTTTTCGACCTTTTTATTTTTTTATAATAACGTCATAAAATTATCCAAACGGTGAACGCTATGAATTACGTCAAAAAAATGTGTATATTACGGCAAATCAAGCAAGGCTTTTCCGCGGACGGAAAAACCCTTTCGGGCTTAATCAAAGCCGAGCAGTACGGCAAAAATCTCGCCGTCGAAATTTCCGTCATCAATTTCGCGCCCCTTGTATCAGGGGAATATTATTGCCTTTTATCCGACGGCAAGGGCAAAACGGAAATGCTTTGTCTGCGCGGAAAAAGCCTTTTTAATATCCTGACGGATATGGATATTTCGGGCGGGTTTTGCGGGATTATTTGCCACGTAAAAACCGAAGTCGTACCCATCGCCTACGGGGTGAACGGCAACAGGCAATACGACTGGAAAAAGATACTCAACGCGACCCTGCCCCCCGTATTTCCTAAAAATCCGCCCAAAAATAAGCCAAATGAAGAAAGGGCGGAAGCGGTTGCGAACAACAAGCCCGACGCCGATTTTTTTATAAAAGAAGCAAACGACAAACAAAAACCCCTTGACAGCCAAGGGGAATACGACGATGAGAGTATCGTAGAAGAAAATTATTTTCAGGAGAATGAAGATGAACGTAACGAGTTTAAAAAAACTGTCCAAGATGTACGTAGTGAAAGCGCAAGTCAAGTCCAAAGCGAGAAAGAAGGGGCAAACCCTGCGAAAGATGGCGATGCTGCGGGCGTACGCCACCCGTTTAAAACAAATCCCGACGGGTATTATCTTGCCGTAAAATCGGAAATCGAAGAGCTTTTTAAAATCTATCCCAAGGACAAAACGCTCTGCGGCGCGTTTTCTTGTAGCGATTGGGTGCGCGTAAAGGGTACGGCGAAAGACCCGCAATACCTTGTCGGCGTGCTCTACGAAGACGGGCGCGCGCAGTACATTTGCTACGCTTTGGCAACGGAAAACAAAGATCAACCGCCCGAAGAAATCAAAAACGTGTGCAGCTTCGTGCCTATCTCCGTCTTTGATACCACACGCGGTTTTTTCGTCATTTTCCAAAGCGCCGCCAGCGGCGAATGCGTCAAGCCCGAAATTGTATAAAAGCAAAGAAAAAGCTTCCCTTTTAAAAGAGAAGCTCTTTTTTTATATTCCCATTTTACGCAAGCCCTTGGGGAAGTGATTTTTGACCGTTCCGTTTACCGCTTTGCCAAGCCCAAGCGGCAATCCGCATACGCATACCAAGCACCAGCCGTTGGCAATCTCCCCGTCTATCGTTTCGCCGCGAAGATATTTTTCCACGCGCGCGTCGTCCATTTCCAAATGGATAACCCGCTTACATTCTTCCGCTTTGACAACCGTAGCAAGGGAATGGAACGGCTCAAAACGCCCGTTTTTTACTTCGCCAAGCCGTACGCCTACGCGCAAAACCTGCAAACCTTTCCAGTCGAAGACGTTTTCGGGCAGCTCGTACAAAACGCCGCCGACTTCGTGTACGCGAAAAGCGAACTTTTCTTTGAAAAACTCTTTTTCAAATTCACGATAAGCTTTTTCCCCCGACGAAGTGGCGCTGCGACGCATATCCTTTAATCGGCAATCCCATTCTCCCGTCCGCTCCGTCTTTTCAAACAAAGCGGCGAAATGCCCTTCGCCCTTTACCCTGTGGGGATATAATTTCTCCTGTTTTATCAACCGCATTTCGGGGTGATTTTGCAAATAATCGCGTACCTGTCCTTCGTCTTCTTCGACGGCAAAGGTGCAAGTAGAGTACACCAGCCTACCGCCTACGGCAAGCATTTTCGTTGCGCAGTCTAAAATTTCTTTTTGTCTTTGCGCGCAAAGCGCAACGTTTTCTTCGCTCCATTCCCCCAAGGCTTCGTCCGCGTTTTTGCGGAACATACCTTCCCCAGAGCAGGGCGCGTCCACCAAAATTTTATCAAAATAGCCTTGGAACTTCCCCGCCAGCGTTTGGGGATATTCGTTTAAAACAACGGCGTTTTTGATACCCATACGCTCTACGTTTTGGGACAAAATGCGGGCGCGGGAAGAAATGGGCTCGTTTAAGACGATTATCCCCTTTCCGTCCATATTACAGCCAAGCTGTGTACCCTTTCCACCGGGCGCGGAGCAAAGGTCGAGTACTTTTTCCCCTGCCTTTACTTCCAAAAGCGGAGCGGCGCACATAGCGGACGGTTCTTGCGAATAAAACGCGCCTGCAAAATGCAAAGGATTGCCGCCAAGCTTTTCTTCGTCCGTATAAAACCCGTTTTCTTCCCATTCCACCCTGTCGTCTAAAAAGGGTAAAATGGATTTCAACGCGTACCTGCCCCCCTTCAATGGGTTCAAACGCACCCCTTTATAGGGCTTTTCTTCATAACAAGCGAAAAAGGCTTCCCATTCGTTTTCGGGAAGCTGTTTTTTCATATTTTCGATAAACTTTGCGGGTAAACGGCGCATAACGTTGCTCCTTATGAACGCAAAAATTCTTGGAATTGCTCGGGCGTAAAAATCCGCGCGCCCTTACTTTGTACCGATTTTAAACGCGGTCCGCTTTCGTTTTCAAAGCAAACGTACATATCGCATTCTTCCGCGCGGTAAGTCAAAAACCCGCCCTGCGCGAAAATATCTTTCACAAGCCCTTTGGCAATGGGCAAATCCAGCTCCAAGGGATGAGAAAAGCACACGTTTTTGCCCTTCAACGCCCCTTCCTTTGCGCGGCGGCGTTTTTCCCTATCCACAAATACGTGGAAAGCGGCTTTTGCCCGCTCGCGTTCTTCCTTGCGGCACTCCACTTCCTTTTTATGCGCAATAAAGGCTTCGGAAGTCGTTTGCGTAATTTCGTAATTTTCAATACGCCCTTTTTGGATTTTGTATTTATCCAAAAGCTGTGCAAAAGACAAGCCTTCTTCCTTGCACATCGCTTCGGCAATTTTCATTGTCGCATACGCGTCGTCCACCGCGCGGTGGGCGGTAAATTCCACGCCAAGCTCCTGCGCGATGATACCCAGCCCGAACTGACGGGAAAATTCCCCGATTTTGTTCATATAAACAAACTGCGTATCGGCAAAATCAAAGCAAAAGGACGGCAACGAAAAGCGTTTGCTCTCAAAATTGAGATATTTGACGTCGTTCATCGTTGCGTGCCCTGCCACCAAAGTATCATTATCCTGCAACAAAGCGTAAATTTTTTCGGCTTTTTCTAAAAAGGTGGGGCATTTTTTAAACTTGTCGTACTCATACGGCAAAACAAGCCCCTGCGTCCCCTTTCTATCCGTCAAATGAAACCCGCCTTGGGGATTGATTAAGATGTCTTCCTTTTCAAGGATATGAAATTGTTCGTCGGTCAGGCAATACCCAAACGCGCAAATTTTCGCCGCTGTTTTGGATACGACCGAACATTCAATATCAAAAAACAAATACTTCATTACTTTTCTCTTACGGTAAATCTTTTTCGCTTTTTATTATAGCACATACCCTTAAAAAACGCAAAGATTTTTTCGCCGTTTTAACCGATTGACAAAAAAATACGGACAGGTATGTGTTCATCGCATACCTGCCCTTGTCATTTTTATGAAATTGTATTTTTTCGCCCAACGGCGAACAACCGCTTTCGCGGTAAGTTGCGCAAGCAAAGCTTGCTTTTAGTCGCTCGTTTGACCCAGGGAAATTATGCAAGCAGCGAGAAAGATAAGGCGCGGTGAGCACACGCAAGGGAGCGTACATAGACATACGTAACCGAGCGCGCGCGGAATCGCAACGCCATATTTCGAAACAGCTTCTTAATTTTTCGGTTGGATAACGGATTTGCCGCCCATATAAGGTCTTAACACTTCGGGAATGGTTACGCTGCCGTCCGCTTGCAAATGGTTTTCAATAAACGCAATCAACATACGGGGGGGCGCAACTACCGTGTTGTTTAAGGTATGCGCGAGCTTGGTTTTTCCGTCTTCGTCCTTATAACGAATGGAAAGTCTGCGCGCCTGCGCGTCGGTAAGGTTGGAACAAGACCCCACTTCAAAATATTTCTTTTGACGGGGACTCCAAGCTTCCACGTCGCAGCTCTTGTATTTCAAATCCGCCAAGTCACCCGAACAGCAACCAAGCTGTCTTACGGGAATATCCATCGAGCGGAACAATTCCACCGTATAGCTCCAAAGCTTTTCATACCATTCTTCGCTCTCTTCAGGACGGCAAACAACGATCATTTCTTGCTTTTCGAATTGGTGAATACGATAGATACCGCGTTCTTCGATGCCGTGCGCGCCTTTTTCTTTACGGAAGCAGGGCGAATAGCTGGTAAGCGCCAAGGGCAACTTCTTGCCGTCGATGATTTGACCCATAAATCTGCCGATCATGGAATGTTCGGACGTACCGATCAAATAAAGGTCTTCCCCTTCGATCTTATACATCATATTTTCCATTTCATCGAAGCTCATAACCCCCGAAACGACGTCGCCGTGGATCATATAAGGGGGGATTACGTAGGTAAAGCCCTTATCGATCATGAAATCACGCGCATACGAAAGCACCGCGGAATGTAAACGGGCAATATCCCCCGTCAAGTAATAGAAGCCTTGACCGGAAGTACGGCGCGCGGAATCCACGTCGATACCGTCGAGATTTTCCAAGATATCCAAATGATAAGGCACGTCAAATTCAGGCACTTTCGCTTCGCCGAAGCGTTGCAATTCTACGTTTTCTTCATCGTTTTTACCGATGGGAACGTCGTCTGCGATAATATTAGGAATGGACATCATCGCCTTTTTCAAAGCCGCTTCCACTTCTTCGCTTTCCTTTTCAATGGCAACGAGTCTGTCCGCATCCGCCTTAACCTGCGCCTTTACCGCTTCCGCTTCGTCGCGTTTGCCTTCTTTCATAAGCATACCGACTTGTTTGGAAAGGGTGTTACGCGCAGCGCGCAAAGCGTCGCCTTCCGCAATCAACGCGCGGCGTTTGCCGTCTAATGCCAACGCTTCGTCTACAAGACCAAGCTTATGGTCTTGGAATTTTTTACGGATATTTTCTTTTACGAGTTCTGGATTCGTACGAATAAGATTGATATCAATCATAGTTTTCTCCTAATCGTTTTTCTCTTTTATTTTTACCTATTATACAACTTTTACCCCTTAAAAGCAATTAAATAAAAACGCAAAAAAAGGATTTTCGGGGAAATTTTCGCAAAAACCTTGTATTTTGGGCATATTTATGATATAATATGGGCAATATTCTTTTCTATGCGCGTAATTACGTGCGTGGAAAATAGGTGAGTAAAAAATGAAACAGATTGATTTGTTTGATAAAATCCCTGACGAAGCCCCGAAAAAACGCAGGGGCAGGGACCCTTTCCGCGATAGAACGGAAAAGAAAAAAAAGACGAAAACGCCTAAATTTTCTCCCCCCGTCAACGTAAAGCGGGTGGAAGCAAAGCCAAACGAAGGCCTGAATACCGAACAGGTAAACGAGCGTTTGGACGCAGGGCTTTATAACAAAGCCCCGAAAAAATATTCCAAAACGTACAAGAGTATTTTCATCGGCAATATTTGCACCTTTTTCAACCTTTTGTGTTTGCTTTGTATGATTGCGCTCTTGTTTGCGCGCGCCGGGCTTGAACAATTCACCTTCGTTTTGATATTCCTTTGCAACATTTCCGTTTCCATTTTCCAGGAAATCCGCGCAAAGCGAAAAATTGACAAGCTGTCTATTCTATCTTCCCCCACCGCCGCCGTCGTGCGGAACGGTGAAAAAATGGATATTCCCGTAGACCAACTCGTTGTAGACGACGTACTCATTCTTTCAGCGGGTCAACAAGTCCCTGCCGACTGCGTTTCCATCGAAGGCAACGCGGAATTCAACGAATCCCTGCTCACGGGGGAATCCATACCCATTAAAAAAGAAGTAGGCGCGCAGCTTTTCGCAGGCTCGTTCGTAGCAAGCGGGACGGCGTACGCGCGGGTGGATAAAATCGGCGACGAAACGTATATCAGCAAGCTGACGGCAAAGGCAAAGAAATATAAACGCCCGAACTCGGAAATTATGAACTCGATTACGCTGTTCATTAAAATCATCGGTTTGGCAATCGTACCCCTTGCCATTTTGATGTTCCGCACCAACCTTGCCAAAGCCCCCAACATTACGGACGCGGAAGGCAAGCTGATTTGGATACCCTTGGAAGAATACGGCGGATTTTTCAACGCCTTGCTCCAAGGCCATAAAGGTATCGGTTGGTCTATCGAACGTACCTGCTCGGTCATCATCGGTATGATACCGTCGGGCTTGCTCCTTCTTACCACCATCGCTTTGTCGGTGGGTATCGTACGCTTAGCAAAGCATAATACGCTCGTACAAGATATGTACTCGCTGGAAATGCTGGCGCGCGTCAACGTGCTTTGTCTGGATAAGACGGGTACGATTACCGACGGCAGAATGAAGGTGAGCGACTGCATTATGCTGAACGCAAATTTAGAGCACAGCGTTGATGAAATCGTCGGTTCTATGCTGGCTTCTTTGGACGATAACAACCAAACTTCCATCGCGCTTTTGGAAAGATTTGGACATTCCGCGGCGTTGCACCCGATTGCAACCCTGCCCTTCTCGTCCGCAAGAAAGCTCTCTGCCGTCACCTTTGACGGCGCAGGCACGTTTGTAATGGGCGCGCCCGAATTCGTACTCAAACCCATGCCCGTCCGTGTAGAAAAGATTGTAAAGCAATACGCGCAAATGGGCTTACGCGTACTGGCAATCGCTCACTCCGCAGGAAAATTACAAGGCGAAAAGCTACCTTCGGGCTTAAAAGGCATCGCCCTTATCACCCTTTCGGACAACATTCGTCCCGACGCCATCGAAACGATTAAATGGTTTAAAGAAAACGACGTAGAAGTCAAGGTTATTTCGGGCGACAACCCCGTAACCGTTTCGGAAGTAGCGCGCCGCGCGGGCATCAAAAACGCTTCGCGGTATATTTCCTTGGAAGGGCTTTCGGAAATCGAAGTAGAAAACGCCGCCAACGAATACACGGTGTTTGGCCGCGTAACTCCCGAACAAAAAGCTATTTTAATCCGTACCATCAAGCAAGCGGGCAACACCGTAGCGATGACGGGCGACGGGGTAAACGATATTTTGGCAATGAAAGAAGCCGACTGCGCCGTGTCCGTGGCTTCGGGCAGCGAAGCGGCAAGAAACGTATCCAACCTTGTTTTGCAGGACAATAATTTCTCGTCTATGCCCACCATCGTAAACGAAGGCAGACGGGTTATCAACAACATCAAAAATTCGTCGTCCCTGTACATTATGAAAACGCTCTTAACCTTGATTTTGGCGCTTGTGTGTATCGTGGACAACAACGAATATTTCTTCACGACGAACAATATGCTGCTGTTTGAATTTTTCATCAGCGCAATCCCGTCCTTCGTACTTTCCTTGCAGCCGAACACGGCGCGCGTCAAGGGCAAATTTATTCCCTACGTACTATCCCGCGCGCTGCCGGGCGCATTCACAATGGCAATCGCAATACTCGTGCTATACATCTTCCAAAACAGCCGTTGGGCGTTGGAAATGAATTTGGTAAAGGAAACTTCCGACCACGTACGCGAGCTTACGGACGAATGCCGAGCCTTAATGGTTGTTGCGCTCACCTTATCGGGGTTGGTTATGCTGCATAGAATTTGTAAGCCGTTCAACCTGCTACGTTCGGTACTATTCCTGATTTCCGCAGGCTTTTGCACCTTGGCGTTCTGCGTGGACGGACTTGGCAATATCGTATTTGAAAACTGGTCGAATTTGGATTTCACCTTGTCGCAGGTATTGTTGATGGTCATCATTATCCAAGCCTGCTTCCCCGTTTCGGGATTGCTTATTCGCGGGTTTGATATGCTTACCCCCGTCGACGAAGACGCATAAACGCTTATTTAGCGTGTTATCCTTAACGGATAATACGCAGCGATATAAATCCCTTGCAGGATTTGTGATATTCCCTTTCGGGAGCGATATTTGCTTTCGGCAAGCGATATGTTTTCGCATACTTACCAAAGGCGAATATGCGAAAACGTGGGATTTATATCATATCACATTAGCGCAAAGCGCAAATATATCGCGCGAGTAAAGCGAGCATATCGCGTTTGCTTGCAAACATATCGCAAACAAAGCAAAAACGAACGCCGAAAAGCGTTCGTTTTTTGTTTCATCGCGTACCTGCCCCCTATCAATCGTAAAAATGGTAAGAAAAATCCGCCTGCCGCAGCAGACGGATTTTTTTATTTCTTATTCTTCGTCAGCGGGCGTTTCGTCTACGACTTCATCGTCCAAAACAACCGTTTCTTCCATTTCTTCCGCGCTGTCCGCTTCACCCGCCAAATCTTCGGGGCTTAAATCCGCCGCCGTTTCTTCAGGAGCTTGGGTTTCCGCTTCGTCGTCGCGTTCGGTGATGTCTACCGTAGCGACAAGGCTGCCCTTAACGTTCATTACGCGTACGCCGCGCGTGCTTCTGCCGATACAGCTTATCGTGTCCGCGTGCATACGAATAATCGTACCGCCCGTCGTAATAATCATAATATCGTTTTCGTCGGTGACGGGTTTCAAGCTGACAAGATAGCCCGTCTTTTCGTTGAATACGCCTGCTTTGATACCCTTACCGCCACGCGTTTGCAATCTGTAATCGTCAATCTTCGAGCGTTTACCGTAGCCAAGCGACGTAAGCGTGAACAAATCGAGCGCAGGGTCTACGATGAGCATATCCACTACGATATCTTCCTTCGCCAACGTAATCGCCTTAACGCCTTGCGTACCGCGGCCCGTAGGACGCACGTCCGTTTCGGCAAAGCGGATACACTTACCGCCGCGGGAAGCAATCAAGATTTCGTCTTCGCCCGTTGTGAAACGAACGGCAATCAATCTATCGTTTTCTTGCAACTTGATGGCAATCTTACCGTTCTTGGGAATACGCTTAAATTCTTCCGTGCTCGTCTTCTTGATTAAGCCGTTTTCGGTTGCCATAACCAAATAGCCCGTGCCGTTTTCCAAAACGGGCAACACCGCTTCGATCTTTTCGCCTGCGTCAAGCTGTACAATGTTGACGATGGCTCTGCCGCGCGCGGTGCGGTTTGCTTCGGGGATTTCATAACCCTTAATCGAGTAAACCTTACCCTTGGACGAGAAGAGCAAGATGGGATCGTGCGTACAGCAAACGAACATTTTTTCCACGTAGTCTTCGTCCTTAGGACGGTGCGCGGTGATACCCTTGCCGCCCCTGCCCTGCGCTTTGTATTCGTCAACGGGCAAACGCTTGATATAGCCGCCGTGGGTGATGGTGATGACGATGTCTTCTCTGTCGATAAGGTCTTCGTCGTCGATATTGCCGTAATCCACGGAGATTTCCGTTCTTCTGGGCGAAGGATATTTATTCTTGATTTCCGTAAGGTCGTTGCGGATAATGTCAAGCACTCTGCTTTCGTTTGCCAAAATGTCTTTCAAATCGGCAATCAAAGCGTGCAACGCCGCCAATTCTTCTTTCAGCTTTTCCACTTCGAGCGAAGTCAATCTTTGCAAACGCATTTCCAAGATTGCGTTGGCTTGTCTTTCGTCCAGCTCAAAAGCGTTCGTCAAACCCGCAACCGCCGCGTTTTTATCCGCGGAAGCCTTGATGATGCGGATAACTTCGTCCACGTTGGCAAGCGCAAGCACCAAGCCTTCTTGGATATGCGCGCGTTCTTCCGTTTTGTTCAAGTCGTAACGGGTTCTGCGCGTGATAACTTCTTTTTGGTGTTCGATATAGTGGTGCAAAATTTCTTGAAGGGTCAAATTCTTGGGCTCTGTGCCGTTTTCCACGAGCGCGAGCAAGATAATGCCGTCCGAAGTTTGCAATTTCGTCTTTTTGTACAAGGTATTGAGTACGACTTGCGCGTTCGCGTCCTTTTTACATTCGATTACGATACGCATACCGTCTCTGCCCGATTCGTCGCGGATATCGGAAATACCTTCCAAGCGCTTGTCGTTTACCATATCGGCAATCGTTTTTACAAGCTGCGCTTTGTTGACTTGGTAAGGGATTTCGGTGACGACGATACGGGAACGGGTATTGCCGCCCGTGCCGTATTCTTCGATTTCGCACTTGGAACGGATTACGATATTGCCCTGACCCGTTCTGTACGCCTTTTTGATACCGCTTCTGCCCATAATGATACCGCCCGTAGGGAAGTCGGGCGCAGGGATATATTCCATAAGCTCGTCTACCGTAATTTCGGGGTTGTCAATCATAGCGATTGCGCCGTCGATGACTTCGGCAAGGTTGTGGGGGGGTATGTTGGTTGCCATACCGACCGCAATACCGTCCGCGCCGTTGACGAGCAGGTTGGGATATCTTGCGGGCAATACGGTGGGTTCTTCTTCCGTCGCGTCGAAGTTGGGAATGAAGTCTACCGTTTCCTTGTCCAAATCTTTGAGCATTTCCGCAGCGAGCTTGGTGAGCTTCGCTTCGGTATAACGCATAGCCGCCGCGCCGTCGCCGTCGATAGAGCCGAAGTTACCATGCCCGTAAACCAACGGGAAGTTGATGGTAAATTCTTGCGCCAAACGAACGAGCGCGTCGTAAACGGAGCTGTCGCCGTGGGGGTGATATTTACCCATACAGTCCCCGACGATACGCGCGCACTTTCTCGTCGCTTTGTCGTTGTACAAGCCCATTTCATGCATAGAATACAAAATACGTCTGTGAACGGGCTTTAAACCGTCGCGCACGTCGGGAATGGCGCGCGATTTATTAACCGCCATTGCGTACGCGATAAACGAACGTTTTAACTCGTCGTCCACTTCGACGTCAAGCATTTTCGTCATCGAGAGTGTTTTCTTAAATTCTTCGGTTAATTCCGGGCTGGTTTCTCTTTTAGCCATGATTTTCTCCTATTAAACGTCTAAATCGGTTACAAGCGAAGCGTTTTCTTCGATAAACTGACGACGAAGCGAAGGGCTTTCCCCCATGAGCATTGCAAACATTTGGTCCGCTTCCGCCGCGTCTTTCATCGTAACGCGGATAAGGGTACGCGTTTCGGGGTTCATCGTCGTATCCCAAAGCTGTTCTTTGCTCATTTCCCCAAGCCCTTTATATCTTTGGTACTCCACTTTACCGGGGTTATTCAACGCATATTCGATTTTTTCTTCTTCCGAATATAAATAATCGTCGTGACCTTTAAAGCTTGCCTTGTAAAGGGGCGGTTTTGCCGCGTATACGTGTCCGTGTTCGATAAGCGGACGCATATAACGGAACAAGAAGGTGTACAGCAAAATTCTAATGTGCGCGCCGTCTACGTCGGCATCGGTCATCGAGATAATTCTGTCATAGCGAAGCTTGCTTTCGTCGAAATCGTCCAAAATACCGCAACCAAACGCCGTAATCATCGATTTGATTTCTTCGTTTTCAAGCACGCGGTTAAGTCTTACCTTTTCTACGTTCAAAATCTTACCGCGCAAGGGCAAAATCGCTTGGAATCTTCTATCGCGGCCCTGTTTTGCCGTACCGCCTGCCGAATCCCCTTCGACGATATAGATTTCGCAAAGCTCGCTACGTCTGTCCGAACAGTCGGCAAGCTTACCGGGCAAGGTCGTCGAACCCAAAACGCCCTTTCTTCTCGTCAATTCTCTTGCATTTCTCGCCGCGTCGCGCGCCTTTTGCGCGGTGATACAGCGAAGCACCAATTCCTTAGCGACGGAAGGATTTTCTTCCAAGAACGTAGCCATGTGCTCGGTGACGCATTTATTGACGAAAGCGCGGATAAAGGAGTTGTTTAATTTGTCCTTGGTCTGCGATTCGAATTGCGCGTTGACGAGTTTTACGGAAACGACCGCCGTAACCCCTTCACGCACGTCTTCCCCCGTCAATTTTTCGCTTTCTTTTAATATATTTTGCTTTCTGCCCGCATCGTTGATGACTTTGGTAAGCGCCATCTTCAAACCTTCCACGTGCGTACCGCCGTCGATGGTGTTGACGTTGTTTGCATAGCTGTAAATCACTTCGTTGTACGATTCGTTGTACTGAATCGCCACTTCGCAAACGGTGTCGCCTTCCTGTTCTTCAAAATAAACGGGAGCAGGGAAAAGCAATTCTTCACGGCTCTTGTTCAGCTCTTCTACGAACGAACAAATCCCCCCTTCGTAGCAGAAGGAGTCTTTTTGTTCTTGCCCTTGGCGGGTGTCTTCCAGAGTGATACGAAGCCCTTTATTCAGATAAGCAAGCTCGCGCAGTCTGCCCTTTAAGGTATCGTAGCTGAACACCGTCGTTTCGAAAATATCCACGTCGGGAAGGAAAGTAACTTTCGTTCCCGTAGCGTCGGTGTCGCCGACGATTTGTACGCTGCGTTGGGGTACGCCGCGATTGTAGACCTGTTTATACACGTGACCGTTTTGGAAAACTTCCGCTTCCAACCATTCCGAAAGGGCGTTTACCGCCTTTACGCCTACCCCGTGCAAACCGCTGGATACCTTATAGCCGGAATCCCCGCCGAATTTACCGCCAGCGTTGACCTTCGTAAATACGACTTCCAACGTGGAAATGCCTTCCTTTGGGTGAATGTCCGTAGGAATACCGCGCCCGTTGTCTTGCACCGTACAGCTTCCGTCCTGATTTAAGGTAACTTCGATATGCGTACAATACCCCGCCAACGCTTCGTCGATAGAGTTGTCCACTACTTCGTGTACAAGGTGGTGCAAACCCTTTGCGTCGGTGGAAGAAATGTACATACCCGGACGCTTACGGATATGCTCTAAACCGTCGAGAACTTGTATTTGCTCGGCGCCGTATTCGGCTTCTATTCTTTCCGCCATTTTGTATTGCCTCCTTATCTCTTTCCTTTTTTTATTTAATAAAAAAGGAAACTCGCAATTTTACTCCTACATTATACCATATACTTTTTAAAAAGTACAGCGTTTGAACGCATCTTTTTTGCACTTTTCTTAAATATTTTTCTATTTATGCCGTTTTTGCCCTTTATTTTTGTCTATACGGCGTGATACGAGCCCTGTCGAGTTGGAATACCGTCCGAAAAAAAGCGGCGAAAATACGCCCGTTTTTCGCAAGCGTCGATTTTTTCGCCATCCTAAAAAGAAACCGCAACGAACAAGCGCATTGTTTTTCTAAAAAATCAAAAGAAAAAATCACAATGTTTGACATTTTAAAATAAATATGCTATACTTTGAAAAAGGAGTGCTTATGAGTTATTACGAACAACGCGCGGACGTGGAAAAATATTGTCATATCTTTTACCACGGCAAAGCAAACGCTATTTTGCATTTTCACAGCGCCATCGAACTACTTTTTATTGAAAAGGGAGAACAAGAAGTTTTCATCAACGGAGAAAGGCGCGTTTTAAAAGCGGGTGAAGGCTGTTTTTGCGACGCGTTCCACGCGCACGCCTACACCTATGACAAAAAAGTGCTTTCCACCACCTTTATCGGGGATAAATCCTATTTCGAACGGGCGTTTTTTCTGCTCGGACAAAAGGTTCCGCCCGTTTTCTTTACCTTCGACAATTTCTCTTTACTGCAAAGTCTTTTTACGCAATGGCAGGCGGCGCAAGACGATGCGCTCCGCGCAAAGCTTTGCTTTGAAGGCGCGGCGCATTTGCTTTTAAGCGAAATTGCAAAACACACTCCTTTTATCGTGCGCGAAAAGGATAAACAAACGGATTTGATTTGCAATATTCTTCACTATGCGGAAGAACATTTAGACGGCGACCTTTCTTTACAAGCCCTTTCGCAAACCTTTAATTATTCTCGCGAACATCTATCCCGTTTGTTACATAAATATTTGCAAGAAAACTGGCAAAACTACGTCAACCGTTTGCGCGTAAAAAAAGCCGCCCAAATCCTGGAAGAAACCCGCAACGAAAACGTTTTAAATATTGCTTTCTCCTGCGGCTTTGACAGCGCAAACACCTTTTACCGCGCATATAAAAAACAATTTGGTAAGTCGCCGAGAAAAAACTAATTTATCAATATTTGACATATTTATATCATCTTTCGGGTGGTTTCGTCTTTATAAAGCTGTTATAATGAAACCGAAAAAATGTATTATAAGGAGAATTTTATATGGAAAACCGTATTTTTACCGTTGCCATAATCGGCGTAGGCGCACGCGGCGGCGACACCTACGGACCACTTATTCAAGAACAAAGCGATCAATTTAAAATCGTCGCGCTCTGCGATTTGAAAAAAGACCGTTTGGAAAGATTTGGAAAAGAGTTCGGCGTACCGCAAAACGCCCTTTTTCAATCGGAAGACGAATTTTTCCAAGAAAAACGCGCCGATATTTTGCTCGTAGCTACGCAGGACCAAGACCACGTAGGCCATTGTTTAAAAGGCTTTGCGCTCGGTTACGATATTATGACGGAAAAGCCCTTGACGGATAAAAAGGAAGAATGCGAAGCCTTGCTTGCCGCGCAAAAAAAGAGCGGTAAAAAGGCACTCGTTTGCCACGTATTGCGCTACGCGCCCGCCTTCGTCAAACTGCGCCAGCTTTTGGACGACGGCGTCATCGGACGTTTGGTTGCCATCGACGCCTTGGAAAGAGTGGGTTCTTGGCACCAAGCCCACAGCTACGTACGCGGAAACTGGCGTTCTACCAAGCAGGCAGCGCCTATGATTTTGGCGAAATGCTGTCACGATTTGGATTTGTTGCAATATTACGCAAAATCCAAGTGCAAGAGCGTATCTTCCATCGGGGATTGCACCTTCTTCAACGCGCAAAACGCGCCCGCAGGCGCGGCGAAGCGCTGCGTAGATTGTTCGATTGAAAAGGATTGTCCTTACAGCGCGAAGCATATCTATCTCACCCTTTGGGAAAAGAGAGAACGTCCTACGGATATTTGGCCCTTCAACGTAATCGCGCCCGCTCCGCTCACGGAAGAAAAGCTGGAAAAAGCGGTACAGGAAGGCCCTTACGGACGTTGCGTGTTTGCGTGCGACAACGACGTAGTAGACCATCAACAAACGATGATGACCTTTGAAAACGGTGTCAAAGCAACCCTTACGATGACGGGCTTCACCTACGGCGGTGGCAGAAGAATTTCCTTCTACGGCACGATGGGACAAATCACCTTCGACGAACAGGAAGGCAAAATCACCATCGGACGTTATGAAAAAGACCCCGAATATATCGACGTGAGCGAGCTGGCGGAAAAGGGCTACGCGCACGGCGGCGGCGACCAAGGCCTTGTCAACAGCCTTTACGATATGCTTTGCGGCAACGCAGCCGAAGTGACTTCCTTCGAAGCGTCCGTGGAAAGCCACCTTATCGGCATTTGCGCCGAAGAATCCCGTAAAAAGGGCGGCGAATTGATTTACATACATAAATAAATTGCATAGACGACAAAACCGCTCGTTATCGGCTTGATAACGAGCGGTTTTTCTATTGTTTTTCCTTTTTATTCTTCCGCGAACGCTTCCTTTGCCACAGCAAGCACTTCGTCGGGATTTTGCGCGCTGAAAAATCTGTCCTTGAACGCGCCCGCGCCGCGAAGCCCTTTTACGTAAAATGCGCCCATCTTGCGCATAAACACCGTCGTGAAGCGTTCATCGCATACCTGCCCCGTCCATTTTAGCTGTTTTTCGAACATAGCGAGCCTGCTTTCGCCCGCCGTGTCGGTCAATTTACAAAAAAGTTGGGGGTCGAACAACGCCGCGCGCGCCACCATCACCCCGTCCGCGCCCGTTTTTTGCATCAATTCATCTGCGTCGGCAACCGAAAACACGCCGCCGTTGGCAATCACGGGGATTTTTACGGCGTTTTTCGCCTTTTCTATCTCGTCGAAACGCACTTCACCCGCGTAAATTTTTTCGCGAACCCTGCCGTGCACGGTGATTAAACTCGCCCCTGCCCCTTCCATTCGCTTGGCAAACTCCGTCGTAACGTAATTTCCTTCCGTAACGCCGATACGAAATTTGACGGTGATAATTTTCCCGCTCTTGACGCACTCTTTTACAATATTTTCCGCCTTTTTGGGATCTTCCAACAGCGCGCTACCTTCCCCGTTTTTATAAATTTTAGGCACGGGGCAGCCCATATTGATATCCACAATAGGGAAAGGCGCAAACGCTTCGTGTTCGCACGCCGCGCGCATAGTATCCGCTTCGCTGCCGAAAATTTGCGCCGCGCACAAGCCTTCGTTTTCGTCGGTATGTAAAAGCTCTTTGGTGTTTTCGCTGCCGTATTTCAAGCCCTTTGCGCTGACCATTTCCGTATAGCAAAGCCCCGCGCCGTAGCCTTTACAAAGCCGACGGAACGGATAGTTTGTATACCCCGCCAAAGGCGCAAGGAATACGTTGTTTTTAATTGTGAGCTTCCCTATTTGAATAGGCGTTAATCGCATACCTGCTCCCACCACTTATTACTTTTTCACTCTTCACTTTTCACTTAAAGTAATAGGTAATAGTGAATAGTGAAGAAGTGCGGTAAATTTTTATAATTCCGCTATTTACACGCAAAGCTCCGCTTTTGCCGCCACGTAATATTTGTCCCACTCCGCATCGGAAAGTTCAGTCACCGTTTTCCCGTCCGCAATCGCAAGCTTTTCCGCGGCAATAAACCGAGCCGCAAACCGTTGCGCGCTTTCTTTCAACGCTTTTTCGCAATCACAGTCCGCTTTTCTGCCCACATTGACCGCCGCAAACAAAACGTCGCCAAGCTCTTTTTCCGCTTCGTCTTTATCCCCTTTGCGGTAAGCTTCGAAAAATTCTTGCAATTCGTCTTGAATACGCGCCGCCGCGTCTTCTACGCTTACAAAATCCAAGCCCGCCTTCGCCGCGCGTTTGCCGATTTTTTGCGCGCGCATAGCGGCAGGGAAGCAGGTCGGCACGTCCGCCACCGCGTCGCCGAAGGTCGTGTGGTGCTTTTCCGTCATTTTATTCTTTTCCCATACGGACAAAGCGCTGCCTTCGTCGCCCGCTTTGTCTTCGCCAAACACGTGGGAATGTCTGAAAATCAGCTTTTGACAAATTGCCGTCGTGACGTCGGAAAGATTAAACGCGCCCGTTTCTTCTTTCATAACGGCATGGAACACCGCTTGCAAGAGAATGTCCCCCGTTTCTTCCAAAATTTTGTCGTCGTCGTTTTGGTCGATGGCGTCCACCAGCTCGTAAGCTTCTTCCACCGCCGACATTTTAATGCTTTCAGGGGTTTGGACCTTATCCCAAGGACAGCCGTTAGGCGCGCGCAAGCGCACGACGATTTCCTTTAAATCTTCCATAGCAAACCGCTTTTTGTCCAACAAATCCATCTCTTCAATGGCAACCGCCGTTGTGTAATCGTAGGTTTTTTGTCTATCCAACTCAAAAAGCGCTATCTTTTTCGCTTTACCTTGACGAACAAAAGAAACGGTAAGCTCTTCCCCAAATAAATCGCCAAGCAAAAGCTTGCAATCGCTCGCCAGCCCCCTATCATCCACGTCGTATACGATAAGCGGCAAGGACAAATTCCCCGATTTTACCTTTTCAAACAGCTCGTACGCGGACAAAGCGTTGTACGAACAGCTTTTAAACTTCGCCGCGCGAACGAGAGCGGTGATTTTGGATACGCCGTCAATGATTTCTATTTTTCCGCGCGTGCGTTTAATAAGCGCCTTTACGGAATTGTCTTCCGTAGCCGCTCCGTCCACCAAATACACGCAATCGTCCCCGCCGCCAGCTACCGCTTTGGCAAGATTTTTGGCAAGCGTAGCGAAGTTGCGGCTACTTTCATACACGCAATCCAAACAGGTATGCTTTACCCCAAGCGCGCGCACCGTTTCGTACGAAGCCGTATTCGCCGTGCGCACGAAAATATTTTTGCCCGCTTTTGCCGCCGACAAAATGATTTCTTCGCCGCGACGGGATAAATCCCCTTTTTCTACACCCAAACCGATTACCGTAATCATCTCGTTTTCTCCTTGCGTATCCGTCTTTTCGTTATGATTAAATTATACATAAAATCCAACGAAAAAGCAACCAAATAACAAAGATTGGTGGCATACGCAAGCCCAAAAATGGAAATTTTAGGGTCTTTCATTAAAAAAACGTAGCTTGCCGTCTTCACAGTCACCCCCGCGAGCATAGAAAGCGCCGCGTGTTGCGGTTTGCCCTGCGCCGTCAAGCACGCCGCCAAGGTCTGCGAGCAGGAAAGCGTAAACGCGCTGATAGAATGCGCCCGGACAAGCCTTACCAGCGTTTGTTTTTCATCACTCGTTAAGCTTCTAAAAATAATGCGTACCGCAGGCTCGGCAAACAAATACAAGCCCACCGCGCTGGCGCCGCCAAGCAACGCCGTCAAGCCCAACGATTTAAAAATCTTTTTTCGCGCCTTTCTTCCGCTCGGCTCGGCACTTACCTGCGGAATGGTCGCCGCCGCGATCCCATAACACACGGACACAGGCAAGCCCACGACCGTCACCGCTCCGCCCGCGAATAATCCGTATAAGGTGACGGCGTTTTCTTCGTATTTTTGCAAAATCCGCACCGCCAACACACTGTCTATCAAGGACGAAAGCGGGATTAAAAGGGAAAGCAAGGTGACGGGGATACTCATACGCAAAATCCCCTTGAACGCGACCCTGCCCCCGTCATTTCCCGTTTTTTCTTTCTCGCGGCGGTAAAATGCAAGCATTAAAAACAGCGTAAAAAGCTCAGATAAGGACACCGCCAAAAGCAAAAAAACGACGGCAAGATGTATTCGTTCTTTAAATAAATACGCAAACAGCAAACCAAACGCCACCTTAATCACCTGCTCGGCTATTTCCGACAAAGCGGTGGGCATCATATCGTTTTTGCCTTGAAAATACCCCCGAAAGACGGAAATTGCGGACACGAGCAGTACGGACGGAGCAAGCGCGTAATACCCGCCCAGCACTTCGCCGCTGCCCTGCGCTTTGGCAAGAAAGGGCGCGATAATCGCCATCACCGCCGTACCGCCCGCCCCGACAAGCAAAAACAGCTTCATTGCCGATATAAACAGCGTACGCGGGCTTTGCCCTTTGCGGATACGCTCTGCGGTCAGCTTGGCAATCGACGACGGAATCCCCGTAGCGGACACGGTGAGAAGTAGACAGTAGGCAGGGTAAACGAGCTGATAAAGTCCCAAGCCCTTTCCGCCGATTAGGTTGGTGAGCGGAATACGATAGATTGCGCCGATAATTTTGGCGATAAACCCGCCCGCGGCAATCCACGCCGCGCCTTTAATCAGCCCGTTTTCTTTCTTTTTCACCCTTTCGCCCATAATAAAAACTCCCTTTTGCGTTAGTTTGCGCAAAAAGGAGTATTTTTTATCGCGGATAAAGCAAAAAAGCACCCGTTTCTTTTTTATTTGCCTTGTTCTTTGTTTGTTAATGAAATTGAACGCATTTCAGTCTTTCTATTTACCATTTTTGAAAAAATATCATTTTTGCCCGTTACTTCAACAACCAATCCGCAACGTCCACAATCCGCACGCCTTCATACTGATACTCGTTGTGACGCGTTCTTGCTATTACCATTTTTGGATAAGCGTCTTTAATTTGTAATAAAGGGGATATTTCTCTTTCAAAAGTATTTTTATCACTAATATTATCGGATACTTGAATGTATATTTTTTCGTTTCTCTTAATAGCAACGAAATCTATCTCTTTTTTGTATAACACACCAACATATATCTCGTAACCCCTACGCAAAAGCTCTATGGCTACAATATTTTCAAGCATTCTTCCATAATCCATATTTTTTGTGCCAAGCTTTGCGTAACGGAAGGTGTGGTCACTTAAATAATATTTATCATTACTTGACAGATATTTTTTGCCTTTAATGTCGTACCTACGAATTTTATAAAAAGCAAAAGCATTGCAAAGATATTGCATATATGCGCCTATCGTGTTATGATTGACCTTTTCTTTTACTCCCATTAAAGCATTAGCAATACTTCTTGCAGAAGATAAGTTGGATATGTTATCCATTAAAAAGTCCACCACTCTATCCATAAGTTGCGTATTTCTGATTTTATACTTTTTATAAATATCTCTAACGATGAGCGTATCGAAAATTTCTGCAATATAATCATACTTCGCTTCTTGGTCTTTATAAAGATACGAGCCCGCCATACCGCCTTCAATCATATATTTATCGAAAGCATTATATTTGTCTTGCCATTCAAAATATTGCATATACTCGCCGAATGAAAAGGGGTATACCTTAATTTCAAAAGTTCGTCCAGTAAATAAAGTAGCCAAATCCGAACTTAAAAGAAAAGCATTTGAACCCGTGATATAAATATCAAATTTCTCCGTTGCGTGAAGCCCATTGATAGCCTTTTCAAAATTATTACACATTTGTACTTCATCAATAAGGACGAAGTTTTCGCAACCGTTTATATAGTTTGAACAAATATAATCGTATAATGCTTTGTATTCCGTAAGGACGTCATACTCGGGCAAATTGAAATTGATGTGTATTATATTTACGTTTGCGTTGCTTTTTTGGATATACGCTTTAAAAGCTTCCAATAATTTTGATTTACCACTACGACGTACGCCCGTAATTACTTTAATATCAGGCGTTCCCATAACACTTATTACTTTTTCTAAATATTGCGCGCGATGAATAAGTTTCATAATTATCACCCCTTTGACTATATTATAACACATCTATTTACCAAAATCAACATTTTTTTAAAAATGGTAAGTAAAATATTTCGATTTGTAAACAAAAAATCCACCAAAGACTCTTGCCTGTGATGGATTTCTCATTTTGTTTTTCTTACTTTTTTTGGGCTTTGATTGCCGTTTTCCAACAGCTATGGCACATTGCCACGTACGAATCGTTGCCGCCGATTAAAATTTGTCCGCCTTCGGTCACAATTTTTCCGTCGCCGTCGATTCTCGCATTCACTATCGCTTTTTTACCGCAACCGCAAATGGTTTTTATCTCCGTCACCGAATCCGCCACTTCAAAAAGCCGCAAGCTGCCGGGGAAAAGCTTGGTTAAGAAATCGGTGCGAAGCCCGTAACAAAGCACGGGAATATCCAGCTCGTCCACGATTTTTCTTAAATCGTCGATTTGCTCGGGCGTGAAAAATTGACATTCGTCCGCGATAATTACGTGACATTCGGGGCGTTTTTTAAATTCTTCGTACAAATTTTTATCGGGGGTCATAATGTCCGCTTTCGCCGACAAGCCGATACGGGATTTTACCGTATCCACACCGTCGCGTACATCGATGGACGGCTTTATCAGCCACACCTTCATACCCCGTTCTTCATAATTAAACTTTGTAATGAGCGCGTTTGCCGTCTTGGACGAGCCCATTGCACCGTACTTAAAATATAACTTCGCCATTTTTCTTTCGTATCCTTTTTCCTTATTCTACTACGTCCAAAATCAAGGGCGCTTTTTCTATCGCGCTGTCGCCAAGCTTGGTCGCTTGTAAAAGCCTTGCTTCGCTCGCGGCAAAACCGCTTTGCTTGCCCGAATACAAAACCGCCAAGGTTTCGCCCTTTTTCACGAAATCCCCCGTCTTTTTACAAAGCATAATGCCCGCCGTCGGGTCGATGACGTCTTCTTTGGTGTTTCTGCCCGCACCCAAAAGCAAGCTTGCCACGCCGTAGCTTTCGGTATCCACACCGATAATATACCCGTCCTTTTCCGCCTTGACTTCGTGGGAATATTTCGCCTTCGGGAAATGTTCGGGATGCAAAATCCACTCCTTATCCCCGCCCTGCGCGGCTACCATGTCCGCGAACATTTGCAACGCCGACCTATTTTCAATGGCTTTCTTTACCATCTTTTCACATTCGGTATAGTTGCCCTTTTCCGCCAAACATAAGATATGCGAAGCGAGCGCGATACAAAGCTCGGTCAAGTCGGCAGGGCCGTTACCTTGCAAAGTTTCAATCGCTTCCACCACTTCAAGCGAGTTGCCGATGGCAAAGCCCAAGGGTCTGTCCATATCGGTGATGAGCGCGCGCACCCGTTTGCCTGCGCGTTTGCCGATTTCCACCATACATTGCGCCAACTCTTTGCTCGCTTCCAGCGTTTTCATAAACGAGCCGCTGCCCGTTTTGACGTCCAAAACGATACAATCGTCGTCCGCGGCGAGCTTTTTACCCATAATGCTCGATACGATAAGGGGCAGGCTGTCCACCGTCGCCGTTACGTCGCGGAGCGCGTATAAAAGCTTGTCCGCAGGCGCAAGCTCGGCGCTTTGTCCGACAATGGCAATCCCTACTTCGTTGACGATTTTCTTAAACTCGTCAATGGGCA
This sequence comes from Candidatus Scatosoma sp., assembly GCA_045128055.1. Taxonomy (GTDB): domain Bacteria; phylum Bacillota; class Clostridia; order Christensenellales; family Borkfalkiaceae; genus Scatosoma. The sequence goes on along the minus strand of JBGVRC010000022.1, from coordinate 21,128 downwards.
GATCGGTTTTGAAACCGGGGATTGCTTCCAGCTTATCAATCGTGCCGCCCGTATGCCCAAGCCCGCGGCCGCTCATTTTGGCAACCTTCACGCCAAGGCTGGCTACGATAGGCGTAACGACAAGGCTGGTTTTGTCCCCAACGCCGCCCGTGGAGTGCTTATCCACGCGCAAACCCTTAATATCCGAAAAATCAAGCGTGTCGCCCGAATCGCGCACGGCAAAGGTGAGCGCCGTCGTTTCTTCCAAATTCATACCGCGGAAATAAATCGCCATACACAGCGCGGACATTTGATAATCGGGGATTTCGCCCTTGCTGTATCCTTCGATTACCCATTTGATTTCCGCGTCGCTTAAACTCCCGCCGTCACGCTTCTTTTGTATAATATCGTACATTCTCATAAGTACTTACTCCACTTACTCCAAATCGTTTTTCCCAAAGGAAAGGGGCAAAATTTCCGCAAACGTATACGTTTTTATCGCGTTGGGATTGCCGAGCAGCAAACGAAAATCCTTATCGCAAAACTCCGCCAACACTTGACGGCAAACGCCGCAAGGCGCGCAAAGCTCCGCCCATTCGTCGCCCTTTCCGCCGATAATGGCGATGGCATCGAATTCTCTTTCCCCTTCGCTCACCGCCTTAAAAACAGCCGTCCTTTCCGCACAGTTGGTGGGAGAATACGCCGCGTTTTCTACGTTACAACCCAAATACACCTTGCCACTCTTTCCAAGCAAAGCCGCTCCCACACGAAAACCCGAATAGGGGGAATAGGATTTTTCTCTCGCTTGCGCGGCGAGCGACATCAACTCTTTATCACTCATCGATAATCTCCTTTAAAAAGCTCGTTCCGTAAATTTCGTCAGACGACAAGCCGTGCCATTCCAAAATAGTAGAACCGATATCCGCAAAGCTCTCTCTCGTGCCCAAATCCACGCCCTTTTTCAGCTTTTTGCCATAGGCAATCATCGGCGTATATTCGCGAGAATGGTCGGTGGACGGGGTTTGGGGATCGCAACCGTGGTCCGCCGTGATAATCAACAAATCGTCGTCGCCAAGCAAGGGCAAAAGCTCGCCCAAACGCTTGTCGAACGCCGTCATCGCGCGGGCGTACCCCGCCACGTCGTTTCTATGCCCGTACACCATATCGAAATCGACCAAATTGACGAAGCATAAACCGTTAAAATCGCGATTTGCCGCCACCAGGGTCTTATCCATTCCGTCTTCGTTGTTGACGGTGGGGTGACTTTCGGTGAAGCCTTCGCCCGCGAAAATGTCGTAAATTTTACCGATAGAAATGGTATCAAAGCCCTTTTCTTTCATAATCGACGGCATCGTTTTTGCAGGCGGTTGCAAGGAATAATCGTGTCTGCGCGCAGTACGCTTGAAAGGGTATTCCCCTTCAAACGGGCGGGCGATAATACGCCCTACGCCGTGTTCGCCCTGCAATAAATCTCTTGCAATTTTGCAATATCTATATAATTCTTCAATGGGAACGATGGCTTCGTGCGCCGCGATTTGAAAAACGCTGTCCGCGGACGTATATACGATAAGCTTGCCCGTGCGGACGTGTTCTTCCCCGAAGTCTTTAATCACTTCCGTACCCGAATAGGGAGCGTTGCAAAGCGTTCCCCTGCCCGTCGCCTTTTCAAAGGCGTCAATCACTTCTTTCGGGAAGCCGTTGGGATAGGTGGGAAGGGGTTTTTCCGAATAGATACCCGCAATCTCCCAATGCCCTATCGTGGTGTCCTTTCCTTTGGACGATTCGGTCATTCGGGCATAGCAGGTATGCGTTGAACGGTTTTTTTCGCCTACTCCGTCGATTTGAAAAAGCCCCATTTTTTCAAGATTTGGGCAGCAAAAATCGGGGTGCTTGGAAATCACGCCCAAGGTGTTGCTTCCTTCGTCCCCCCAATCTGCCGCGTCGGGCATCGCGCCGATACCCACGCTGTCCAAAACGATTAAAAAAGTGCGTTTTGCCATTATTTTCTCCTTTTATTCGGCAATGCTTAAAGCAATCTCCATCATTTTCGTAAACGAATTTTGTCTTTCTTCCGCCGTCGTATTTTCTTCGGGATAGATGAAAGAATCGCTTACCGTACAGATACAAAGTGCTTTCTTGCCTGCGCGCGCCGCATTGCAATAGAGCGCCGCCGATTCCATTTCTACGCCGAGTACGCCCATCTTCGCCCATTGCATACCCGAGTTTGCGTCGTCGTAGAACATATCCGAAGACAAAATGTTGCCCACGCGATAGTTTACGCCCGCTTTTTCGCAAGCTTCCGCCGCGCGGCGTACCGTTTCGAAATCCGCAATCGGGCAGAACGTACCGGGCAGGTTGTATTGCGAAGCGTAATTGCCGTTGGTACAAGCGCCCATCGCTACGATGATGTCGCGAACGTGTAAATCGGGCGAGAACGAACCGCAAGAGCCTACGCGGATAATCGTTTCTACGCCGTAGAAGTTGAAAAGCTCATAAGAATAAATGCCGATGGACGGCTGACCCATACCCGAAGCCATTACGGACACTCTTTTGCCCTTATAGTAGCCCGTATAACCTTGTACGCCGCGGACGTTGTTGACCAAAACGGCGTCTTCCAAGTAATTTTTTGCAATATATTCAGCGCGGAGCGGATCGCCCGGCATTAAAACGGTTTTTGCAAAATCGCCTGCTTTCGCTGCAATATGGGGGGTGGGAATTGACATACTATTTTCTCCTTTTGTTGTGTTTTGTTTTGTAGATACAGTTTTCGCCCGTTTGGAACGGGTAAAACGGCGAAGCTGCGAGCAGTTCAAGAAGCAGCGAGCACCCACAAAGAAGCGTACATAGACGTACGTGACTGAGTGGGCGCGGAGCTACAACGCCGAAACGCGACGCATATACGTCGTTTTTAATACCCTTGTCCTTCAATACCTTTTACGGCTTTTACTACGCGGCTCGTGCCTAAACGGTCTGCGCCGATATCCAAAAACGCCTGCGCGTCTTCCAACCCCGAAATACCGCCCGCCGCCTTTACGCATACGTCTTTGCCCACGTTTGCGCGCATAAGCCGTACGTCTTCAAGGGTTGCGCCCGCTTTGGAAAAGCCCGTCGAAGTCTTGATATAATCCGCGCCCGCCTTGGTGACGATATGGCACATACGCACCTTTTCGTCATCCGTCAAAAGACAGGTTTCGATGATGACCTTTAAAATTTTGTCGCCGCAAGCCCCTTTGATTTGACGGATTTCTTCGCAAACTTCGTCGTCCAAGCCGTCTTTGAGCTTGCCGATGTTGATAACCATATCGATTTCGTCCGCGCCGTTTGCGATCGCGTCCTTGGTTTCAAAAACCTTGCACGCCGTCGTGTTGTAGCCGTTGGGGAAACCGATAACCGTGCAAATTTGCAGCTTATCGCCAACGTATTCTTTGGCTTGCTTTACAAAACTGGGGGGAATACAAACGCTCGCCGTTTGATACTGCATACCGTCGTCGCAAATTTGCTTCATTTCCGCCCAAGTAGATGCCTGACCAAGTAAAGTATGGTCGCATTTGGATAAAATTTTTTTAACGTCCATTTATTTTCTCCATTAGTTTATAATTTTACTATTATATTATACCTTTTTTTCCTTTTTCTGTCAAGGGGTATTTACTTTTTTTATCCATACTCGAACGAATTTTCATCTATGATGAAAATTTAATATTCCTTTTTTTACTTATTTTTAACCGCAAAAAAAGAAAATAAAAAATTTTTTGCACTTTTTTTTATTTTTTTGCGTTTTTTTTTGCTTTTTGTCGAAAGATATGTTATTATAGATTTGCGCGTTTTATTATCTTGTGACGCGCGCGTAAGGATTTATCCTTCAAAGGAGCTTTTTATGTCAGTAACTTTGCAAAAAGCGAGTTTTTGGAAACGTATCTCCGCGTACTTGTTCGATTTTATCGTGACGATTATGTTGGCGATGGGTTTTGCCGCGGGTATTACCGCCGTTTGCGGGCACGACGAGAAAGCCGCCGAGTTAAATGCTTATTACGAACAATACGAACAACAATACGGGATTGACTTTGATATCAGCACCGAAGATTACGGCAACCTGACCGTTGAAGAAAAAGCGGTTTACGACGAAGCGCAAAAAGCCTTGAATAAGGACGTCGGCTTCCAAGAAACCTATCAAGCTATTTTTTACTTGACGCTTTTGATGCACGGCGGGGGTATGTTTCTTGCCTACTTGGTTTGGTATTTTGTCATCCCTTTATTTTTTGGCTACGGAATGACGCTGGGCAAAAAAATATTCGGGCTTGCCGTCATTCGCACCAACCTTGTCAAGGTCAGCAATCCCGTACTTTTTATCCGTACCGTCATAGGTATGTTCGCCATCGAAACGATGATGCCCCTTGCCTTGATTACGATGATCAATTTCAATATGATGGGTATCGTCGGCTTGATTACCATAGGACTTTTGGAAATTTTACAAGTCGCTATGCTGATCGTAACCAAAACCAACTCTTCCATACACGATTTGCTCGCCGATACGGTGGTCGTTGATTTTGCCAGCCAGCAAATTTTCGACACGCAAGAAGATTTGATGCAATATCGCCAAGAAGAACACGCCAAAGCTGTTGAAAATGCGGAATACGACCGCTTTCAAAAATAAAAAAGAACAAAATATAACTTACATAGGAGGCTATATGAAAGTAGAATTAAGAAATCTGACGAAGATCTTCCCTAGCCGCAGCAAAAAAGCGGGCGAAGAAGTCATCGCGGTAAACGACTTTACCTTCACCATTCCCGATGGTAAGCTCGTTGGTTTGCTCGGTCCGTCCGGCTGTGGTAAATCCACCACGCTGTATATGATCAGCGGTTTGCAAAAACCTTCGATGGGTAAAATCTTCTTCGGCGAAGAAGACGTAACCGACCTTGCGCCTGAAAACCGCGGCATCGGTTTGGTTTTCCAAAATTACGCGTTGTATCCCCATATGACGGTAAAGCAAAACATTTTGTTCCCCTTGCAAAACCTGCGCGGGAAAGACAAAATGAACAAGGAAACGATGCTTCAAAGAGCGCAAGCGGCGGCTAAGCTCGTGCAAATCGACGATTTGATGGACAGAAAGCCCAGCGAACTTTCGGGCGGTCAACAACAACGCGTCGCCATTGCCCGCGCGCTCGTTAAGATGCCCCGCGTTTTGCTTTTGGACGAACCCTTGTCCAACCTTGACGCAAGACTTAGATTGCAAACGCGTGAAGAAATCAGAAGAATTCAAAAGGAAACGGGGATTACGACGGTATTCGTAACCCACGACCAAGAAGAAGCGATGAGTATTTCGGACGTAATCGTCGTTATGAAGCTGGGCGTTGTACAACAAGTCGGCGCGCCCCAAAATATCTACGACGACCCCACCAACCTGTTCGTTGCAAAATTCTTGGGTACGCCCCCTATCAACGTATTCAACGGCAAGGTAGAAGACGGTAAGCTGTACATCGGCGAACAAGCCGTTTTGGACGTCAACGGCGTAGAAAACCAAAACGTTACGGTAGCCATTCGTCCCGAAGGCTTTATCGTAAACGAAAACGGCGCGTTCTCTTGCGAGCTTTCCAACGTAGAAGTTATGGGCCGCGACGTATCCATCGTTTCCCGTCACGAAGCTTCGCAAAATCCCATCATTCGCTCTATCGTAGACGCGGATAATAAAATCGACCTTTCGGCAAAGGAAGTACGTTTCGATTTGAAACCCCACAAGACCTTCCTTTTCAACGTAGAAACCGAACAAAGAATTTACTTTTAAGGTAGGTGGCTTATGAAAGACGAAAAAATTACGCAAGGCACGTCTATTTCCGTAACGTGTCCTTCCTGTAAAGCGTCGTTGAAAATTGCGTCGACCCCGCCGGAATTTGTCTGCCCAGTTTGTAACAACGCTTTCACCGCAAAGCAAAAAACGGCTTGGAAAAGAAAGAAAAAATTTAGCGGCGAAGACCTTTTATGCGAGCTTGCGTTAGGCGACGCCACCCAACAAACGAAACCCACGCACAAAAAGAAATTTTTAGACAAAATCCATTTCGAAAGCTGGAAGGGTTGGATTTATCTTCTTCCCGTGCTGGTTTTGATTGCAGTATTCACCGTTTGGCCCATTTTCAACACCGTCCGTATCGCTTTCCTTGAAGGATACAGCAACCTTGGCGAAATCGGCGGCGAAGAATATGCGTTCGGCTTCGGTAACTTCGTGGACGTAGTCAAATACGACACCGAGTTCTCCACAGCTATGAAAAACACGCTGCTGCTTTGCGTGCTCACCGTACCCCTTTCGACGGCGATTGCCCTTTTGATTGCGGTATGCTTGAACGCGATTAAGCCTTTGCGCAGATTCTTGCAAACGATATTCTTCCTTCCCTACGTAACCAACTCGTTGGCTATCGGTATGGTATTCGCGGTTATGTTTGACATGGTTGGTCTTCGTATCGGCACGATGCGTCCTGATATTCAAACGTACGGGATTATGAACACGATTATCGGTTGGTTCGGCGCAGGCCCTATCAACTGGATTGATACGGGTTCAACGTACGGTTCCAAACTTGCCGTTATGGTCATCTATATCGTTTGGAACGCTTTGCCTTTCAAAATTCTCGTACTTTTGGGCGGTTTGCAGGGCATCAACAAGCAATATTACGACGCGGCAAAAATCGACGGCTCTTCCCGTACCCGCATTTTCTTCCGTATCACCGTTCCCCTTCTTTCCCCGATGATTGCCTACGTCATTATTACAGGCTTTATCGGCGGTTTCAAAGAATATACGAGCGTTGTCGGCGTATTTGGGGCAAATATGGGTCCCGTCGGACAAGTAGGCAGTATGCAAACGATGGTAGGTTTGATTTATAAAGCTCTCGAAGCTGACAAAGCCGGCCGCGCGAGCGCTTCGGCGTTGATACTCTTTGGTATCATCTTCATCGTTACGATGATTAACTTGTACGTCAGCAAGAAAAAGACGCATTATTAAGGAGGTTAGGTTATGGAAGAAATGAAAAACGAAACGTTAGAAACAATCGAAAACTTAACCACTGAATCGACAAAATCCATCGTGGATGCGGAAAAATTTAAAGAAGCCGTTATGCAGGAACAGAATATGCAAAAGGTTTCCACCAAGCAACTCGTAATGAAGGTTTTGGTGCAAATCGGTTTATATACTTTCCTTGGGCTGATGGCCATCATCGTTATCTTCCCCTTCTACTGGATGATTATTTCGTCCTTGAAGACGTTGAAAGAATACGAATTGATGAACCCCACTTTCTTCCCGCAAACAATTAAATGGCAAAACTACGCCAACGCTTTCTCAAAAGCAAATATGGGCAGACTGTTCTTAAACACCGTATACGTAGGCGTCGTATCCACGTTGTTCTCGTTGGTTATCACGGTGCTCTCGGCATTCGCGTTCGCGCGCTTGCAGTTCAAGGGTAAAAACACGTTGTTTGCTTTCTTGCTTGCAACGATGATGATCCCCGGCGAACTTTTCACCATCACCAACTATATCACCATTAACCGTTTGGGTTGGATGAATACCTACACCGTTTTAATCGTTCCCTTCTTGGTAAGCGTCTTCTACATTTACTTGTTGAAGCAAAACTTCCAACAAATCCCCAACGAATTATACTTGGCGGCAAAGATTGACGGCACAAACGATTTGAAATACCTTTGGAAGGTTATGATCCCCCTTGCCCTGCCTACGATTATTTCCATCACCATCTTGAAAATGATGGGTTCTTGGAACTCGTATATGTGGCCCAAACTGGTTGCAAACGACGATTTGCACAAGCTTATCACCAACGGTTTGCGTGAAATGGACTTCTCGGACAACGGCGACCAAGGCCGTATCGACTACCCCCGTCAAATGGCGGCGGTTACGATGGTTTCCATCCCCTTGTTCCTTGTATTCGTATTCCTTCGTAAATACATTATGAAGGGCGTATCGAGAAGCGGTATAAAAGGCTAATAAAAAATAAATATCTTAAGGAGAATAGATATATGAACAAAATTGCAAAAAAACTTGTCGCGTTCGGCTCTCTTCTTGCTATGTCGCTGAGCGCAGTTGGTTGCGGCGGCGGCAATATCGGCGGCGGCAATTACACTGGCAGCCTTGAACCCGGTTTCTGGGCAGAATTAGCAAAGACGACGGAAGGCGCGCAAGGCGGTGACAACGGCGGCGAAGAAACGGGCGACGTAGTTATCAACGGCGATCCCACGGCGGCGGTTGCATACGACGGCAGCAAAGTAACCGTAAACTTCTACCACACGATGGGCGCGAAGCTTCGCGACGTTTTGGACGCTTGGATTCCCGAATTCAACAAGATGTATCCCAACATCACCATCGTACACGGCTCGAAAGGCGACTACCCTGGGCTTCGCGACCAAATCACGACGGAGCTTAACGGCGGCAACTCCCCTTCGCTTGCATACTGCTATCCCGACCACGTTGCGCTTTACAACAAGGCGAGAGCGGTTGCTCCTTTGGACGATTTCATCGCAAGCACGGCAACCGTAACGAAAGCAGACGGCACGACCGAACAAATGGGTCTTACCCAAGAACAAGCAAACGGCTTCGTTCGCGGTTACTACGAAGAAGGCCGCGCGTACGGCGACAACGTTATGTACACCCTTCCCTATTCGAAATCGACGGAAGTTTTGTACTACAACAAGACCTTCTTTGAAGCAAATAACTTGCAAGTTCCCACCACTTGGGACGAAATGGAAACGGTTATGCAACAAATCGTTGAAATCGACCCTTCCTGCGTTCCCCTTGGCTACGACTCCGAAGCAAACTGGTTCATCACGATGACCGAACAACTCGGCACGCCCTACACTTCCACAACGGAAGGTCAAAGATTCTTGTTTGACGTAGAAGCAAACCAAGCTTTCGTTGCAAGATTGAGAGAATGGTATCAACTCGGTTTGGTAACAACGGAAGAAACGTACGGCAGCTACACCTCCGACTTGTTTACGCAAACCGACCCTACCAAAGCGAAATCCTATATGTGTATCGGTTCGTCGGCAGGCGCTTCCTATCAATGTCCCGACCCCGTAACCAACGAAAACAACGAAGTGGTTTATCCTTTCGAAGTCGGCGTTGCTTTGCCCCCCCAAATCGACAAGAATAACCCCAAGGTTATCTCCCAAGGTCCTAACCTTTGTATGTTCAAGAAATCGAACAAGCAAGAAATGGCGGCAACCTGGTTGTTTATGAAGTTCCTTACCACGAATATGGGCTTGCAAGCAAACTTCTCGGCGGCTTCCGGTTACGCTCCCGTAATCAGCAACCTTGACGCAAAATACGACGCATACAACACCTTCATCGATACGGCAGACGGCAACGTAAACTTGCAGGCAACCTGCGTTAAGCAATGTTTGGCGCAAGAAGACGCAATGTTCGTATCCCCTGCATTCGTTGGTTCGTCCGGCGCGCGTGACCAAGTAGGTATTTTGATTCAAAACTGCTTCGTAGGTCAACTTGCAAGCGGCCAAACCGCAGCGGATTTGGTAAAGAGCGAATTTGAAGCAATGATCGCTAAGCTTCGTTACGACTACGGCGCATAATTAAAAATTTTCAGGTAATTTATTTATGAAAAAACTTTTCACAACGTTATGTACAATTTTCTGTGCGTTTGGCTTATTCGCAGGCACTGTTTCTCCCATTTTGGGGGGAACGGACGCCAACGTCGTTACGGCGGCAGCGGATGAAAAGGTTGATTACGCAGGACAAGCTACGTTGAACTTGAACGGTGACAGCAAAACGATGGAAGTTACGGTAAAGAGCTTCATCGACGGCGACACCACCCACTTCAACGCCCCCGGCTTTAACGAACAAAACACCTTTAAGGCAAGATACGCGGCAGTAAACACCCCCGAATCTACGGGTAAGTTGGAAGAATGGGGCAAAAAAGCGGCGCGTTATACCCGTACCGCTTTGGAAAGCGCAACTTCCATTATCTTGGAATCGGAAACTTCCGATTGGGAAGCAGACTCCACGGGCGACAGATATATGGCTTGGGTTTGGTATAAACCGGCTGGCTCCGACGTCTATCGCAATTTAAACCTTGAATTGTTGCAGGAAGGTCTTGCTCTTGGCTCGAAAGCAGGTACAAGCCGCTACGGCGATCTTTGTACGCCTGCTATCGCGCAAGCGGTAGAATTACAACTCTACGTTTATTCCAACGAAAAAGACCCCGAATTCTTCTACGGCGAATCTATCGAGCTGGACTTGAAGGAACTCCGTTTGAATATCGCAGATTATACGGGCAAGCGCGTTGCGTTTGAAGGGGTTGTCGCTTACTACGTAAACCAAGGCGTATACGTGGAAAGCTACGACGAAGAAACGCAAATGTATTACGGTATTTACGTGTACTACGGCTTCTTCCTTTCGTCGCAGGGTCAACAAGTTTTGAGCATCGGCGACAAGGTACGTATCACGGGCGTCGTGCAATATTACGAAGCAGGCGGTTCGTATCAAGTATCCGACTTGAAGTACAACGCATTCAAACCCACCGACGACGATATTCGTTTGATTGAAAAAGGACACAGCGCGGCAAACGTAGAAACGACGGCGGCAACCTTTAACAAATCGGTCGTTATCAAAACGACGAATACCGACCCCGAAACGGAAGAAACGGTTACGACGACGAAAACCTATAAATACGCAGAGCTTGCGTTGAATACTTCCATTTCCATGAAAGGTCTTTACGTAAAGAGCGCGTACACCACCGACAACGGCGGCAACAACGACGGCGCAATGACCTTGACCTGCGAAGCGGAAGGCAGAACGGTGAAGGTTCGTACCATCGTTTTGAGAGATAGCGCGGGCAATTTGGCAACCGAAGATATGTTGGTGGGCAAAACCATCGACGTTATGGGCGTAGTCGATACTTTCGACGGCGAATATCAAATCAAAATCCTTTCTACCGGCGGTATTAAGGTAGACGGCGGACCTTTGTTCCCCACCGTAACGCCCCCCGCTACGTCTTCGTCCGAAGCAGAACCCCAAGAAAGCGGCTGCGGCAGCGTGCTTGCGGCAAGCGCGGTTCTTCCCGCTTTGGCAATGGCAGTAGTATTGTTTAAAAAACGTAAAAATTAAAAAATTATTTATATAATAAGGAGAAACAACATGAAAAAACTTTTACCCGGCATTCTTGCCATGTTGATGTGTTTTGGTGTGATGGCTGCTTGCGGCGGCGAAGGCGATGCTTCCAGCTCTTCCGAATCCAGCAATCCCATCGAAAACTCTACGCCCGAAAGTTCCGCTCCCCTTCATGCGCATGAAAAGGATTTGAACGACGTAAAAGATTACGTACAAGGCTTGATTGCTAATAAGAGCTTAGATACGCGCGTAAACTACACCGTTATCAACTCCTATTCCTTCTTCGGCGAAGAAGCGAAGTACGACATCGCTTGGTCGGTTGACGTAGAAGGCGTAACCATCAAAGAAGGCGAAACGGAAGACACCGTTGTTATCGGAGAATTGGAAGAAGATACCCCTTACGTGTTGACGGCTACCATCACCGACCCCGAAGGTTGCCACTCTATCGAAGTAAACTTTGACGGCGTAGCTTTGAAGGCGTTGAACGTTATTCCCGAAGCAATCACTTCCGCTCCCGTTGAAGGCGTAGCTTATAAATATCACGTATATCAATCCACGAAGGCAATCGATTGCTACTTCGTAGGTGAAATGAGCGGTTATTATTACAAGACGTCGGAAAACAGCGCCGAAGCTGTGGACGTATACGTAGAATACAAAGCAGGCAGCACGACGGAATTCTATCCTTACTTCACGGACGCCGAAGGCGTAAAACAATATTTCGGCGTTAAATTGAGCGACGACGGCGCGCACGACAACATCGTTTACACGACCGAACCCATTTCCGTATTCGTATGGAACGAAACGCTCGGCACGATTACGACGCACCTTGATAAAAACAAGAACGGCGAAGCGGCTGATTACTATCTTGGTAACTACTCCACGCACGTAACCGTAAGCGCTTCTATGCTTTCCTATGCAGGCGGCGCAGGCAACAACGTTGGTCACCTTGTAACCTTGATTGACAAGAGCACTATCACCGCTGACGTAAAAGTAGCGTTTGAAAAAGAAGCGCTCACCGTTGAAACGGAAGTTATCGGCGACAAGACGATTGAACTTGCAGAAAAAGGCAACCGTTACAGCGACGTAGCTATCGCCTGGGCAGTTGAAGGCGACAACGCTACGCTTGAAGGCAACGTACTTACGATTGCTAACCCTGCGGCAGACACGACGATCACCCTTACGGCAACCCTTACCTGCGGCGACGTCACCGAAACGAAAGAATTCACGATTGCATCGAAATTCTTATCCAACCTTCCCGCATTTGATACCGTAATTTCTATCCCCAAAGCAAACGAAATCGGCATTGCAATGGGTCACAATACTTACACGGACGGCAAGTACTACGTAGTTGGTACGGTTACCGAAATCAAGAACACGCAATACGGCAACCTTTACATTGAAGACGCAGAAGGCAACAAATTCTACGTTTACGGACTTTACAGCGCAGACGGCACGGTTGCTTACAACGCAATGGAAAACGCTCCCCAAGTTGGCGACACCATCAAAGTTTACGGCGCGCTTGGTCAATACAACGGCACGGCGCAAATGAAGAACGCTTGGCTTATAGACCTTGTAAAAGGCGAAGCTCCCGAAACTCCCGACGAACCCAATTCTTCCGAAGTAGTAGATTCTTCCGTAGCACCTGAAACGAGCGAAGTTCCCGAATCTTCCGAAGTTCCTAACTCTTCTTCGATTCCCGAAGCTCCCGAATCTTCCGAAGTTGAACTTCCCGAATCTTCCGAAGAACCTGAAAGCTCTGAAGAAGTAGAATCTTCCGAAGAAGTAGACAGCTCCGAAGAACCTGCCCTTTCCCCCGCAGAAGTCGTAGACGCTCTTTACGCTTTGGCAGACGGCGAATCCTTAACTGGTCCTTACACCATTACGGGCGTTATCACCGCATTGGATAGCTGGAACAATCCTACCATCGTTGTAGAAAACAAAACGGACAAACCCGTTTATTGCTACAAATTGAAAGACGACCGTTTCGTTGTTGGCGCAACCATCACTATTACGGTTGGTTCCATGAAGAACTACCAAGGTACATATGAATTTATGGATTGTACTTTGGCTAACATTACTCTTCCCAGCGTTACTCCCCCCGATGATGGCGGCGACGAAACCCCCGACGAACCTGAAACGCCTACGCTCGACACCCCTGCTGCAATCGTAAACGCGGCTTACGCATTGGAAAGCGGTGCTTCTCTTGACGGCAATTATACCTTAACGGGCGTTATCATCTCCGTTGACGACGCTTACAGCACGCAATACAGCAACGTAACCGTAACCATTAAAGTTGACGGCGCAGACGAAAATAAACCTATTAAATGCTTCCGTCTGAAAGGTACGGGCGCAGATGAAATCGGTAAAGCAGATATCATCACCGTTACAGGTTCGTTGACCAACTACAACGGTACGATTGAATTTAACAGCGGCTGCACGCTTGATAGCTACGTAGCACACGTTTGCTCCGAATACAACGAACCTACTTGCCAAGCTCCTGCTACCTGCACCGCTTGCGGCGCTGCACAGGAAGGCTCTGCTACGGTTAACCACGTTTACGTGGACGGCGCATGCAAATGGTGCTCTGCTCCCGAAGGTGTTACTACGCAAACCATTACCGTTTCCATTGCTAATTATGCTAGTCAAAATAATTGGGTAGATGCTACCAAGTATGAAAGCATTACGATGAATGAAGATATTACCGTTACGGCTACTGGTACGGATCAAAACACTGGTAAATATTATAATAATGGCACAAACTGGAGAATGTATCAAAAAGGCTCGCCCAAAATCGTAATTACTGCGGCAGAAGGCAAAACCATCGCTTCCGTAAAAATTACCTATGCAAGCCAAAACACTGGTACTCTCACCCTTAACGGCACCAACGTTGCTTCTAATGAAGTTGTAGCGGTAAATGCTAATTCCGTTACGTTCAGCGTTGGCAATACGGGCTCTGCTGATAACGGTCAAGCAAGAATTACCGCTATCGAAGTTGTTTACGCTTAATCGCAAACTTTATCAGCTAAACTAAAAAATCCGCTCCTTACGGGGCGGATTTATTTTTGCCTTATTTTCGTGAAAAACAAAAAAGCGGAGTTCTTCTTATAGAACTCCGCTTTGTTTGATTTTGCGCCCTTTTACGGCGCATTTTTAATCGTTATTAAGCTTTTTCAGGTCAGCAAACGCCGCCATATCCGTACGCGTGGTCAAAAGGGGTGTTATAGATATGTAGCCCGCTTCCATCGCCACCGTGTCGCGGTTTAAATCGTCGGGATATGCGTCGGGGATTTGCTCTCCTTCCTGCAAATACAAATCCTGCCCTTCCACCTTTCTAAACCTGTCGGAAAAATACTCCGTACCTTGATAGGTGATACGGATTCCCTTGGATTGATACGGGATATTTACGTTAAAAATCGGGCTACGCGCAAAAAGATTGTTTTTAAGAATAAAATCGTATACTTCGTCAAAATATTTCGCAGCCGCTTCCTGCCCGTCGGGGTATGTGGAAAAGGCAATACATTGAAAACCGAGCCTGGACGCTTCGAAAATCGCCCCTACCGTGCCCGAATACACGATATCCGCGCCTAAATTAACGCCGCGGTTAATACCCGACAAAACCAAATCGTATTTTTGCCCCAAGCCCGCTACGCCAAAACGCACGCAATCGGCGGGCGTGGACGCCATCGAATACGCCGTTACGCCGTCGATAAAAGGCACTTTTTTAATTTCTACGGGCTGTACAAATTCAATCGCTTGGCTTTTGCCGCTCTGTTCCACCTTGGGCGCAACCACCGTCACGTCGCCAAGCTTTTTCGCCCACTTAGCGAGCAAACGAATACCCAGCGTATCAATCCCGTCGTCGTTCGTAATTAAAATCTTCATAACCAATCCTTATTATTTGCTTTGTAATTTGCCAAAAGCTCGTCGGCTTCTTTCAAAAGCGCGTTCATTTCCGCTTTGGAATACACCGTCGCGCCCGCCGCGCAAGCGTGACCGCCGCCGTGGTATTTTTCCCCAAGCTCGCTCACCGTAACGAAGCGGGAACGAAGCCGCACGCGGATAGACCCGTCGCCGCTGTCGATAAACGCTATCCAAATCAGCGAATCCTTAATAGAATCCATATACGACACGGACGCGCTGGCTTCTTCGTTGGAAAGCCCAAATTTTTTCTTCATTTTCTTGGAAACGAACAACGACGCCACGCCGTTTTCGCTTATTTTCATCTTTTTATAGACGTAGGATTCGAATTTCAGCGAATTGAAATCCTTTAAATACAAATGCGCGAACAACGTATCCGTATCTACGCCCTGCGCCAAAATCACGCCCGCCAAGCGCAGCGTTTCCCCCGATACTTCGCGGAAACGGAACCTGCCCGAGTCCGTAACCATACCGCAATAAATATACGTAGCCGCTTGCTTATCGATTTTTAACTCGTCCTTAAACGCGTTGTAAAAAGCCGCCACCATTTCGCAGGTAGACGAACGGTGTTCTTCCACCCATTCGTAATCGCCGTAGCTTTCCAAGGGAATGTGGTGGTCAAGCTTGATAATTTCCTTACAAAGCGCGTATTTTTGGTTGGAAATACGCTTTGCCGTACCCGTATCCAACACGATGCCGAGCGCGTCTACGTATTCTTCTTCAAAAATCGGAGCGTCTTCTTCCCCCAAAAAGGCGAGATAATCGGAAAAATCGTTGTTTTGCAAATAGATTTTCTTTTCGGGGAAGGTGAGCTGCAAAATACGCTGCAAGCCCTTTGTCGAGCCGATCGCGTCCCCGTCGGGACGGAAGTGGCGAAAAATTAAAATTTTGTCGTATTCTTTGATTTTGTCTAAAATGACTTTCATATTCTCGTTCATATTATTCTCCTTGGGAAAGAGCGTTCAAATCCGCCAACAACGCCATTGCTTCTTCTTTATTTTTCAGCGAAGCGCCGCTCGCCTTAGCGTGTCCGCCGCCGCCGTATTTCACGGCTATGGGATTGATATTATATTTCGCGGAACGGATTTCGCAAAGCACCTTGTCTTCCGTTTCCGTAAAATTCACCCACGTATCCACGCCCCGCAAATCGGACATCGTGCCGACCATACCGCGCGAAATGGTGAACGTATCCACGCCGTAGGTTGGCAATTCTTCCTTCGTCGTGTAAATGTAGGCTACGCGATGTTCGGTGAATTGAATTTTCAAAACGAACTGCGCGCGGAGCTTTACGTTGGCAAAATCGTCCGCATACAGCTTGGAATAAATATCGTTGGTATCGAATTTTTGCTCCATCAAAGCGGAAGCCAAACGGAAGGTGTTGGCGTTGGTGGAATCGTAGCGAAACCGCCCCGAATCGGTGACCATACCCGTAAACAAAGCCTTTGCCGAAGCGGGCGAAAGCGCAAAACCGCTCTTTAAAGCAAATTCCGTCACCAAACCGCAGCAGCTTTCGTACGAAGTGTCCACCACTTCAAAATCGCATATCTTTTCCATAAAAATATGATGGTCGAAGCGCGCCGTTTCCTTGGCAGTTTTATACCGCGCGTCCGCAATCAAATGCGCCGAACCGCAATCCAAAACGATAGCAAACGCATTTTGGTATTTTTCGTCCGCAATCTCGTCCATCACCACTCCGTCGATAAACGCATACCGACCCGCGCCGTCGCCGACGATATATACTTCCTTGTCAGGGAAATTGTCTTTTATGATATGTTTCAACCCGATTTGGCTGCCCAAAGCGTCGCCGTCGGGGTTGGTGTGGCGGTGAATGATAATCACCGAATATTCTTTTATCTTTTCTGCAATTTTTGCAAACATCTTTCGTTTATCCTTTTTTTAATCGTCAAAATAGCTACGGAAACGCGCTTTGTGGGGGGAATTTTTAAATAAAAATTCGTGCAATTCCAAGAAATAATCGTCCGTCATACTCGCGATAAAGTCTACGACGAGCTGATTAGGCTCTTCCGTGCCGTAAGGAGTTTCGCGGAAAGGCGTTTTTCTGTTTACGTGCGCAATATGGTGGGTGAAAATAGGCGATTTTTGGTTGTTTTGTTTTAAATCGTCCAAAAGCTGGTTGTACGTTTCTTCCATCATCGGTTGCACCACCGACGAAAGCCCCGTAAACGTCCCCGTGCGGTTGTAAATCTTTTCATAGTTGGCTTTTTTCGCTTGACGGAGCGCAGAAAAATGCTCGTCGTCCAGCTTGATATACGGCTTGCCAAAGCTGTTGGCAATGACGTTTTCCACCAAATTATGCACCATTTCTTCGTTGGTCGCGCCTAATTTTTCGTCCTTGAATTCGTCTTCGGATACGGCTTTTGCCAAAATCGCGTCCTGACGGTCTTTCCCAAGGTAGGCTATGATATCGGAAATGCGCACTACCGCCCCTTCCAGGGTCGAAGGCATAATTTTATCCGCGTACTTTTTATCCAAAACGCACTTTTCCATCATTTCGTCAAACTCTTCAAAGCTTTTGACGGGTACGGGACGGTATTCCGCAAGCTCCAACTCGCCGTTGTGACTGGCTATGCCCTGCAAGGTTTCCAAGGTCAAATTATACGGATGGATTTTATCCAAAACCCGTACCGAATGTATATTATGCAAGAAATGCCTGCCCGTGTGCTGGAAATAGATTTTGTCAATCAAGCTCTCGCCCGTGTGCGCAAAAGCGGGATGCCCGATGTCGTGACCGAGCGCAATCGCTTCGATAAGCTCTAAATTTAAGCCCAGCGCCTTGCCGATGTTGCGCGCGATACGAGAAACGAACTGTACGTGCAGGCTTCGACGGGTCAAATCGTCGTTGCGAAAGAGCGAAAATACCTGCGTTTTGTCGGCGTAGCGGCTGAAATACGGACAATGCATAATCTTGTCAATGTCCCGCAAAAACGGTCCTTTCCAATCCGCTCTGTCCGCGCTTTCCGCATAGCGTCGAAGCGCGGCGGTTTCGTCGAAAGCCGCCTGTTTCGTTATTGTATGCAATTTATGGTCGTTTTCTTCGCGATGGGTCATAATACTCCGTTTTTTTGCTCCGCGCCTTTTGTTTGCCCGCGAAAAACAGCGCGGACTACGCAGTTATAACAGTATATCACATTTTTGTCCACTTTTCAAGTACCTTTGCAAAAATTCTTTTTCTTTTTAAAAGAAAAAGACCCCCTTTTTTGGGAAAAGAAGTCTTTTTGCTTTATTCGTATATGCTTTTAAGGCAGATTTTAAAACCGCTTTTTTACGTTCAACGCGTACCTGCCCCCGTCATTTTGCTTATTTCGTACCAAAAAGTCTATCCCCTGCATCGCCAAGCCCGGGCAAGATATACCCGTTTTCGTTTAATTGTCTATCCTGCGTCGCTACGTAGGTTTTTACGTCGGGGTGAGCCTGCGCCACCTTGGCAATCCCTTCGGGCGCGCCGATAATCGCCATAAAGCGGATATTTTTGCAGCCGCGCTTTTTCAAAAGGTCGATGGCGTCGCACGCGCTACCGCCCGTAGCCAACATAGGGTCTACCAAAATAACGAATTTATTTTCAATGCCGTCGGGAAGCTTGCAATAATATTCCTTGGGCTCTAAGGTTTCTTCGTCGCGGTACATACCGATATGCCCCACTCTTGCGGACGGGAACATATTTTGCACGCCGCTCACCATGCCAAGCCCCGCGCGTAAAATGGGCACGATTGCCACGGAATTGTCGGCAACCACCGTTTGCTCGCACACTTCCAAGGGCGTCTTCACCGTTTTGACTTCGGTAGGCAAATCCTTCATCGCTTCGTAGCTCATCACCATCGTGATTTCTTCCACAAGCTCGCGAAAGATTTTGGTGGAAGTGGTTTCATCGCGCAAAATGGCAATTTTGTGGTTGATAAGCGGGTGATTAAAGACGGTTACGTTTTCGTAATTTTTCATAATAGTATCTCCTTTTCGGCTTTATTGTATCACATTTTTGACAACAAAGCAAGAGAATAAAGAAATTTTCCGTCTGCGAAACATAAAAAAGCAGGGTTTTACCCCTGCCCGTCCTTATAAGCTTTTTAAAAATGCCATCAAAAGTTTTTTTTGCTTGGCGCTTAACTGTGATAATTCCACCGTATATTGCATTGTGAACGGGTCGGCTGGCGGTGGCACTTCCACAATTTCTCGCGCTTCCCCATTGAAATAGATGCGTTGCAAAGCGTCTATATCGTCTAAAAACTCTTGCGTGACGCACTCCCCTTTGACGGGCGCGCCCTTTTTGCCGTTTCGTTGTTCGCTATATTCACCGCAAAGTATGCCGATTATCCCTGTAATCAGCTCTTGCTTTCTCATTTTGGTGGGCGTGCGCAACTGCAACATTCTACCGTAAGAACGTAAAATATTCAAATTGAATTTGGATAAATACGCCCTGCATTCCCGCTTAAAAGCGTCTACGTCTTTTTCGCCCATACCTTTCTCCTTTGCAAACAAAAAAGTGCCGTCCCCTTGCGAGAACGACACCTGTAAGATATATCGTTCTCGTAAAAGTTGCAACACTCGTTCACAGAATAAGACCCAAAGGATTTTGTAAACACGATAAGATATAACCCACCAGAGTTATATCCTTTAAGTCTTTATTTCATTCTATAAATCGCAAAAGCAATTTGAGTGTTGCAAAAGTATTATACGCAATTTTTTATAAAAAGTCAATATATTTACTAAAAAAAGGATTGACATTTTCAAGAAAAGGGGCTATAATAAGAGAACAATTTGAAATGCAGGTGTCGCCTAGCGGTATGGCGGCAGCTTCCCAAGCTGTTCCCGGCGAGTTCGACTCTCGTCACCTGCTCCAAAAAATAAAAAGCACCCTTCGTGGGTGCTTTTATTTTTTGGAAGATAGAATGATTCCTGACGAGGGTCGAGGGTGGAGCCGTTTTGCGAGCGCAAAACGCTTTGCCTTACGAAGCCCAAAAATAAAGTAGCCCGTCGGCAAAGGACGACGTTGATAACGTCGGAGCGGGGCGCGCCGCCAAAGGCGCGACTCTCGTCACCTGCTCCAAAAAGAGAAACGCACCGATTGGGTGCGTTTTTCTTTTTGGAAGATTAAGTGTGACTGACGAGAGTCGAGGGTGGAGCCGTTTTGCGAGCGCAAAACGCTTTGCCTTACGAAGCTCAAAAATAAAGTAGCCCGTCGGCAAAGGACGACGTTGATAACGTCGGAGCGGGGCGCGCCGCCAAAGGCGCGACTCTCGTCACCTGCATTTTTATAATAGCCGCATTTGTAGGCGCAACTCTTGGCAAAGCCAAAGAAAATGCAAGCATTTTCCGTCCCCTATCCCCGCTACATACAACAAGCCGCTGGGGTTCTTCTCACGCAAAGCTGTTCTTTGCGCTCGGTCACGCTCGTTGCCTACCTATCGGCACTCGCTTATCTCGCCCCTAAAAAGCGTTGTCAACGCTTTTCTTTACGGGCAGCTCGTCCCATTCTCGACAGCAAACGCTGTCTTTCGTGATTCCAACCCCGCTACATACAACAACAAGCCGCCCTACAAGGACGGCTTGTTGTTGGTGTACCCGCTGGGGTTCGAACCCAGACTCGACAGCGTCGGAGGCTGTTATGTTATCCAGTTACACTACGAGTACGCATAGCTTTTTCGCTTTTTTCTTAAAAGCAACTATATTTTACTATTTTTTACTTCCTTTTTGCAAGCATTTGTGGTATACTATTTTCAAATTCCGTTGATTTTTCGGAAATTTCAAAAAGGATTGGTGACTTTTATGGCGAAAACTGTCGTAGTGGGTATGAGCGGCGGCGTAGATAGCTCGGTTGCGGCTTTGCTCTTGAAAGAACAAGGCTACAACGTAATCGGCTTATTTATGCTCAACTGGGAAGAAAACGACGAAAACGGCTGCTGCACGGCGGAAGACGATTATTCGGACGTGCGCCGCGTTTGCTCTGTGCTCGATATCCCCTACTACACCGTCAATTTCGCAAAAGAATACATGGATCGCGTGTTCTCGTATTTCCTTGCGGAATACTCCGCAGGGCGCACGCCGAATCCCGACGTGCTTTGCAATAGAGAAATTAAGTTCGGACCTTTTCTTGAAGAAGCCAAA
>JBGVRC010000021.1:0-7364 GCA_045128055.1 Candidatus Scatosoma sp. | reverse complement strand
GATGCGAGCAGTTCAAGGCGTAGCGAGTACCCACGAAGGAGCGTACATAGACGTACGTGACTGAGTGGGCACGGAGCTACAACGCTGAAATGCGACGCATATACGTGCTTTTAATCTTCGTCCTTTTTCTCGCGAACGACTATCTTAATGGGCGTACCCGTGAAGTCGTAGGCGCGGCGAATGGTGTTTTCCAAATACCGCTGATAGGAGAAGTGCAACAAATCTTCCGAATTGACGTGCAACACGAACAACGGCGGACAAATCCCCACCTGCGACGAGAAAAATACGCGCATTCTTCTGCCCTGATAGGAAGGCGGTTCTTGCAAGCGCACCGCGTCCCCGATCAAGTCGTTCAGCTCGCCCGTAGGCACTCTGAAACAAGCGTTTGCGTACACTTCGTCCACAGCCGACAACATCTTTTCCACGCGTTGCCCCGTTTTTGCCGAGATATAAATGGATTTATAATAATCCATAAATTTCAAATCTTCTTTCAACTGTTCTTCAAAGCGGTTGACGGTGTGCGTGTCCTTTTCCACCAAATCCCACTTGTTCATCACGATAACGGACGGTTTGCCCTGTTCGTGTACGTAGCCGATAATCTTTACGTCCTGCTCCGTCAAACCTTCCGCGCTGTCCACGACAAGCAAGCAAACGTCGCTGCGGCGCACCGCGTCAAACGCGCGCATATTGCTGTAATATTCCACGTCGTCGTCCACGCTCTTTTTCTTGCGGATACCCGCCGTATCGATAATGGTGTACGCTTTATCGCCACGATAGAACAAGGTATCAATCGCGTCACGCGTCGTCCCCGCCATAGGCGTAACAATGCTTCTTTCGCTGCCTAAAATTTTATTCACCAAGCTGGATTTCCCTGCGTTGGGCTTACCCACAACGGCAATTTTCAGCGATTGCACGGGCTCTTTCGTGCCGTCGGGGAAATATTGGATCGCTTCGTCCAAAACGTCGCCTATCCCCTGCGAATGTTCCGCAGAAATAGCAAACGGCTCGCCAAGCCCCAGCGAATAGAACTCGAAAATCTGTTCGGGCGAGTAATTATCAATTTTATTGACCACGAGAATGACGGGTTTTTTACTGCGGCGCAAAATATCGGCAACGTCGTAATCGGACGGGTGCAAGCCGTCCTTGCCGTCCGTTAAAAACAAAATAACGTCCGCCGTATCAATCGCGACTTCCGCTTGTTTCGCTATCTCTTTCCACATAATATCTTCGGACTTTAATTCGATACCGCCCGTATCCACCATTGTGAAATGCTTGTCCCGCCACGTAGCGTCCGTGTACAGTCTATCGCGCGTAACGCCCGGTCTGTCTTCGGTAATCGAAATTTTCCTGCCCGCTACTTTGTTAAAAAAGGTACTTTTGCCTACGTTGGGTCTTCCCACCAACGCAATAAGGGGATTTGCCATAGTTCTATCTCCTTTTATTTCTCGGCAGATACGATTTCTACCAAACCGTACCCGCCCGTTCTGTTTATTTTTATATTTTTAAAACCAAGCCCGTCTTTCAACTGCTTTAAAGTCATTCCGCAAAGAAAAACGTCTTCAAATTCCTTCATCGTATTCCCCGCAAGGATAATTTCATCAAAATCACCCTGCTCTTGACGGTACTTTTTCAACGCCGCAAGCATATCTACGCCCGTGAGCAAGCCCGTACACGTAACCGTATGCCCAAAAAAGTCGTTTTTAATCGCCAAAACGTCCATTTGCAGCCCGTCTATCGCCGCCATACACTTTTCCGCTACGTCCAAATTGATTTTTTCCGCGCTGACGCCGCATACCACAACGGAGCGTTTTTTGTTTTTCAACGCGTACCTGCCCCCGCCGTTTTCTTCAATAAGCGCAGAAATCGCCGTATTTACTTCGCCCAAAAACTTCGTCGTCATACCGATTCCGTTTTCAATTTGTTCAAAATCGCCGTAAAACGCCGTATCCTTAAAGGGAAGCTCCGCTTTGACAAAATATTCGTCCGCAGGCAATAAAAAATCCGCCCCAAACTCGTTATTCAAGCTATCCACAAGCGCCAAAAGCTTTTCGCTGTACGCCTTGTCCACGTCGGAAATGGGATATAACCCTTCGCGGTATTTGGTAAGCCCCGTAGGCACGCACGCCAAGGACCGCACAACGGGATAGTATTTAAACAGCTCCCGAGCGGTGTAGGCAAGCTCGTCCCCGTCGTTTTCGCCTGGCACAAGCACCGCTTGACAATGCATTTCTATGCCGTTTTCCGCGAGCTTTTTCACCTGCTCGACAATCTTCCCCGCAAAACGGTTTCTTAAAAGCTTCACCCGCAAATCGGGATTCAAGGTATGCACGGAAATATACAAGGGAGATAATTTCAAACGAATAATTCTATCCAAACCTTCGTCGGAAAGGTTAGTAAGCGTAACGAAATTCCCGCAGGAAAAGCTCATGGAATAATCGTCGTCCTTTATATACAAGCTTTCGCGCAAGCCCTTGGGCATTTGGTCGACAAAGCAAAACACGCAACGGTTGTGGCAGGTGCGAAGACAGGTGTTTTTTTCAAACTCCAAGCCCAAGTCTTCCCCTTCTTCCTTTTCAATCTCTACAACCGTTTCTTCCCCGCCACGCTTGTCCTTTACGGTCATCGTGAACGCGTCCGTTTCGCAATAGTAAAGATAATCCAGCTCGTCTTCGCAAGGATGCCCGTCAAACGCGACGATTTCATCCCCTACTTCCAAGCCGATTTCCTTGCCGATGCTATTCCGTTTTACCTTGGTAATTTTCAACATCTACTTGCGTTTTCGTCCTTATAAAATCTCTTTAAACTGCGATATATCCACGGCGTACTGTCTGCAAAGTTTTTGCAAAATATCCGCAAAAGCAGGGGGCAGGGGCGCGGTGAACACTTTTTCTTCCCCCGTCGTAGGATGGGAAAGCTGCAACCTTTGCGCGTGCAATAATTGCCCGTCCGCCTTTATTTTTTGTTTTTTATAACCATACACGGGGTCGCCCGCTACGGGATGCCCCAAATGCTTGGCGTGTACGCGGATTTGGTGCGTCCTGCCCGTTTGCAAATCAAAACGGCACAAGGTAAAATCCGCGCCAAAGCGAGCAATCACCTGATAATCCGTAACGGCAATTTTCCCTTTTCCGTCGGGCAAAACCGCCATTTTCAGCCTATCCGTCGGGTGTCTGCCGATATCCGTCACCACCCTGCCTTCGTCCGTTTTTACATTCCCTTCCAAGAGCGCGTAATACGTCCTTTTGCAGGTTTTTTGGGCGATTTGGCTCGCCAAGGACACGTGCGCTTTGTCGTTTTTCGCCACAACCAAAAGCCCCGTCGTGTCCTTATCGATACGGTGTACGATACCAGGACGAAGCACGCCGCCGATGCCGCTGAGCGAATCCAACGCATACAAAAGCGCGTTGACGAGCGTACCGCTCTCGTTTCCGTTCCCCACGTGCACCGTCATACCCTTGGCTTTGTTGATAACGGCAAAATCTTCGTCTTGGTAGACGATATCCAGCGGGATATTTTCCGCTTTCGCGCTACCTTCCACAACGTCGGGAATGGTGATAGTCACTTCTTCCCCCGCCTTGACATCCGCGCCTGCTTTTTTCACCTGCTTGCCGCCGATACACACGTTGCCGTCTTCTATCAATTTTTTAATCCGCGAGCGGGTAAACTCATCCGTTTGCTCGCTTAAAAAAACGTCCAAACGCTTGCAGTTTTCTTCCGCTACGTACAACCGTTTATCCATTGTTTTCGCTTGTTTCCTGCTTGGTTTCGATATTGTTTTCTGCTTGCTTGTCGGGCGTATCTTGCCCTTCTTTTTCCGTTTTTTTCGCTTCTAAAAGCGCTTCGTGCTCCTTGGCAAGCATACGGTATTTTTCCGTCATGGGCCACACCGCGTCCCTATCGAAAAAGAGCAAGGCAAGCACCAACGCCACCGCGCCGCCCGTGATGAAAAAGTCGGCAAAATTGCACACGGCGAAGCCAAAACGGCTCAAATCCACCATATCGCGCACACCGTAAATCCCGTCCGCTTCCCAAACGCGGTAGTAAACGCGGTCGATGAGATTGCCCACGCCGCCCGCTACGATAAATACGAGCGCAATACGAAGCAAAGCGCGGCGTTTATCCATTTTAAAATACGCCACGGCAAACACCGCCATCAAAAGAGCGGTTGCAATCACGACGAGCAGCTTTATCCATTCGGGCGCGTTGTCCCCCATACCGTAGGAAATCCCGCGGTTATAGGTAATCGTCAACGCAAGCCAACCGGGGATAATATCGATTTTTGCAGGCGCGCCCGCGCGGCTGAAATACACGTCCGCGGCGAGCTTGGTGAGCATATCCACCAAAATTAAAATTCCAAAAACCAATATCCCCCAATAGGACGAGCCTTTCGTCGAATATTTTTGTTTGATAAGTTTTTTCTTTTTATCAGGCATTTTTATTTCTTTCCTTTGGATTTTTCGTGCGCTTCCTTGCGAATCGCGCCGATCATATCAATCTTCAATTTATGCAAATCCTTGGACAAGTCCACTTTATAAAGCTGTGGTACGTCCAAACGCAAATATTCTTCCCAGAACTTAGCAAGCTGCGCTTTCGAATACGCCTGTACTTCCATAATATGCGGGAAAGTATACACAAGCTCCCCTTTTACCACGATAGGACAAAGCAAAGGCTCTGCGCGGAAGTTTTCTACTTCGTGTTCTTTCCAAGTTTCTACGGGATGGAAAAGGGTCAAGGGCTGGTCTTCCACAATTTTTTCGTCGTGCAGCGTAATCAAATCGGCAATCGCCATACCGTTGTCCTTGTCGTAAAGCCTATACAAATTTTTAAACGCAGGGTTGGTGATTTTCGCCGTGTTATCCGACAGCTTGATTTTCGGCGTCATACTGCCGTCCTTTTCAATAACCGCCGCCAGCTTATACACGCCGCCGAGCGCAGGCAGGTCTTCCGACGTAATCAAACGCGTGCCTACCCCCCACGAATCAATCTTCGCGCCCTGTTGCAAAAGGGAATTTATCGAACGCTCGTCCAAGTCCCCCGAAACGCAAATAATGGCGTTGGGGAAGCCCGCTTCATCCATCATCTTCCGCGCTTTTTTGGACAAATACGCCAAGTCGCCGCTGTCCAAACGGATCCCCTTGGGCTCGTACCCCTTTTCACGCAATTCTTTAAACACCTTAATCGCGTTGGGAACGCCGCTTCGTAACGTGTCGTAGGTGTCCACCAAAAGCAAGCAGTTTTCAGGATACGCGTTCGCGTACGCGCGGAATGCTTCGTATTCGGTGGGATAATCCATAACCCAGCTGTGCGCCATCGTGCCTGCCACGGGCACGTCGAACATTTTGCCCGCAATGACGTTGGAAGTGGACGAGCAACCGCCGATGATCGCCGCTCTTGCGCCGCTAATCCCAGCGTCGGGGCCTTGCGCGCGACGAAGCCCAAACTCCATCACCACGCCTTGCCCGTTCGTAGCGCGGCAAATCTTGGAAGATTTGGTCGCAATCAAGGTTTGATGATTGATAATGTTCAAAAGCGCCGTTTCCGCAAACTGCGCTTGGATCAAAGGCGCTTTCACCGTCAAAATCGGCTCGCCGGGGAAGACGGGCGTACCTTCTTTTACCGCGTACACGTCCCCCGTAAAACGCATATTTTTCAAATATTCCAAAAAACCTTCGTCAAAGAGCTTTAACGAACGCAAGTACGCTATGTCTTCGTCGTCAAAACGCCAATTTAACAAATAGTCCATCGCTTGTTCCAGCCCTGCGGCAATCGAATAGGTGATGAGCGAGTTTTTACGGAAAAAGAGATCGAAAACAACTTCTTCTTCGTGCTTGTCGTTACGATAGAACCCATACCCCATCGTCAACTGATAAAGGTCGGTTAAAAGAGTTAAATTTCTCATAGCTTTATCTCCTTTTTTTCGTCTATATGTTATACGTTTCCGTATGTTAATCTTCTAAATTCGTTTCCTGTTCTTTATCGAGCGCGTGCGCCGCTTTCGCTTCTTCCGCAATACGCGCCATTCTTTCCGCTTTGTCTTCGATATGCGTTTCTTCCCTTTCCGCCATAGCCAAAGCAAGCTCCGTTTTCCGCTTTTTATACGCCATATTCAAAAGGAAGATAAGGGCTACGCCCGCAACGACCATCAGGACAGACCAAAACTGCGAAGGGGTCAACCCGGGTACAAGCCCACCCCTATCGTCCGCGCGAACGTATTCCAAACAAAAACGGAAAATGCCGTAGGCAATCAAATACAGGCTTAAATTGTGCTTGAAGTTGAATTTCCAAACCAAGAAGAAGCAAATCCCGCAAAGCGCGAACAAGAAAAGGGATTCGAAAAGCTGGGTAGGCACGACCGTCGCGTATTTACCAAAGGAAACGGCGTACATATAAATACCGTACCAAGCGTCCGTTTCCGCGCCGTGGCAACAGCCCGCGAAAAGACAACCCAATCTGCCGAACGCGTGCGCAATCAAAATGCAGCACGGAATAAAGGACAAAACGTCCACAAGACGGGTTTTGTATTTTTTACGCATCAGGAAATACACAACCAAAAAGGTGACGATGCCGCCGATTAAGCCGCCGATAAAGGTGATGCCGCCCCATTCCCAATCGCCCGTTTCAATCCAATTATACGTCGCTTGGAAAAGCGCCGCCGAGCCAAAACCAAGGGCTATGGAAATCACGCCGTTGTAAAAAAGAAAATCCAAAAAGCCTTCTTCGATACACTTCTTTTTTCCGTACCAAAACAACAGACCAAAGCAGGCGAGAATACCCACCGCAATCATCAATCCGTACAAATGAAAAAGTCCTAATATTTTATCGGGATACATAGTTTTTCTCCTTGTTTCGCGGACTTGCGCCGTTTACGGCAAAGTCCCACATTTATTATTATAGCATAATAATAAAAAACCGTCAAGCGGTTGCTTGGCGGTTTTCTCGATTTTCATTTTTTGTCAGTTGACGTAAATTTTCAACGCCTTTACGTTTTTTAGCGCGGGCACGACGATAAACAAAAGCGCCGTATTGAAGACGGTATTCCAAATTTGCCCTTGGATAAAAATACGGCTGACGAAATACGTCCAATAGTCCACCTTGGAATATAAAATCCAAAACGCCGTCGTATTGATTGCCACCGTGCAAATTAAAAAGGTCAGCAAGGAAACGATAAAAAGTTTCACGTACAACAACCAACCCTTTTTCACGCGGACGCCACCGACGATAAATCCCGCCAAAAGCGCAGTCACTCCCATCGAAACGCCTATCCACGGCAAATACGCAAACCCCGCGGAGTGGTATAAAAATCCCACCAAATCCCCTAAAAAACAGGCAACAAACCCAAACAGCGGGCCGATAATCACACCCGT
>JBGVRC010000020.1:0-6846 GCA_045128055.1 Candidatus Scatosoma sp. | reverse complement strand
GGCATTGTAGCTGTAATTATATTCCTAAAATAGCTCAATATTTCGATATGGGCGAGCTTTCGGCGTTGATTGCGCCGAGAAAATTGCTTGTCGGGGTAGGGGAAATCGACCCCATCTTCCCTTTGCGCGGCACGAAGGAAGTGTATTCTGTTATCGAAAAAATCTATAAAAAGGAAAACGCGGAAAACAACTGTAAGCTTGCCGTTTTTCCGCAAAAACCCCATTATTTTGATAAAATCAGAGTATTTTCCGAGTTGAAAATATTAAAAAATCAATAAAAACAAAGAAAACTTCCCTTGAAAAACAGGCGAAGTTTTTTTATTTTAAATACAAGTTCAAGGAAAGAAAAAAGCATTTTTTTTAATTTCAACGCGTACCTGGGTGGGGGTAAATGAAAATTTCTCGTTTTTTTGCGATTTTTTATATACTATAAAAGAGTTGACAAAAGAAGCTGTTTTTAGTAAAATAAAGACGGTTGAAAGGCGAAAAAATTCTTTTGCGCGGGGTTTTCTATGTCAAAAATCCCTACACACGTGTAAAGATTTCGTATTGCATTGTCCAATCGAATGTGCTACAATACAGTCGTAAAGGTTAGGCGAAATTACAAAAAAGGGGGGCGTGGAGCAGCAAAGCAATATAGACCTTTCATATACGTGTGAAGAAGCGTTTGAAAGTTTGGAAATTGCCAAATGCGTGTGCAGTAACTCCAACGGGGAGATGGATAGCACGATTTGCAAAGCGCAACGAAATGGCTATGATTTTTGTCCTGCGTTGCCCAAGTCCAAAGAGATATTAAAACAAGAGTTTGATAAGATTTGCGCGAGCGAAGTGGACTACGTGCAAGCGCTTGATCAAAACCATGGCGGCGGCTCGTATTTTTGTTACAGCGATGAGCATGGTCACGTACCTGCCCCCGGCAAATGGCAACAAGAAGAAACCAACAAGCTACTTTCTTCCATCGATAAAAACGGCGTTTTGCTCGGTTGCGAGTCCGCCGCGGCAGAGCCTTTCTTGGCACAGCTTTCCTTTAGCGATAACCGTTATGAGTTGAATTATTATTTGGGTACACCTACGCCTATATATGCCTATTTGTATCACGAATATATCAACAACTTTATGGGCAATCAAATTTGCGCCATTTTGGAAAAGAAATACAACAACTTCACCTATCGTCTTGCGTATTCTTTTACGGCTGGTGATATGTTGACGGTGGTTATGAACGGCAAGGGCGAGCTTTTGCACGCTTGGTGCGATTACGTAGCGCCCAAAGAAAAAAACGTAGACAAAGGGGTTGCTCTCAGCTTTATCAAAACCTTAAATGCTTGGCGCACGAAAGCGGGGAAAAACTTCTTACATAAAGGCAAAATGGTAAAACCCGCGCCGATTTCTTGTGGAAAAGAAAAATTCCGTTTGGAAGACGGAATTACCTACTTGACGGTGGATGAAGTGCTTACTTGCGCGTATGAATACGACGGAAAAGTGGCACAATTTATCGTCAATTATAATGAAAACCCCGTAAAAGTGGGGTTGGACAAGAAATACGACGTGTATATAGACGCGGACGCGACCATGTGTGAAAAGGGTGTAGACGAAGTAATATTTGCGCCGTATTCGGTGGCTATGTTTTACATAAAATAATAAAATGAGCGTACCAGGTACGCGATGAAACAAAAAACGCAGGAATTTTTTCCTGCGTTTTTTGCTGTTTAATATTCTTCAATACCTAAAAAATAATCAGCAGAAACATTAAAAGCGAGAACCATACTCTTTAAAGTGTCATACCCTGGTTTTGCTTTTCCTTTTAACCATTCGCTAACTTGGCTTTGTTTTACACCTACAATTTTAGCAAATGCAACTTGGGTTAGGTTATTTTCTATTAAAAAATCTCTTAAAATATTACAAAAATTATTTTCCATACCAATATTATATAGAAAATTCTATTTATTTACTTGACATATAGAAAATTCTATACTATAATTTAGGTATAAAATTATTTTTGGAGGTTTTACATTAATGAAGTATTGTAGCAAATGTGGAAAAGAAATTGTAGACGAAGCAGTTATTTGTGTGCATTGCGGTTGTAAAACGGAATATACAACTATGATAGATGATAAGCCAAGTACAGGTTTTCTTTTTTTGGGATTTTTGCTTCCAATAGTTGGGTTAATACTATATTTATGTTGGAAAGATAAATATCCTAAAAGAGCACGTTCTGTTGGACAAGGGGCATTGAGTTCTGTTATTGTTCAGTTTATCATTGGATTTGGTCTAGGTTTTATATATACCATATAAAGAAAATATATAACGCAACAAAAGCCGCAGGGATATCCCTGCGGCTTTATAATGCAATCTTTTAATTATTTGCTGAATTTTTCTTTTGCGGCATAGTGCGTATGCAACAATTCGTGCGCTTTATGGGAGTTGGGCTCGCCCAAGTAATCCGCGTAAAGCTTAATGATTTGCGGGTTCTTATGCGAAACGCGAAGCGCCTTGGATTCGTCTTCTTGATAAAGAGCGGAAGCACGTTTTGCTTTGTAAGTATCCAAAATATCGGGTTCTTCGTTGGGAAGGAAGCAAGGCTTCACATACGGTTGACCGCCGCCTGCAATACAGCCGCCAGGGCAACCCATAATTTCGATGAACAAGTATTCGCTCTTGCCTTCTTTGATTTGGTCAAGCAATACTTTCGCATTCTTCATACCGTGCGCAACCGCAACTTTGATTTCCTTACCGCCGATGGTGAACGCCGCTTCTTTAATGCCTTCAAAGCCTCGTACTTGCGAAAGTTCAGGTCTTTGCAATTCTTCGCCCGTGAGCTTGAACGCTGCCGTACGAAGCGCCGCTTCCATAACGCCGCCCGTCGTACCGAAGATAACGCCCGCGCCCGTGTAATCGCCCACAACGTCGTTGTCAAACGCTTCGTCGGGAAGTTTCACGAAGTTAATACCCGAACGCTTGATAAGCTTGGCAAGCTCTCTCGTCGTCAACACCGCGTCTACGTCTTTCAAGCCGTTTACCGAAAGTTCAGGACGTTCCTTTTCCGATTTCTTTGCCGTACAAGGCATAATGGAAACGACGAACATATCTTTGGGGTCGATGCCGTTCTTTTCGCAATAATAGCTCTTCAAAATCGCGCCGAACATTTCGTGGGGGGATTTGCAGGAAGAAAGGTGGGGCAAAAGTTCGCTGTAGTTATATTCCGCATAGTTCACCCAACCAGGGGAGCAGGAAGTAATCATAGGCAAGACTCCGCCGTTTTGGATTCTATCCAAAAGCTCGGTTGCTTCTTCCATAATAGTAAGGTCCGCCGCAAAGTTGGTGTCAAAGACTTTCTTGAAGCCAAGACGACGAAGTGCCGCAACCATTTTGCCCGTTACGAGCGAGCCGATAGGCATACCGAATTCTTCGCCAAGCGCCGCGCGTACCGCAGGAGCGGTTTGCACAACTACGTATTTACCTGCCTTCATTGCCGCGTCAACTTTGTCGATTTCCGAAACTTCCATAAGCGCGCCCGTAGGACAAACGCTTACGCATTGACCGCACAAAATACAAGGGGAAGCCGCAAAGCTTCTGTTTTCAGCGGGAGCGACAACGGTATTAAAGCCGCGCTTTTCAAAGCCGAGAATGCCCATGCCGTGCGCATTTTTACATCTTTCTACGCATCTGCCGCAAAGGATACATTTGGACGTATCTCTAACAATAGACGGGGTAAGTCTATCAATGGTGTTGGGGGATTGCTCGCCCAAATACATATCGTCTCTTGCGCCCGTTACTTTGGCTACGTGCAAAAGCTCGCAATAGCCGTTCTTGTCGCATTGTTGGCAGTTTTTGTTGTGGTTGGAAAGAAGAAGCTCTACGGAAGTGCGTCTTGCAGCCGTTGCTTTGGGGGAAGAAATGGTAATTTCCATACCTTCCGCTACGGGATATACGCACGAAGCCACCAAGCCCCTTGCGCCCGTCGCTTCTACAAGACAAACGCGGCAAGAGCCTTTCGAACATTCGCCGTGATTAAAAGCGCAAAGGGAAGGGATTTCAAAGCCGCAAAGCTTCGCCGCTTCCAAAATGGTTAAGCCTTCTTCTACTTGGAAAGGGATTCCTTCGATTTTAATATTGATTTTAGCCATATTCGTATTCTCCCTTATTCTTTCACGATTGCTTTGAATTTACACGAAGCAATACACATACCGCACTTCACGCACTTGTCTGCGTTGATGGTATATGCGGGCAAACGCTTGCCAGGTGCAACATAATCCGTTTTCACGATTGCGTCTGCAGGACAAGCTTTTACGCATACGCCGCAACCGAAGCACTTGTCTTTGATGATAACGTATTCCATCAAGTTTTTACAGATGTGCGCGGGGCACTTCTTGTCTACGATATGCGCTACGTATTCGTCGCGGAAATGCTTTAAGGTAGAAAGGACGGGGTTGGGCGCCGTTTGACCAAGCCCGCAAAGGGAGTTGGTTTTGATGTTTTCAGCGAGAATTTCCAATTCGTCCAAATCTTTCATCGTTGCTTTGCCATCGGTGATACGGGTAAGAATTTCAAGCATTCTCTTCGTACCGATACGGCAAGGCGTACACTTACCGCAGGACTCGTCGCAAATGAATTCCATATAGAATTTTGCAACGTCAACCATACAGTTGTCTTCGTCCATTACGATAGCCCCGCCCGAGCCCATCATCGAACCTTTTGCAACAAGGTTGTCAAAGTCGATGGGGGTGTCAAGGTCAACTTCCGTCAAACAACCGCCCGAAGGGCCGCCCGTTTGGATTGCCTTAAATTTCTTGCCGCCAGGGATACCGCCGCCGATGTCGTAGATAAGTTCACGCAAAGTAGTACCCATAGGAATTTCCACAAGACCAACGTTGTTGATTTTGCCACCGAGAGCAAATACTTTCGTGCCTTTGGATTTTTCCGTGCCGTATTGCGCAAATTTTTCTGCGCCTTCTCTTAATATGTAAGGAACGCAAGCAAGCGTTTCTACGTTATTGATGATAGTAGGCTTACCCCAAAGCCCTTTCACTGCAGGGAAAGGGGGACGGGGACGGGGCATGCCGCGCTGTCCTTCGATGGAGTTCAAAAGAGCGGTTTCTTCCCCGCATACGAATGCACCAGCGCCAAGACGAATGTGCACGCGGAAGGAGAAGTCCGTACCAAGGATATTATCACCGAGCAAGCCAAGGGATTCCGCTTGTTCAATGGCCATTCTCAAACGATTTACGGCAATGGGATATTCCGCACGAACGTAGAAATAACCGTTTTTCGCACCGATAGCATACCCTGCAATCATCATACCTTCAATAACAGCAAGGGGATTGCCTTCCAAGATGGAACGGTCCATGAATGCACCGGGGTCACCTTCGTCGCCGTTACATACAACGTATTTTTCGCCTTCGGGTTGCATATAAGCAAACTGCCATTTTCTACCCGAGGGGAAACCGCCGCCACCACGGCCGCGAAGACCGGAATCTAATACTTCCTTAATAACGTCCATTCTATCCATTTGCAAAGCGCGCGCAAGACCTTGGAAAGCGCCCGCGCCAAGGCTTTCTTTGATATTTTCGGGGTTGATGCTGCCGCAACCGTGCAAGGAAATGCGGACTTGCTTTTTATAGAAGTTGATATCTTCCTGCTTGGTGATTTTTTCTTCCGTAGCAGGGTCTACGTACAAAAGGCGTTCAATCGTTTCGCCGCCGATAATATCCTTTTCGATGATTTCTTCTACGTCTTCTACTTGAACCAAGCGATAGAGCGTGTCTTCGGGGTAAATTTTTACGAAAGGACCTTGCGAACAAAAGCCAAAGCAGCCTACTTGGTTGACGGTGACTTTATCGGAAAGATTTTTTTCTTCAACAAGTTTATTGATAAGCGCGGTGATTTCGTCCGCTCTGGAAGAAAGACAACCCGTACCGCCGCAAAGGACGATGTGTCTTTTCCCGTCGCTGCCTGTGAATTTCGCGCTAAGGCAAGCGGCGCATTTCGCGCTCGTTTGTTTAAGATCTTCAAAATTCTTAATCATTATACGTTTGCCTCCATTGCTTTGTATTCTTCAACGATTTTAGGAACAGCGTCCACGGTCAATTTAGGATAAACCTTGCCGTTGATGGTTACGGCGGGGGCAATACCGCAAGCGCCGATACAACGCAAAGCGTCCAACGTGAACAAGCCGTCGGCGGACGTTTCGCCGGGTTTAATGCCGATAAGGTCGGCAAATTTGTCAAGAATTTGTTGCGCGCCTTTTACGTAGCAAGCCGTACCCAAGCAAACGCCGATAACGTACTTGCCTTTCGGGGTAAGAGAGAAGAAAGAATAAAAGGTTACGACGCCGTAAATTTCAGCGACGGAAATTCCCGTTCTTTCGGATACGATTTCTTGCACTTCCAAAGGAATATAGCCGTATTCCTTTTGAATGTCGCTCAAAATCATCATAAGCGGCGTTTTGTCGTTTGCGTATCTGTCGCAGATTTCATTAATCTTCTTCACAGCCGCTTCTTGTAAATGAGCCATAGTTACCTCCCTGGTTTAACATAAATTGCGCGTGTAAGCGCATAATATCAACTTTATTATATCACATTTTTTTTCGTTTACCAAGTGCTTGACGCTTTTATATGAAAGAAAAAATCGATAAATCGATAAATCTTTATCTTTTTAGTGTTTTCTACGAAAATAATTTTTAATTATTAAAGGCGTGTCACGCCTTTTTGTGGGAAAAAATAAGACGGGAGAGTATAATAAAGGAGAAAATAGGGGGAGCGTTTCAAAAATAACGTTTTGGATAAAAAATATGAGCGAAAAAATATATTTGGTAACAGAATTCGGAGCGATTGCCGACGGGAAAACGCT
>JBGVRC010000019.1:0-3238 GCA_045128055.1 Candidatus Scatosoma sp. | reverse complement strand
GCTACGAATTAAGCCCATTTTCAGATGGTCTATCGATAGATATGGATATTTATATTTTTCAAGCAATTTTTGAGCAAGCGCCGTTTTGCCTGTATGCGATGCTCCCGTAATTAAAATAATCATTATCTCACCTACAAATTCCTATTTATAGGTGTATTATATCACATTCCTATGAATAATTCAACCGTTTCCCTTTTCTTTGTTTACTGCATGTCAAAATTTGAGGGGTGACCAGCTCGGCCACCCCTTTACTTATTCAATATCCAAAATATTTATCTTTTTCTTTTTGAGTAAGAACACATATGCAACGAGTGATAAGCAACATTTGTATTTCAACTTTCCAACAATGCTAAAATCTCGTCGGCGTTGGTGTCGGATTTAACTTTTGGCATAACCGCTTGTATGTTACCTTGTTCGTCGATTAAGAACGTCGTTCTTACAACGCCCATACTCACTTTGCCGTACAACTTTTTCTCTTGCCAAACACCATACGCTTGAATTGCCGAAAGGTCGGTATCCGACAACAAAACAAAGGGCAAATTATACTTCGTCGCAAAATTCAAATGCGAATTCACGCTATCCTTGCTAATACCGATAACCACCGCGTTTTTGTTTTCAATTTCCTTATTTTTAAGCGCAAACGCGCACGCTTGCCGAGTACAGCCAGGCGTATTATCCTTTGGATAAAAATATAAAACTACTTTCTTGCCGAGAAAATCGGACAACGAAACCAACTTCCCGTTTTTGTCGGGCAACGTAAAATTCGGTGCTTTCATTCCAACTTCTAACATATATTTAACTCCTTATCTCAATTTCAAAATATTTTAATTTTGCCACCAGTCCATATTTTTATTTATTCTTATTAATGAAACCTACTGAAATCTTTTGCTATATATTTTTCGTATTTCGGATAACAATACTCTTCCTTAACGCCCTTCTCTTTGTTTATTTTATTTCCATTAAACCAAATCGTTCGTTTCCCCGCATTCTTACCAGTCTTATTTGTTATGCATTCTTTTAAGAACTCTTCGGAAGACATAATCCACATTAAATCTAATCGCTCAGAATAAAAAACAAAATAGAAATTGGGCTTACAATCATGCTCAATAGCTGCAAATAAAGCCGCGTCTCCATCCGCAACAGTTTTAGAACGCGCTTTAATTTGTACTTCTATAAAAGTCCCGTCAGATTTTTTAATCACACAATCAACCCCATGGTCATCTACTAATGGAAGATAGCAATCTAATCCTTCCATTAACATATCACCAACCAACTTATACTCCATTCTTTTACCGAAACCTGCAGAACTTCTAAATGATATAGCCATATTCCCCTCCATTGGTTTATGGCTATATTATATCATACTTTTATTAAGTTTTCAATCGTTTCGCTTGTTTTTTAATGCTTGTTTTAGCTTGGCAATTTCCGCTTTCTTTTCGGCTATCATCTTGGCTAGTTTCTTCTCGCATTTCTCTCTCGTCTTCGCGTAGACGTTGAATTTCTTTCGCTTTCCGCCAGGCAATCTCGGATAAAAACTCCCTTCCCACAGATTCTCGTTCACTTGATAGATACACCCTGTTCCCGATTTTCTTATCTTTGGTTTGTACGGCTCGAAAAAGCCGTCAATTTCGCTCGATACCGTTTTGGACGGCTCATTCTTCGGCTCAGGCATTTCCGCGTTTGTACCGCCGATTTTGCGGTCAATTTTTACCGACGCCTGCACTCGCATCGTGTCCGTAATGTGCGAATAGATATTCAAGGTCGTTTCCGCGCTGATATGCCCGATAATACCCGACAGTGTTTTCACGTCCATTCCGTTTTCTATCGCCATCGTTGCGAAAGTGTGCCGTAAATCGTGGAAGCGGATATCCTTGCAACCCGACCTTTGCAAAATCAGTTTGAAACGGTGCAGAAGCGAAGTAGGATTTCTCGGTTCGCCTTCCTTGACGGGGGACGGAAACATCCAGTCGCAGGTCTTCTTTTCTTTCATTTCCGCAAGGACTTCCACCATGTACGGCGGTAAGAGTATCGTGCGGATAGAGCTTTTCGTTTTCGGCTGTTGCACGATAAGTTCGTTGCCTGCCGTAACCACCTGCCGACTAATCCGCAAGCTTCCGTCCGCAAGGTTTAAGTCCGTCCATTTCAGCCCCAAGATTTCACCACGGCGCATGCCTGTGGACAGCTCCAGCAAAAACAATTCGTAATAGCCTTCTTCTCTCGCTCTTGCTAAGAACCGCTCGATTTCCGCAGGCGTTAGCACTTGCATTTCCCTGCCTTTCTTGGGCGGTAGCTTACAGCCGAGTGACGGATTTTTCGTAATCAGCCCTTCGGTGACCGCTCTTTGCAACGCCGACCTGCAATGCGCGTGGCAGGAACGCACAAATCTATCCGACAGCCCTGTGCCGTGCTTTTCCGTATTCTGCAACCGACCTTGCCGTTTCATCTTGGCGTAGAACTGTTGTAAATCGTTTTGCGTGAGCTTGTTCAGCGGTATATGTCCGATGGTCGGGATAATATGATTGTAGATAATGTTCTTGTAGCTGTCTTTCGTCGTTTCGCGAAGCGCAGGCTGACAATAGGTTTGATACCAAAAATCTATCCATTGACCGAAGGGCATGTCTGGCTTGAACCGTTCCACCGACTTGCCGAGCTTGTCCCTTAACGCTTTGAGTTTTTCTTCGCATTCGGCTTTCATTTTGGCAAGCACGCTCTTAGTTTTCGGAATGCCTTTTTCGTCGTACTCGACTACGATACGCCCTTCCCACCGTCCGTCCTTTCGCAACCGCATCGTGCCGTCGCCTTGCTTTCGTTTATTTCTCGCCATTCGTTTTCGCCCCCGTTAAAAATTGTTGCATCATATTATTGACGACGGACGACGCGTGCTTGTGCATGTCGCTCGTCATATGCGTGTAGGTGTCGAGCGTGAAGCTCGCATCCGTATGTCCGAGCAAGCCTGCCAAGGTTTTGGCATCCACTCCGCCTTGTATCGCGTGCGTTGCGAAGGTGTGGCGTAAGTCGTGGAAGCGTATCAGCGGAAGCTCCGCTCGTTTGAGTATTCTTTTGAGTTTATCATACGCCGCCGTAGGATTTAACGGCAGGGCAGGATTTTCAAAATTCGGGAACACCCATTGACTGACGGCAGTCGCTTGTTTCTTTTCTAGCATCGTCGCCACACTCGGGGGCATAACGATTGTTCTCACACCTGCCCCCGTCTTCGTGTCGCCTACGACCACTCCTC
>JBGVRC010000018.1:0-2243 GCA_045128055.1 Candidatus Scatosoma sp. | reverse complement strand
GTGATCCATTCATTTACGGGGCAATACTCTTTCTTGACCGCCGCTGAAACGGAAGCGCACGCGCCTGTTCCACAAGCCATCGTAACGCCACTACCCCGTTCCCATACTCGCATACGAAGTGTTTTTTCGTTTATTAGCTGCACGAATTCCACGTTTACGCCACCCTTAAACTCGGTATGTTTTTCTATTTTAGGACCGATCTCCGCAATCGGCTCTTTTTCGGCATTTTCTACAAAAATTACGGCGTGTGGATTGCCAACCGAAACGGGCATACAAACGATTTTTTGACTGTCTATTTCGAGAGTTTTCTCGTCGAAAACTTCCGTTTTTCCCATTTCAACGCATACCTGCCCCACCTTGCCGTCTGAAATAAACAATTCAAGCGTTTTAATTCCCGACAACGTTTCTATCCGTAAGCGTGTTTTGTCTGTATAGCCTTTGTCATAAACATACTTTCCCACGCAACGGATTCCGTTGCCGCACATTTTTGCTTCGCTACCGTCCGCATTGAATATCCGCATTTTGAAATCGGCAACATCCGACGGCGAAATGTAAATCATTCCGTCCGAACCCGCGCCAAAATGCCTCTCGGACAATTTTCTCGACAATCCCTCAATCTTTTCAGGCACTTCGCCATACACGTATAAATAATCGTTCCCAAGCCCATGCATTTTCGTAAACTTCATATTTAATTCCCCACATACAGTTGTTTATACGGATTGTTACTATTGGGCGTTACCACGGTAAACGGTTGCTTTTTAATTTCCTCCGCATTACCACCGAACAACCGACAATACTCTTCGATATAGCTTTCTATTTCTAATATCTCTTCTTCCGTTGCTATCCTTGAGCGTACCTGCGGCGGAAAGGCAATATCCTTACCGGAACGGATAAATACTTTTCCGCCGTGCATTCCCGTACAAGGAAAATACCAAACGGGTCTCTCCTCGTTTTGCATATTCAGCACAATAATTACACCACCCGCCTGATACTCGCCTAAAAAGCTCCCTACTTTTCCGCCGATCACAAGCACGGGCTTTTTTTCTTTATACGCTTTCATGTGTATCCCCGCGCGATATCCTGCGTCGCCTTGTACGTATATTTCGCCGCCACGCATTGCGTATCCCACCGTATCGCCCACATTGCCGTGAATAACAATTTTTCCCGCGTTCATCGTATCGCCAACCGCGTCTTGTGCGTTGCCGTTTAATATGAGCTCTCCACCGTTCAGATAGGCACCAAGCGCATTGCCCGAAATGCCGTTTACCGTAATTTTTTTATCCGATAAGCCGCAACCGATATAACGGTGTCCCAAACAATTTTCTATTTCAATCTCTTTCCCCGCCGCCGAGCGGATTTGCCCGTTCAGCGTTTCAAAATCTTGATTTTCCGCATTTATCTTCATATTACTCTCCTGCGTGCAGTATGCCAAGTATATCCAATTCTTTCTGCGTTAAGCCGATACCGCGAAGCATAAGTCGATTTCCGCGCAAAGCTTCTATCGAATTGATACCCATACCGCCCATTATTTCCTTGATCTCGTGATTCCACGCAGTAAGCAAATTGACAAGATTTGCGGTACCCATGTCTGCGTTGAGTCGTTTTACGAGGTCGGGCTTTTGTGTTGCGATACCCCAATTACAATTGCCGCTTCTGCAATCCCTGCAAAGGTGACAACCGAGAGCGAGTAACGCAGCCGTACCGATGTAACAAGCGTCCGCGCCAAGCGCGATCGCCTTTACCACGTCAGCGGAAGAACGGATACTGCCGCCGACGATCAAGGAAACCTCGTTTCGGATCCCCTCTTCCCGCAATCTTTGATCTACACTTGCAAGCGCAAGCTCGATCGGAATCCCCACGTTATCCCGAATCCTTGTCGGCGCGGCGCCCGTACCTCCGCGAAAGCCGTCTATGGCGATAATATCCGCGCCGCTTCTTGCAATACCGCTTGCAATCGCCGCAATATTATGTACCGCCGCCACTTTTACGATGATCGGCTTTTTATATTCCGTCGCTTCCTTTAAGGAATAAACGAGCTGACGTAAATCCTCGATCGAATAAATATCGTGATGAGGCGCAGGCGAGATCGCGTCCGAGCCCTCGGGAATCATACGCGTTCTCGAAACGTCGCCGACGATTTTCGTTCCCGGCAAATGACCGCCTATGCCCGGTTTTGCGCCCTGCCCCATTTTGATCTCGATTGCCGCGCCCACTTCCAAATAGTCCTTATGCACGCCGAATCT
>JBGVRC010000017.1:0-1513 GCA_045128055.1 Candidatus Scatosoma sp. | reverse complement strand
GGGTTGATTGGTGACACTGCAAAGATACCACCTCAAAAACGCGTTGTCAAGAGTTTCGGAATATTTTTTTGCAGTTTTTTATCCGCCTTGGCTTTTTTGTCGGAACAAGAAGACGATAGCCTTCAAGCGTGAAGGCCGTGTAGGGGAAACGATGCAAGTTGCAAGGTTGCGGGTTGCAAGTTGCGGGTTGCAAAGTTGCGTTTTCAGAACCTGCGGTTGCACACCATCCGGACGCAACCCGCAACCCGCAACTTTCGTTGGGTTTCCTCGTGCGTATACGTGCGTATGTATACGTACCTTATAAATAAAAAATAAAATTAAAAAAAAGAATATACCTATAGGGTTGCGTTTACGGGTACGGACGGATACAGAAAAATACAGCAAAATACAAAGGCGGGTTGCGGGTTGCAGGTTGCGTTTTGATAGTGTTCTACAAGGCTGAAATGAGGTTTGGAATATGTTCGATTTTCAATGTTTCCATTAAGGTTTACGCCGAAAAATCCCGAGTTTCTGGGAAAAAAATAAAGTGGACATACCAGGCATATCCACTTTTCTATACAGTTGTTGATGGGGTGCTTGCGGTAAAAACGCAACCCGCAACTTTCGGTTGCAATCAGTACTTTTTGATGAAGTCTTCGATGAGCTTGAACGACGGTTCGTAATTGGTACTGATGTGGTTTTCGTACGTATCGTGTACGGTGTGGTAGTACTTGTACGCATCGCCGTGCTCGTTCATGAAGAACACTACCGGAACATTCTTCTTGGCAAAAGGCCAGTGGTCGCTGTTTTCGTCGAGTTCGTGGCGGTCTAATGCTTCGAAATAGCCTTTTTCGGCATTAATTTGCTCGAATAAGGCGTATCCGTTCATGGCTACATCGTTGAATTCGCAGTACTGTTTAGGGTTGTTGTCGGCTATCATGTCGAGGTTGAAGAGGAACTTGATTTGGCTCAACGGCACTACCGGATGTTCTACATACCAGTCCGAACCGCGGAGGTTGGCATCCTCGCCCGAGAAAGCGATGAAATACATGTCGAATTCAGGCTTGTTCTTGGCGTAGTGGGCAGCAAAAGTGATGATGCTGGCAGTACCCGATGCATTGTCGTGTGCCCCCGGATAATACGTTTTTTTGCCCAGTTTGCCGAGGTGGTCGTAGTGGGCGGTGAACACATAACAGCTGTCGTGGCGGTTGCCTTCAACCTTCGCAATGACGTTGAAGCATTCGTAATCCTTCAGGAACTTGT
Source organism: Candidatus Scatosoma sp. (assembly GCA_045128055.1). GTDB lineage: Bacteria > Bacillota > Clostridia > Christensenellales > Borkfalkiaceae > Scatosoma. Next base: position 271 of record JBGVRC010000017.1, on the reverse strand, counting down.
TTTCCATGTCTACCTTAATGGTCTTGGCGTTCTTCGGGAAATCAGGTTTTACCCAGATGATTGGCTTTTCTCGCACCACTTCGCCGTACGCCTTGTAGAACTTCAGCGGTTCTTCCCATGTGTACACCATGCCCGCATTGCTGCAGTCTTTCTTGCTCGATAGCTTGCGGAAAGCCTTCGTATGCTTGTAGGTGAACATGAAATCGCATACCACCATGGCTCCTTGGTATTCAGGCGAAGCAAGATCGGCATACATCTTTTCCGCATCGAA
>JBGVRC010000016.1:0-2284 GCA_045128055.1 Candidatus Scatosoma sp. | reverse complement strand
TTAAAATATTTTGACAAGTATTTTTAATAAATTACCGGGGGGGGTTTGCGCCGCGCGGTTTTCGTTTTGCTTTTTAATATGTCAATTAGTGCTTGAAGTGTCTGTCGCCAACGAAAATCATCGCGATTCCCGCTTCGTCGCACGCATCAATCGAGAGTTGGTCTTTGATACTGCCACCAGGTTGGATAATTGCCGTGATACCCGCTTTTACACATTCTTCTACGCAATCGGGGAACGGGAAGAAGGCGTCGCTTGCCATAACCGAACCTTTTACTTCTTCGCCTGCGTGCGCAATCGCTTGTTGCGCCGCCCAAATACGGTTGGTTTGTCCCATACCGATACCCGTCGTTCTGTCCGCTTTGCCCACTACGATAGCGTTGGACTTGGTATGCTTTACTACTTTCCAGTTGAAAAGCATAGCCGACATTTCTTCATCCGTAGGCGCGCGCTTGGTTACTACTTTCAAGTTTTCGGGCGCAAAAAGCGTATTGTCGTAATCCTGCACAAGCAAACCGCCGTATACCTTCTTCATATCGTACGCGCTTGCTTCACGCTTTGCCTTGATGTCGGGCAATTCTAAAAGACGGATATTCTTTTTCGCTTTTAAAATTTCAAGAGCTCCGTCCGTGAACGCTTCCGCGATTACGATTTCGATGAAAATTTTATTGATTTCCGTCGCCGTTGCTTCGTCCACCGTGCCGTTGATTGCCAAAATGCCGCCGAACACCGAAACGGGGTCGGATTCGTACGCTTTAATATACGCTTCGTGAATGGTTTTACCCGTACCTACGCCACAAGGATTTGCGTGTTTGCACGCCACTACGCAGGGTTCGTCAAATTCTTTTACAAGCTCCAACGCGCCGTTCGCGTCGTTGATATTGTTATAGGACAATTCCTTGCCCCAAAGCTGCTTTGCTTTGGAAAGAGAGCCCGCGCGGATAAATTCTTCGCTGTAATAGCTTGCGCCCTGATGGGGATTTTCGCCGTAGCGCATATCTTGCGTTTTTTCGTACGCAAACGTGATACTGTCGGGGAAGCGAATATCGAGCTGTTGCGCCAAATAGTTGGAAATCATACTATCATACACAGCCGTGTGCGCGAACACTTTATATTGTAAGTATTTTTTGGTGTCGAGCGTGATTTCGCCCGCCTCTAATTCGGAAAGCACCCTTTCGTAGTCCTTGGGATCTACAACTACTGCTACGTCTTGATAGTTTTTCGCCGCCGCGCGAAGCATCGTAGGCCCGCCGATGTCGATATTTTCCACCGCGTCCGCAAAGGTGACGTCGGGCTTGGAAATGGTGGCCTTGAAGGGATACAGGTTGACCGCTACGATATCAATCGTGTTGATATTAAGCTTTTCAAGCTGTTGCATATGCTCGGGGTTGGAACGCATAGCCAAAAGCCCTGCGTGTACGACGGGGTGCAAGGTTTTTACTCTGCCGTCCAAGCATTCGGGAAAGCCCGTAAGCTCGCTGATGCCGATAACGGGAAGTCCCGCGTCTTTGAGCGCTTTTGCCGTGCCGCCCGTGGAAATGATTTCGTAGTCGCACGCAATCAATCTTTGACAAAATTCCACGATGCCCGTTTTGTCCGAAACGCTTACCAATGCTCTCTTTTTCATAATAGTAACTCCTATGTTATTTTTTACGGTTTTTGCGCCATACTATTCGTATGGTACTTTTATATATTTTGCTTATTGCTTATATCGTTGCAATCAATTTTTACGCTTTTTTACAAATCAAATCCATGCGTGATAACGAAGAAAAAGAAGCTATCCGCGCGGAAATTCAGTCCGATACGAAAAACGCTTTGCCCACTGCCGACGCGCAGGCTACGCAAGAAAACGCGTCTACTATGCAAAAACAGCCGCAACGTAATTTGGGGAAGCTTTTTATCACCGCCGCGCTGGGCGGAGCAATCACCATATACGTTTGTATGTTCATATTTAAATATAAACGCTCGGATTTGCTGTTGATGGTTTTAATGCCCCTTTTGGGTGTTTTAAACGTGTATTTTTGGGTATTATTGTTCCGTTCGGGGTTTTCTTTTTTCCTAATACGATAACGATTTAGTTTATTATAGCACATTTTTTTCGTTTCGACAACAATATGCAAAAACATTCTTTATATTTTTTTAGAAAGTGAAAAAATAACACTTTTTTGTTAGTTTTTGCCGTTAAAAAGAATAAATTAAATTTTTTAAAATTTTTTCCAAAAAGCAGCGAAAAATATTTGACAATTCTTTTTAATAATGCTATTATATACAAGCGTTGTCGATACAG
>JBGVRC010000015.1:0-11484 GCA_045128055.1 Candidatus Scatosoma sp. | reverse complement strand
TTCATTCTTTCCGCATCGGACAAAGCAAGGTATTTTTCAACTGCGGCTTCCGCTTTTTCCACCGTCAATTTCTCAATCGATCCCACGTAGATTTTTACCCCTTCGCGCATCGTCAAGCAAACGGGCGCGTACTTTTCCACGTTTACGTTGTCTACGTTATCGCGAATGCCGTTTACTTTTTGGGAAAACACGTTACAAAATTGCAAAACAGCCGTCCATTTTTCATCGCCTTGCAACTTTTGTCCCTTTGCGCCGCTTACGCTTAACCCTTCGCCCTTTATCACGACGTTAGGCAGACCGTCCAAGCGATTTGCCGACGAATCTCTTTCAGACAAAATCAATCCGTCTTCTCCAATGATATAATAGCTTTCCGCGCCCGTTTTCTCAACAGCGTAACTTTCTACGTGCTCCGCAACGTTTATCACTACTCCATCAGGATACGACTTTTCAAAACCCGTCAAACGGAAATACGGAAAATCTTCCAAAATCTCTTTCGCTTTTTTATCGTTGACAAAAAACGAACTGTCGTATTTATATTCTTCCAACAGTTTTTCTTGCAACTGCTGCGCTTCGTCCTTTGCAACTTCGGAAATAACGGCAGTATTTACCGTCACGCCGCGCACGCGAAAAACTGTCGAAATGCTCAACACCGACACAGCCAAAACAACGATTGCCGTCAAGATAATGACTACCTTCTTCTTTAGCATATCCTACTCCTTATCTTATACGCGAATGCGCCTGATTTTTGCCCCCAACAAACGGAGCTTATATTCAAATTCCGCATAGCCCCTATCGATATAGGCTATATCCGTAATAGAAGTTTGCCCTTGCGCTTTTAATCCCGCAACGACAAGCGCCGCTCCGCCGCGCAAATCACTCGCGGATACGCTTGCTCCATGCAAGCTTTTTACTCCGCGTATTACGGCTGTCCTGCCCCGTACCGTTATATCCGCGCCCATACGTTTAAGCTCCGCCGCATAACGGTATCTGGTTTCAAACAAATTTTCCACAATAAGCGTCGTACCCGTCGCCACAGCGCAAAGCGAACCGTACTGCGCCTGTAAATCGGTGGGAAAACCTGGAAACGGTGTTGTCTCCACCAAGCTGACCGCCCTTAACTGTCCGTCGCTTATCAATAATATTTTACCATTTTTCGTATAGATTTTGCAACCGTTTTCACGTAATTTATGTAAAAGCGCGGCAATATTTTCGTGCGGAACCCCGTCCACTTCTATCTCTCCACCGCAAACTGCCGTCGCAATTAGATATGTCCCCGCTTCTATTCTATCTCCGATCGGGGTATATTCCACGCCGTGCAACTGTTGTACCCCTTTAATTACAATCGTTCCACCGCCCGCTCCGCGTACGTTTGCGCCCATTGCGTTGAGAAAATTTTGCAAATCTACGATTTCTGGCTCTTTGGCGGCATTACGTATTACGGTAATTCCGTCCGCTTTTACCGCGGCAAGAATAATATTTTCCGTCGCGCCGACGCTTGGGAAATCCAACAAAATATCCGCCCCAACCAGCTTATCCGCCATACACTCTATATACCCGTCTTTTTCTTCAATCTTTATCCCCAGACGCTTTAAACCCGAAAGGTGTAAATCTATCGGCCTTAACCCGATATCACACCCGCCTGGATAGGATATTTTGGCGCGGCGAAATCGGGTAAGCACCGAACCGAGCATAAAAACGGAAGAACGCAGCTCTTTGGTGAGCCGCGTTGGTATCTCGTGCGAAACTGCATTAGAGCTGTCTATTACGACGCTATTTTTTCGGCGTTTAACGACACAGCCCACTTCCCCTAAAATCCGTAGCATATTTTCAACGTCACTAATAATCGGCAAATTATGTATCACCACTTCTTCATCTGTCAATACTGCCGCTGCCAGCAAAGGCAACACCGAGTTTTTTGCGCTTTGCGCCCTGATAGCCCCGTATAATTTATTTCCGCCATCGATAATATATTTATCCATACGATAAAACTCCTTATGTCTTATTGTATGAAAATAACGCCTGTCTTTGTGTATTCGTCTTTCCTTGGGCTGAAATCGCGTATAATATCCCCATAGACGCCATCGTGACGATTAGAGAAGTATTCCCTGAGCTTATCAATGGCAACGGCAACCCCGTCGGCGGAATACTGCCGCTTACAACCAACGCGTTTATCACCGTTTGAATCCCATACACCATCGTGATCCCCGCCGCAAGCAACATCGAGAAAAAGGAATTTGCCCTCGAAGCTGCCCGCAAACCGCGAAAAACCAAAAAAAACGAGCATAAAAACAAAATGGCTATGCCGACAAACCCCAGCTCTTCCCCTATAATCGATAAAATAAAATCGCTTTCTGCAAAAGGTAAAAAGCGGTATTTTTGCCGCGATCGAAATAGCCCCGCACCAAACCAACCGCCGTTCCCAAGCGCGTATAAAGACTGAATCAACTGATACCCTTCTCCGCGCGGATTTTCCCAAGGGTCTAAAAAGGCGCTCAATCTTGACATTCTGTACGGCTCGGCAATAATCATAATCGGTACAACCAACATAGCGGGAATAAAAATCAACAAAAAATGCTTTATTTTCATACCGCCGAGAAAAAGCATCGTCAACATCAAAAGCCCAACGCACATTGTCACCGACATATTCGGTTCGATGATAATCAACCCACAAATAACGCCGCCGCTTAATAGAACGGGCAAAATGCCTTTAAACGTGCGCATTCTGCCCATATCGTCCGCCATATACGCCGCGGAAAAAATCACAAAGCCGTATTTCGCCAGCTCGGACGGCTGAATGGTGACCCCGCCGACCCCAATCCACCGCGTTGCACCGTAATTTGTCTTGCCTATCCCCGGAACAAACACCAAACCCAACAAAATAACAGGCAGAATAAAAGCCGTCCAACGCACCTTTTTGCCGCGTAAAATTTCAGGAGAAATCCTACCGCAAAAAAACATAGCGATTATCCCTAAAATAAAGCCAACCAACTGTTTTTTTACAAAAAAATAGGCGTCGTTATATTGCGTTTTCGCTATGTAATTGCTCGCCGAATAAATGGCAACCACTCCAAACGCGGATAGCGCGAGCGTACACACCAAAATCCAAATATCGCCGCGCGGCTTTATAAAGACGTATTTACTCGTCTTGCCCCGACTCATTAAAGACGGCTCTCTCTGCTTGCTCGTCTTTACAATCTCCCTTTTCCGCTTTGGCAAAGCTTTGTACGATTTCAACAAATTTATCCCCCCTTTCTTCGTAATTTGCAAACTCGTCAAAGCTCGCGCTGGCAGGGCTTAACAATACCGTTTGCCCTTGCTTTGCCTGCATAGCGGCAAGCCGTACCGCCGTTTCAAAACCAACGCATAGACTTACGTCAGCAAAGCCGACCGCTTGCGCGCTTTTTAAGAGCGCATACCGATTCTCCCCGTATAAAACCGTGTGGATAACGCAAGTTTTTTTCAATTCGCCAAACAAAGCGTCGTAATGATACCCCTTATCCTTGCCACCCAATAGTAAAACCGTTTCCGTTTTCATAGCGGCAACCGCTTTCAGCGTTGCGTCTACGTTCGTCCCTTTCGAATCGTTGACATAGGTTACCCCATTTATGCTATCCACGGTTTGAATACGATGGTTTACCCCTTTAAAAAACGACAAAGCCGCAGCTATATCCGACGAGCTTATCCCCATAATTTTCGCCGCGACAATCGCGGCCAAAGCGTTTTGTAAGTTATGCGCGCCGCCGATAGACACATCGTCCGCGGACATAATTTTTTCTTTGCCAAAATACAAATCTCCCTTTTCGAGATATCCGCCGTAAACCCTTTCTTTTAAAGAAAAATACAACACTTTCGCTTTGGTTTTTTCCGCAAAGGCGCGCACGGTCAAGTCATCGTAATTTAAAATAGCAAACTCCGTTTCCGTTAAATTTTTCAAAAGCTTTTTCTTTAAAAATATGTAATTTTCCATTGTATAGTGACGGTTGAGATGGTCTTCCGTTACGTTTAACACAACGGCAATATGCGGAAAGTGCGACGAAAGGGTTTCTAATTGAAAGCTGGAAATTTCCGCAACAAAAATTTCGTCCTGGGACTTATCCACCGCTTCTAATATCGGCATACCGATATTCCCGCACGCGACTGCACTCAATCCCCCCTTTTTTAATATTTCCGTCAGCATATTTACCGTCGTCGTTTTTCCATTCGTGCCCGTAATGGCTATCATAGGACTATGCATACGCCGCGCGGCGAGCTCACACTCGCTTATTACCCCTTTTCCAGCTCTTTTAAAAGCTACCGCAAGAGTATGGTCGATAGGAATACCCGGACTTAATACCAACGCGTCGCAAAAATTCGGCGCTGTGGATATCTTATCTTTGGTAAATTGTTTCGCGCCCATTTTTTCTAATTCCGCCGTTGTTTGCGCAATTCTTTCGCTTTCAATTTCATCGTAAACGTAAACGGTTGCGCCATGCGACAATAAATATTGCGCTGCCGCTTTCCCGGAGCGGGACAACCCAAAAACCAAAAAGCTTTGTCGTTTTATATACATACTTTCTCCTTCTTATCCGATACACGCCACACACAAACCGCCAAGCAAAAGCGTTATCAAGAAATAAGCGTATGCAATGCGGCTTTCGGAAAAACCTTTTTCTTGAAAATGATGATGAATGGGCGCCATTAAAAATACTCGTTTCCCGCCCGTTACCTTATAATATATTACTTGAATAATAACGGATATGACGGAAAAGACGAAACATATCCCCAAAACAGGTACGTATAAGGTATTTCCGCTAAACACGCATATACACGAAGCAAAGCCCCCCAACGCAAGCGACCCCGTATCCCCCATAAACACCGAAGCAGGATGCACGTTGAACAATAAATACGCAAGCAAGCTCCCCATCAAGCAAAAAGACGTCAACACCAAGCTCGACGAGCCGTTTTGTAAGAGTATTACAACCCCCATTAGCCCAAAAAAGGGTACGCTCGTCCCTGCGGCAAGTCCGTCCAATCCGTCCGTTAAATTGACGGCGTTTACCGTCGCCAAAAACACAAAAACTGTAACGGGAATTATCCACCAAGAGATTGAAAAAGCTTTGTTTACAAAAGGAAGGTACAATCGTGTAATCCCTGCGCGATAGCAATATATGCCGCAAAATACGGCTATGCCTGTTTGAAATAAAAATTTTTGCCACGCGCGAAGCCCCATATTTTCTTTATGCTTTCGTTTTAAAAAATCGTCCAACAGCCCCACAATCATAAACGACAAACCAACCGCGAGCGTAACCGTCAATTTTCTATCCCATTGCTTGGCGAATATAAAAACGGACAGTATCGCGGCGAAAACGAAGGCGATACCACCCATCGTAGGAGTACCGCCTTTGCCTTTGTGTTCTTTTACGTATACGAGTATGTTTTGTTCCGCCTTCAACTTCCTTAAAATAGGAATAAGCAACCGACAAAATAGCAAAGAAACGACAAACGCCGTTATTATGGAAAAAAGGTATATACTCATTTGATTATCACTCGATTATTTTTTAGATTTTTGCCCTATCAATTTCGTAAGTACAGTATGGTCGTGAAAAGGATGCTTTATCCCCATAATTTCTTGATATTCTTCCCCGCCTTTGCCCGCAACCAACAAAACGTCGTCCTTTTTTATAAAATCAAGCGCGTAATCTAAGGCAACCGCTCTATCGGGGACAACCACGTATCGCGTAGAAAAACGCCGATAGCCCTTTTCGATCTCCGCTATGATATCCAACGGATCTTCATAACGCGGATTATCGGACGTAATCACGGAAAAATCCGCTTTTTTCGCCACGTATTCCCCCATAATCGCGCGTTTGCTTTTGTCCCGATTTCCACCGCATCCAAACGCGCAAATCAACTTACCCTTACAATGCTGTTTCAACGTTTCCAGCGATTTAAAAATCCCGTCGGGCGTATGCGCAAAATCCACGTATACTTCGCCGCCTTGAAAACCACCAACCCATTGCAGTCGCCCGTCAATTTGCTTTACACTGCAAAGCCCTTGCGATATATCGGATATATCAAATCCAAGCTTCGCTGCACAGCACGCCGCTGCTATGGCATTGTATACGTTATGCCTACCTATCAATCGAATACTCGCGCGACAAAGCTTATCTTCCATGTTGATTACGCACTCCGTACCTTTTAACGACTCGTGCGTAATCACCGCAAAGGCTTCGGATGGAGTTTCCATACCGTAATATATGGTTTCAAGCCCTAAATCGTCGCGTATTTTTCCTATTTCTCGCCCCACTTCGTCATCGCCGTTTACAACGGCCATTTCGCATTTTTCTCGAAACAGTTTCAGCTTTGCCTGCTTATATTCTTGCATATCTTTAAAAAAGTCCAAATGGTCTTGGGTCAAGTTGGTAAAAATGCAAGCCGCGTACTGCATATCCCCCGTTTTTTCGTAGTATAACGCGTGCGCAGACACTTCCATTACCACGTATTCCACTCCACAGCGCAACATATCCGCAAGCGTTTTTTGCAAAAATACGGGGTCGGGCGTCGTCAAGTTCGTCTTGATTGTCTTCGCGCCGTAGCGAACCCCCAACGTCCCTATAATCCCCACCCTTTTCCCCGCTTGCTTACAAATTTCCGCAAACATATACGAAGTAGTCGTTTTTCCATTCGTACCGCTTACCCCTACGATTTTCAAGCTTTTAGACGGCTCTCCGTAAAAAAGCGACGCTATTTTTGACAAGGCAAACCGCGTATCTTTTACAATGATTTGCGGAACGCTCGCCATCGTATTCCTTTCCGCTATAATAGCAATCGCTCCGTTTTGTATGGCTTCCGCTACGCAAAAATGAGAATCTACTTTTCCGCCTTCCAAGCAAACAAATAACCCGTTGGGCATATACGCTTTGCTATCCGTATAAATCCCGACAATTTCGCAATCAAAATTTGCCAAGCCTATTTTTTCTTGAATTTCTACCCCAGTTAAAAGCTCTGTTAAACGCATCTTATCCACCTTCTTTTTTCATATCTTATTCCGCCGTTCTTTTTTGTATGTTTTTTAACGAGATAATTCCTTCAAAAACTTCTTTGGCGCAAGGCGCGGCAACGACGCTCCCGTAATACGCGCCCTGCGGTTCATCCACAATAACAAGCGTTAAATACTGCGGTTTATCCGCAGGAAAAAAGCCCACGAAGGAAGAAACGTATTTCCCAGCCGCTATGTGCCCTTCTTCAAATTTTTGCGCCGTCCCTGTCTTTCCCGCAATTCGATAGCCTTCTACGTATGCTTTTTTACCACCGCCGTCACGAACGACCCCTTCCAACATCTCCGCCAAAACCCGTGAAGTCTTTTCACTTACCGTCCTGCTTTGCAGCACGCTTTCCGTCTTTTTCAGTTCATACCCATCGTCCGCATAAATTCTTTTTAGCAATCTTGGCGTATAATAATACCCGCCGTTTACCGCCGATGCCACTGCGCAAGCAAGCTGTATCCCCGACACAGCCACCGTTTGCCCAAAGCCGATACGCGCCAAATCACAATTCCGCACCGCGCTTTCAGGCATCAAAAGTCCGTACGCTTCGCCGCCATAATCCACTCCCGTACGTTTACCAAAACCAAACGCGGAAAGATATTTATAAAAGGTTTCCTTCCCTAATGACAAAGCTATATCCGTAAAACAAGGGTTGCAGCTCGTATTCAAAGCTCCCGCCAAGGTTTGATTGCAATGCTTGCCGTTCGCGTGATTACTCCAACATTTCACCGTCGTTCCGTCTACCGACCGCGTACGAGAGCTGTTAAAAACGTAGCTTAACGAAAAAGCCTTCGAATTTCCTTGAAAATGCTCTTCAATATTCGCCGCTGACGTGATAATTTTAAAAGTAGAACCAGGCTCGTAGATATCGCAAACCATACGATTTCTCGTCAGAGCGTTTAAAAGCTCCGCTTCGTTACGTGGAACTTCGTTCAAATCATAGGACGGCAGGTTTGCCAATGCCAAAATCTCAAAGGTATTTACGTCCAAAACCAAGCATTGCGCGCCCGACGGCGAGTACGTCGCGCAGGTTTTTTCCAACGCGCTTTCCACAATCTCTTGTATGCCGTAATCTATTGTCAATTCGACGTTATAACCGTTTTCCGCGGGCAAATACGTAGCAACACTTCCTTCTATTTCTTTGCCGACTAAATCCGTTTCATATAAAAGCTCGCCGTTCGTCCCCGCGAGATATTTTTCGTAATATTTCTCCACACCCGTCGTACCAACGTTGTCCGTAGAAGTAAACCCTACCACCTGACAAAGCGCGTCGCCTTTGGGGTATACGCGAACGTTATCCCGCGAATAATATACCCCGTCCAAAGCAAGATTTCTCAAAGCATTGATTTCTTCTTTGGAAACCTTTTTCGCTATGGTCACTTCCGAAGCCTTCTTTTTGGTTAATTTTTCATATAAAACCGTTTTATCCACACGCAAAGCCAACGCCAGCTTTTCCGCTGCCGAAACCTTATCCTTGACTGCGTTAGAACGGGCAAACACGGTGTACGCAGTATCGTTATCCGCCAACACGATCCCGTTTCTATCGGTGATTTTCCCGCGTTGGGCAATAATAGGCAATTCTCGCGTCCATTGGTCAAGCGCGCGGTAGTTCAATTCTTCGCTCCAAAGCACCTGCACGTAGAAAAAGCGACCGCATAAAAAGCAAAAAAGAAAGGTTACCGCCAAGATAATGGCGAGTAACCTCTTTTGTAAAATAGATACCGAATATTCTTTTTTGATGTTTTTGATGATGTTGCTCCTGTTCCGGTTAAGCGGCTAAGGGAACCATGCCTTGCGATTCAGCCCATTGAAGAATAGTTGCTTCGTCCTGAGCCATTGCAATGCGAGCTTCAAGTTCTTGTTGTTCTTGAAGGAGTTGTTCCCTTCTTGCCTCTAAACCGTCTATTTGAATCCTTTTTTGATGAATGATCTGAGAATTATATGCAATCAACGAAAGCAAAGCGATTACGATTGCCGCAAACGCAGCGATCACAAACTTTGCAAAGTTAGAAAGCGAATAATGTTCGGCAACCGCCGTAACTTCTTTTGCCTTTTGTTCGATAACGGGGATAACAACCGTTTCCACCGCTTCTTTTACTTCGGGCGTAGCCATAAGGCTTTCAAATTTTTCAGCCGTAAAAATAGGCGATACGGGGCTTTCGTGTACGAAATCCGTTACGTGGGGCATTTGCTCCAAAACGGGCGTTTCTTCAACGGTAGGCGCCGTGCGCGCAGTCGCTTCGTTTGCATACGTAACCTGCGAAAACTGATCCGCTTCCGCGCTTTGCAAAAGACGATAACGTTCGCTGATTTGCGCGTTATGCTGCTGTGCTTCTACGTTCGTAAACTCTATCGTTTGTCTTTCGCGTACCAATTCCATTGTGCCCCTCCATATCTTATCATTAGCGGATTAAATTTTTTCCGCAACTCTTAATTTCGCGCATTTACTTCTTGAATTATATTCAAGCTCTTCCATACTCGCCGTAATCGGCTTTTTGGTAATGATTTTAATTTCCGGTTCTTTCCCGCATACGCAAACGGGGAAATTTCCGGGACAAGTGCAAGGCGATTCCAACTCGCGGAAAGCTTCTTTTACAATTCTATCTTCCAACGAATGGAAGGTAAGAATGGCTATCCTGCCGCCCTTTTTCAATCTTCTTGTTAAAGATATTACTAATTCGTATAACCCTTCCAGTTCTCCGTTTACTTCAATTCGCAAAGCTTGGAAACTTTTTCTTTCGCAAGGAGCGCCGTATCGAAATTTTGCAGGAATGCTATTTCGAATAATCTCGGCAAACTCACCCGACGTTTTCAAAGGTTTTTGTTCTCTGTATTTTACAACATTGCGAGCGATTTGTTTTGCAAAGGTTTCTTCCCCGTACGTCTTTAAAATTCTTGCCAACGCTTCTTCCGAATAGGTATTTAAAACGATTTCCGCCGTAAGATATGCCGAAGTATTCATACGCATATCCAAGGGTGCGTCCGCTTTTCGATAGGTAAATCCCCTGTCTTCATCGTCGATTTGGTGAGAAGAAACCCCAAAATCTAAAAGCGCGCCGTCGATTTTATCTATCCCCGCCCTATCAAAGACAATAGAAAAATCTTTGTAGTTGGATTTGTATATTTCGAACCTGCCGCCAAACTCTTGCAAACGCTTGCCCGCCGCTTCAATGGCTTCGTCGTCCAAATCCGTTGCAATCAGTCTTCCGCTTGGAGCAGTCCTTTTGAGTATTTCATAGGAATGTCCGCCACCGCCTACCGTACCATCGAAGTAAGTTCCCCCTTCTTTCAAAGAAAGCCCTTCCATACATTCTTCCAGCATTACCGGTTTGTGCGAAAATTCCAACATTTGTTAAATCCCCAATTTTTTAAGCTCGGAGTCGTAATCGATTCCTTCCAGATATTCGTAATATTTTTCAGCCGCCCAAATTTCCAAACGTTTACCGCGTCCGATTGTTACGATATCTTTTTGTATGCCAGCCATCTTTTTAAGCATCGACGGCAACACCACTCTGCCTTGCGCGTCTTCTTCCGCAGAAAAGATACTGCTAAAAAACATTGCCGACGCGTGATTTGCCTCCGAAATACCTTCTTCCGAGATGGAAGCAATCGTATCGTCTAAATCGTCGTCAGCCATCACGCAGATACATCTATTCATACCCCTGAAAAAGCTGTACGACTTTTCTCCGTTCTCACCCGTGAGCTCCTTCTTAAACTTGGAAGGAATACGCAAACGGTTTTTATCATCAAGTTGATGTTCGAACATACCCTTGAACATATCGCTTCCCCCTTGTTTAGAATTTCCATCACGAGCCTTAGTCAAATGGTATGTCTATATTATACAACCACTTTTAACCATTGTCAAGAGTTTTTTGGAAAAAATTTAGTAATTTTTATATTTTTTTTGTATTTTTTAACCACAAAAAGACCATTTTTACCCCTTATTATTTAAACCGAACATTTGTTCGTGTATAAAATGCATTCTTTCCCTTGATTTTCCTAAGAAAAAGACACTTTTATTTTTGCCTGTTTTTGCCTTTTTTGACTTATTTTTTGGCAAACATTTGTTTAACTTCTTTACAATTTTACGTAGAGTGGTTAAACGGGGTTGCGAATCCCTACTTTTTTCTATTTTTTTATCAAAATCCACCCTTTTTGACAAAACGGAAAAAAGCTGTTTGGCTATCCCTTCATTCCCATCATACGCCCTGCAATGATAAAAATCGGCAATCTCTTCCTTTATATATATATAATGCGTACACCCCAAAACCACTCCGTCAGGCTTTCCCATAGGCAAATACGGCGTATAATCTACATACTCCCCGATCCCATTTTCTATTTCCCCCGCCAAATCGTTGCAAGCAAAAGTTTTTATCTCCGCGCACGGATAAAGTTTTTTGGCTTGACAATATAATTTTTTATAACGTTCGCTTTTACAGGTTGCACGCGTCGCTAATAC
>JBGVRC010000014.1:0-12585 GCA_045128055.1 Candidatus Scatosoma sp. | reverse complement strand
ATATGTGAAGCTTGGATTTTTATGCGGATTATTCATTTTAATTTTAATTATATAGAGAGAAAATATGGATATAAGTATTCTTTTTAAAATTGCAGCGATTGGGATTATAATCACGGTTATTTGTCAAATCTTAAAAAAATCGGATAGGGACGATATTGCGACTTTGGTGAGCATTGTTGGACTGGTTATCGTTTTAACGGTGGTAGTGGGAATGGTCGGGGATTTATTTTCGCAAATCAAGTCTATTTTTGAGCTGACGTAGCATGGGAAGTGTTGAAATTCTTAAAATTATAGGTATAGCCTTTATCGTTGCTATAACTGCTTTGTTATTAAAGAGTTCAAAGCCCGAATTGTCTTTTGCCGTAACGGTTACAGGCGTTATTATAATCCTATTATTTTTGGTCGACGCCCTGCAAGACGCGCTACATTTTTTGTCGGAATTAGCGCGTTTGGCTGGGATAGAAAACGGTTTGTTGAAAATCCTGTTAAAAATAGTCGGAATCGGATATTTGACAGAGTTTTGCGCGGGAATTTTGAACGATTTTGGGAGCAATACCATAGCGGATAAGGTGGTTTTAGGCGGTAAAATTACCATTCTACTTTTATCGATTCCTATCGTGGAAGGACTATTTAATATAATTCGTGGTTTTTTACAATTCTTATGAAAATGCTTATCCAAAAAAAGAAAAATAATTTATTTTTTATATTTGCAATTATACTAATTTTTATAGATTTATTCACTTTTTCTTTCTGCGCATCAAATCTAAGCGTTTCGGCTGAAAGTACGGACAAAGCGCAAGAAGGCTTGGATGAAACGATACAAGAACAACTTGAAAATTTGAATTTAGATGATTTGCAAGCCTATTTGGATACTCTTGAAAAAAACGGGAGTAAAAGCGTTAAGGAACGGCTTTGGGAATACATAAAAGGGACGGATTTTCATTATCAATCTTTTGGAAAAGAAATAGTATGGATTTTATTTTCTAAGGTAACGAAAGTTTTCCCTGCGTTTGCGTGTATTATGGCGGTAGCTCTTTTAACGGGATTGATTTCTATGCTACAAGAAGGACAAAGCAACCCAAGCGCGGGGGGAATGGTGCGCTTGGTCGCATATACGGCGGCGTTGATTCCGCTTGTAAGTGTTCTCGCGGAGTGTGTTTCGGCTACGGTGGACGGGATAAAAGCTATGCAAACGCAAATGGGCATTATCTATCCGCTGATGATGACGCTGATGTCCGCTTGCGGGAGCTCTGTCACTGTTGCGGTGTGTAGACCCGCGGTAGCTTTTTTTGCAACGGTTATATCGTCTATGATATATGAAATCGTATTGCCGCTTACCTTAATTATTATGGCGTTTAGTTTTATTGGGAATTTTACAAGTGGATTGAAGATAGGTAAGTTTACGGCGTTTTTTAAAAGTGTCAACAAATGGATTATCGGCGTCAGCGTTTCTGTGTTCGGTTTATTTTTTACCTTGCAGGGAATTACGTCGAGTAGTTATGACGGAATTGTTCGCAGAGCGGCGAAGTACGCGATAGGTAATGGGGTGCCGATTATCGGCGGTTTTTTATCTGGGGGCTTTGATTTGGCTGTTGCGGGTGGGATTCTTATCAAAAATTCCCTTGGCAGTATGGGGATCTATTTAATGATTGCCGTTTTATTAGAACCGCTCATTTTGTTAATATCCGTCAATATTATGCTTCGCTTGACCGCTGCGATTACCCAACCGATGGGGAATGGGGAAATTTCTTCTATTTTAAGCGAAACGGCGGACAATTTACGATATTGCATAGCTTGTATATTATTTGTGGCTTTCTTGTATTTCTTAACGGTTTTGATAATGATTTGCTGTACGGAGAGTATGTTTTGAGAGAATACGTAATTAGCGTGATAGGCATTGTGATAATTTCAGCGATTTTGACAACGATTATTCCAGATGGCAAAACTTCGGGTATGATTAAAGGTATTGCCAAAACGGCTTGCGTAGCCGTGATTATTACGCCGATTATTCATTTTTTTCAAGCTGGGGAAACCCCAAGTTTTATTTATAAAAATTCGCAAGAGATTTTTTTACAATCAGGCATAGAAACCGACGCGGCGTTCATAGAGTATTACAGTGAAATGCGTATTGCGGAAACCCAAGAAAAATTGCAAAAAGAATTGCAGGAAAAGTACGGTTTACGAGTAAAGACGATTTTAAACTGGGAATGGCGAGAGCAATCGGGGAATAAAGGTTCTACGAAAGAAATTTATATTACGAAAATAACTGTTTGCGATATGGAAGATGAAACGGAGTATATGAAAAACGAAGTAAGAGAGTATTTATCAAAAAGTTATTGTAGCGAGGTGCAAATTGAATAAGGAACGGGATACGTTCGATCTTTCGACAATAAAAACACGTTGGAAAAGGCTGCGATTGAAAGAAGTTGCTTTGGTGGCGATTTTATCCGTTCTATTATTAGGCGGCGCATGGTTAGTGTTTGGTAAGGAAAACACGCAGACGAGTATGAGTTCTTCGGATACGGAAAAGCGCCTTGCGGCTATATTAGCAGATATAGATGGGGTGGGCGAAGTGGAAGTTATGTTGTCTGATACGGAAGACGGGGAAAAAGGTGTGGTGATCGTTTGTGAAGGCGCAAACGATATACGAGTTTTGATATCCGTACGGGAAGCGGCGGCCACCGCGTTGGGAATACAACAAAAAAATGTAAAAATTTATTTAAAAAAAGATTAAAGGAGAGATAAATTTATGTCAAACAAAAAGAAAATTATCATTATGAGTTCTTTGGTGCTTTTGCTTGCGGTTACGGCGGTGTTTAATTTTGTTTTCGCTAATTCCGTAACGACCGGTTCGGCGCAGGGGGACGTAACGGCGGCGAATTATTTTACGACGTATCGTTCTGAACGTACGACGACGAGAAACGAAGAGATTGTTCAGCTTGATAGCGTAATCGCGCTCTATGACGCGGGGGATGAAAGATATGAAGAAGCGACGGCAATGAAGATGGAAATCGTCGCCGCTATGGAAAAAGAACTCGTCCTTGAAAATATGGTAAAATCCCTTGGATTTTCCGACGCGGTAGTGTCCGTTTCGTCTGAATCAGAAAATATCAACGTGTTTATCAATTCTTCAGAATTGAACTACGACACGGCGCTTTCGATATATAGTATGATGAAAAATGAAACGGGAATCGTCGCTGGAAACATAATCATAATGCCCGTTTATGCGGAAAGCTGAAAAAAACAAGAAAAATATTCGTAAAATAGTGGCATTATTCGAAAAGATGTGGTATAATAGTCTTGAACAAAAAAAGGAGACTATTTGAATGTCTATCATCAGATTAACTTCGAACAATAAACAAAGCGGGAAAGTCGTATACAATACGGGCATTGTGCAAAATATCGTTGCGCTTGCCGTAGCGGAAGTAGAAGGGGTAATTCCCACGCAGGGTAAAAAAGACGGCGTTTCTTTGTACCTTGAAAAAGATGGGGTATACGTAGATATTTCCGTGATTGTAAAATACGGCTATAACGTACCCGACGTCGCGTACCGCGTGCAACAAACGGTTAAGCAAAGCGTGGAAAATATGACGCGCTACAAAGTTGCGGAAGTCAACGTGCATATCCACGACGTAGTATTTTGCGAACCGAAGCCTGAAAAGGAAGAAGCGGAACAACCTGCGGAAACGGAAGAGAAAAACGCATAATAAAACGAAGCCTTCGCGTTGCGGGGGTTTTCGTTGTATATAAAAGATTTACGGAGAGCGTTATGAGAAATGCAGCGAGAGAAGCGGCGTTGAATATTATTTTTGCGCAGCAATTCAACAGCGATTGTATGGACGCGTTGAAAAAGAAAATTTATAAACAGTTTGGATTGTTAGATAACGAAGACGATCTTCTTTTTGCAACCGACTTGGTGGCCGCGGTGGAAGAACATCGCGCGGAACTGATTACGGGCATTGAAGAAGCTTGTCATCACTACCGCGAAAATCGTATTAACCCTACGGATAAGGCAATTTTATTGATAGCGATGGCGGAAATTAGGTATTTCGACGATATTCCGCCTGTTGTTTCCGTATCCGAAGCGGCGGGCTTGGCTCGTAAATATTCGACGGACACCAGCGCTGATTTCGTAAACGGCGTTTTGTCAGGGGTTATCAATAAATAACGGGGTCAAAATGAAGATTATTGACGGAAAGGCTTGGGCGCAAATTCTTCGCGCTGAGCTGAAAGAAAAAATTGAAAAAAGCGAAAAAAAGCCGGGGCTCGCCGTTATTATCGTTGGCGAGGACCCCGCTTCTCGTATTTATGTGCGCAATAAAATACGCGCTTGTGAAGAACTTGGCATACGTTCGTATTCGTATGAATTACCCGAACACACGACGCAATCGGAGCTTGAAAATTTATTGGACGAGCTCGCGACGCAAGATGCGGTGGATGGGATTTTACTGCAATTACCTTTGCCTAAACCTTTGGATTCGGAGTCCGCTTCCGTTCATATTCCTTTTGAAAAGGACGTAGACGGCTTTTCTGCAAAAAACTTGGGCTTGCTTATGCAACACAAGGAGCAAGCAGTTGCGTGTACGCCTCTTGGGATTATGAAGCTTATGGAAAAGGAAGGGATTGAGCTTGCGGGGAAACACGCGGTTGTGTTAGGGCGTAGCGAAACGGTTGGAAAACCGATGGCTATGTTGCTTTTAAACGCGAATGCTACGGTGACGGTTTGTCACAGTAAAACGAAAAATTTAAAAGAGCTTTGTCAACAAGCAGATATTTTAATTTCGGCGGTCGGTAAAGCAAAATTTGTCAAAGCAGAAATGGTAAAAGATGGGGCAGTTGTCATTGACGTCGGTATCAACCGCGATGAAAACGGCAAGCTTTGCGGGGACGTGGATTTTGACAACGTCAAGGAAAAAACTTCTTATATCACGCCTGTTCCCGGTGGCGTCGGCCCTATGACGATTACAATGCTAATGTATAACACTTGCCTTGCAGCGTATAAGGAGTAAAGATTTTGAACGATTTTAATCTTCGCTACGAACACTATTTGGCGATTTTTGAAAACTATTTAATAAAATATGCGGAAAAATGGCAGACCAAGCCTTCGATTTTGGGAGAAAGTATGCGATATAGCCTGCTTAACGGCGGAAAACGCATTCGCCCTGTGCTTGCGCTTGCTTGCGCGGATGTGTTGGGGTTACCTGAAACGGAAATTTTGCCTTTCGCGCTTGCGTTGGAGATGATTCATACGTATTCGCTGATTCACGACGATTTGCCCGCGATGGATAACGATGATTTTCGTCGCGGTAAGCCGTCTTCCCATAAACAGTTTGGGGAAGCAAATGCGATCTTGGCGGGCGACGCTTTATTGAACGAAGCCTATGCGATATGCTTTGATGAAAGCATGAAAGGGGAAAAATATGCGCTTGCTTCCAAGTTTTTAAACGAGTGCGCGGGCGTATACGGTATGATTGTCGGACAATCCGCCGATCTTTGGTATTCTAATCAAAACGCGGAAATTTCCGAAGCGGAGTTGGGCTATATATACGAACATAAAACGGGTAAGTTATTGCTCGCACCTACGGCGATTGCAAGTATATTATCCGACAACAAATATTATTTGCCGTTAGAAAATTTTGGGCGGCTTTTAGGAAAGCTTTTCCAAATGACAGATGATATTTTGGACGTAGTTGGTGATAAGGAAGCCTTAGGAAAAACAACGGGCAAAGACAAAGCGGAAAACAAGCTGACTTGTATTAAAATATACGGTTTAGAAGGGGCAAAGGTACGCGCGGATATGTGCGCGTTGGATTGCTTGGCTGTGTTAGAAGGGATTGACGGCGACGTATCCTTCTTAAAAGACCTTGTGTCATACGTTTTAAAACGCAGTAACTAATCTTTAATTGCTTATACCGAAATGGGGTATACTATGATTGAAAATTTAACACCGAAAAAAATTAAAAGCTTGACAATAAACGAATTAAACGTTTTATGCGACGAATTGCGGGTTGTTATTCACGATACCGTAACGCGTTGCGGTGGTCACCTTGCGTCCAATCTCGGCTCGGTTGAATCTACGGTCGCTATGTTTAACGTGTTTGATTTTCCAAATGACAAGGTAGTTTTTGACGTTGGGCATCAATGCTATTCGTATAAATTGTTGTCGGGTAGATACGATAGATTTTCTACTTTGCGGCAGGAAGGCGGTATTTCAGGCTTTCCCAAACGCACGGAAAGTGAATACGATTCGTATGATACGGGACACGCGGGTACTTCCGTTTCGGCGGCAATAGGGCTTGCCAAAGCGCGTGATTTGCGCTCGGAAAACCATAACGTTATTGCTTATATAGGCGACGGTTCGTTTAATAACGGTTTGATTTACGAAGCGTTGAGCAGTTTAAAAATTTTAAATACAAAAATTCTAATTATTTTAAATGATAACGGTATGTCTATATCTCCTACGGTAGGTGGTATGTATGACATAATAGAGAAAATTAAGACTGACGGCAGAGCGGACGGGATTAGGCTTTTAGAAAGCTTTGGTTTACGCTATATCGGTGTTAAAAACGGTAATGATTTGGATGATATGCTTTCGGCGATGTCGGAAGCGAAAGAGCTTTTAAAAGAAAGCTCGGTTATTTTGCATATAGCCACGAAAAAAGGCAAGGGCTACGAATTTAGCGAAGAACACCCCACAAATACCCATGGCGTACCGCCGTTTGGCTCGGTAAAAACGACGGAATATTCTGAAATTTTAGGGGAAACACTTTGCGAGATGGCGCAAAAGGACTCTTCCTTGGTTGTCGTTTCTGCGGCGATGAAAGAGGCTTTGGGATTGAGCGAATTTTTTGAAAAATATCCGGACAGAGCTTTTGACGTCGGTATTTGCGAAGAAAACGCTTCCGTGCTTTGCGCTTCGATGGCGGCAGGTGGTTTGAAGCCGTATTATGCGATTTATTCTACTTTTTTACAGCGATCCTTCGACGAAATCATACACGACGTATGCGCGCAAGATATGCCTGTAACGTTTTGTATTGATAGAGCTGGTATTTCGGGGGCGGATGGTGAAACGCATCAAGGCGTATTTGATATTTCTTATTTGTCTTTAATTCCCAACTTAACGATTGCCGCGCCCAAGGATACGGAAGAATTTCGTCAAATGCTGCAATTTAGCGTGTCGTATAATCATCCTTTGGCGATTCGCTATCCACGCGCGGGTAGATTACTTTTTGACGTGGACAAGCAAAATCAAGAAAGTATTCGCGTTGGAAAATGGGAATATTTACACAAGCAGGAAGAAAATCCGTCCAAGGTCACCGTTTTGGCGACGGGAGAAAGGTGCTTGTTGATTGCAATGAAGATTTTGCATAATCTTGAAGAGCAGGGAAAAACCTTCGACGTTGTCAATGCCAGATTTATTAAACCCTTGGATAAGGAATTTTTACAATCTATGCAATCGGATTACGTCATTACAATGGAAGACAACGTTTTGCTTGGCGGGTTTGGTTCTATGGTAAATAACGCCCTTATCGAGATGGGTAAAGATTGTAAAATTAAAAACTTCGCTTACCGTGACGAGTTTATACCGCAAGGCTCTATTTCTTCTTTGCAGGCGCAATTTGGCGTAAGCTGCCAAGAAATTGAAGCGTATATATCCAAAATACTCCAATGAGAGCGGATAAATATTTTGCTGAAAAGTTTGGCTCTCGCACAAAAGCGGCGGAAGCCATTGAAAAGGGGCTGGTTTTGGTCAATGGAAAAATAATAAAACCAAAAACCGAAGTGGACGAGAATCAAACTATCGAATTTGTTGTGCCGAAAGAACGCTTTGTTTCCAACGGCGGATACAAATTAGACAGAGCCTTAAAAGCCTTTCATTTTGATTGCAAGGATAAAATTTTTGTGGATATCGGCGCAAGTACGGGCGGTTTTACCGATTGTTTACTTCAAAACGGAGCGAAAAGAGTTTATGCGGTGGACGTCGGCGAAAGCCTGCTTCATGAAACTTTGCTTGGTGACGAAAGAATTGTTCCTATGGAAAACACCAACGCGCGATATTTAAAACAAGATGATTTTGTAGAGAAAATCAATGGCGTTGTCACGGACGTGAGCTTTATTTCCTTACGCTTGATTTTTCCTGTGATTAAAGAGATATTAAGTGAAGACGGCAGCGCGTTTGTATTGATAAAACCACAGTTTGAATGTGAGAAAAAGCACATAGGTAAAAGCGGTATCGTTGCGCCCGTAGCGCACGTGGACATCGTAAAAAAAGTGCTTGGTTTTTTATCGGAAAACAAGCTGTATCCGCACGGTATTATCAACGCGCCCGTTCGAAAAGGAAAAAATATCGAATACGTGTTGTATATAAAGCCTACGTTTATAAATTGTCAAACGGAAAAGGTTGTTTTGGAGCAAATAAAAGAGTTTGTTAAACGCAATTCGGAAGGGAATTTGCAATAATATACAGGGGAAAAAACGATGAAAATCGGGATTCTTGGTAGTGTAAAAAAACAAAAAACGGAAAAGAACGTAGAGTCGTTGCGCACGGAATTGACGGTGTGTGGCTATCAAACGGTCGTTTTCCAAAATACTTGCGATATAGACGGTGTTGACGTTGTAATCGTGCTTGGCGGTGATGGGGCTATTTTACACGCCGCTGTGGCAGCTGCGCAAAAAAATATCAAAATCATCGGGGTAAACCACGGAACGCTTGGTTTTTTAACCGAGTATGAAAAAGATGAAGAAGGTCGGGTTAAAGAATTGTTAAAGGCGTTACAAGACAATTCGTGCCGTATTGTAAAGCGTAGCCTTTTACAGGTCGTCATCGGCAAACAAACCTATTATGCTTTAAACGAAGTGTCTATACAGCGTGATTACGCGCCCCAGGAAAACGAGCCGCAAATGTTAAGCCTTGCTTTGCAGGCAAAAGAAGGGGGGGCTACTATCTCTGGCGACGGGCTTTTGATTTGTACGCCAACCGGTTCTACCGCTTATTCGTTATCCGCGGGCGGAGCGATTATTACTCCGGAAGTCCCGGTGTTCATGATGACGCCCATTTGCGCTTTTTCTATGAGAACAAGACCTATTGTTTTTTCCGACAGCGACGAATTCACCATTCGCGTAACGCGTGGAAAGGGTATGGTTTTAACGGATGGGGGCGCGGTTGCGCAGCTTCTCGAACAAGGCGAAGTCTTTATTAAAAAAGCGCCTTTTACAGCGGATTTCCCAGTAAAAGACGAATCCGCTTTCTTAGACAGAGTACGTAATAAATTAAATGAATAAAATTGTAATAGATAAAGGGGATAATATATGTTAAGATCGGCTCGACATGCAAAAATTTTAGAAATTATTACCAACAAAGAAATTGAAACGCAGGAAGAACTTTGCGCGGAACTCAACCAAATGAACCACGTGGTTACCCAAGCGACCATTTCGCGTGATATTCGTGATTTGCGTTTGTTTAAGGTTGCGGGAATCGAAAAGAAATATCGTTACGCATACATAAACGAAGACGATAATGAAATTTCTCCCAAAATGAAAAGTCTGTTCCGTGATTGTGTGCTTTCGGTAAAATCGGCGCAAAATCTTGTCGTCGTCAAGACTTTATCGGGTAACGGAGCAAATGCGGGGGCGGTTGTAGATAAATTCAGTCACGATGAAATTATCGGCTCTGTTGCGGGTGACGATACGTTGTTGATTGTTTGCATGGATAATGCCGCGGCGGAAATCGTTGTTGAAAAAATCTACTCTTTTATCTTATAAGCCAAGAAGGATTCTAATATGTTATCAAAGCTTACCATAAAAAATATAGCTTTAATTGAAAACGCGGAAATAGAATTTGGGAAAGGGCTCAACGTCCTTTCTGGGGAAACGGGCGCGGGGAAATCGGTAATTCTCGACTCCGTCAATTTTGTTTTGGGTGCAAAAGCGGATAAAGCTATGATTCGTTATGGTGAAGAAGAATGCCTAGTCAAAGCGGAATTTTTTGCGAGTGAAAACTCGAATGCAATAAAAGCTTTGCGGGAGCTTGATATTGATTCGGATGGTGAAATCATTATTTCGAGAAAATTCTCGGAAAATGGGAAAAGCGTTATTAAAATTAACGGTAATACCGTTACGGCTACAATGCTTCGTTCGGTTACGAGCGGTCTTGTAGACGTGCACGGACAAAGCGAGCATTTCTTCTTATTAAAGGAGCAAAATCAGCTGCATACCTTAGACGTTGTTGTGGGGGAAGATTTAATTCCATTAAAGGCGGATTTGGCGTGTCTATTAAAGCAAAAGAAGGAAATTGAAAGTCAAATCGCTTTGCTTGGCGGCGACGAAATGGAGCGCGGTAGAAGATTAGATGTTTTGCGTTACCAAATCGATGAAATTACAGCCGTTGCTATCAAAGACGGAGAAGAAGACGAGTTGCTTTCTAAACGCAATAAGATTATGCATCTCGAAAAAATTATCAATGCTTTGCGCGATACTTTGTCCTATTTTCAAGCGGAAGACGGGGTTAACGACTTATTACGAAATGCGGGCCGTTCTTTGGCTGGTATCACGAAGTTGGACGATTCCTACGCTAATTTGGCGGATAAAATTGAAAGTTTGATTATGGATGCCGACGACGTAGCGGAAAGCTTGTCGGATATGGGTGAAGAGCTGTATTTTGATGAAAATGAAGCGGCGGAAATCGAAGCAAGATTGGATTCAATTCGTTCCTTGAAACGCAAATACGGCATTGATAAAGCGGCGATAGACGCTTATTATGAACAAATTAACACCGAATATCAGCTTCTTTCCGATTGTGAAGGGCAATACGCTATTTTAACCGCTGAAAAAGAGAAAAAAGAGAAAAAAATATATGAAGTTTGTAAGAAAATTACGAAGATTAGAAAAGAGCAAGGCGCTTTATTCTGTGACCGCGTAACCAAAGAGTTGCAAACTTTGAATATTGCCAGTGCGCAATTTACCATTGACTTTGGCGAGTATACCTTTGACGACGTTTCGCGGGCAAATAGCAGTGGTTTGGATAACGTCTGCTTTATGTTTTCCGCTAACGCGGGCGAACCGATGAAGCCGCTTGGCAAGATTATCAGCGGCGGGGAAATGAGCCGTTTTATGCTCGCAATAAAAACCTGTTTATCCGCCACGAATGAAATTGGTACGTATGTATTTGATGAAATTGATGCTGGAATAAGCGGTAAAACCGCCAAGGTTGTAGGGGAAAAGCTTGCCAAGATTGCAAAAAACACACAAATTATTGCCGTTTCACATTTGGCGCAAATCGCGGTGATGAGCGACGATGAGTTTTTGATTGAAAAACAAGAAATGGATGGTAAAACTTTGACAAGTGTAACCGCTTTAACGGTTGAAGGGAAGGTACAAGAAGTTGTCCGTTTATTAGGCGGAGACGGTGGCGATGAATACGCCTATAAGCACGCGGAAGAGTTGCTTTCCCAAGCAGCGGAATATAAAAATTCTTTGGTATAATTTCATAGAAAACGTATAATAAATACCTAATTTACGCAAATTATTTTCTAAATGGAGGAAATATGCGAAAGTTAGGTATTTTTATTTTAGGGACGTCCCTGTCTTTTGCGTTTACAATATATAATAAAAATAATATAACCGTTTCCGCAAACGAGAGCGGAAGAATTGTATACGTTGGTGGTATAGCCGCGGGTTTTACCTTGAAAACGGGTTCAGCGCAAATCATCGGAACTTGTGACGTCGTTTCGGAAGACGGAGTAGGCTCGCCTGCTGGAAATGCGGGGCTTCGTCCGGGGGATTGCATTGCCAAAGTTGGCGGGATTACCGTTGAAACGGTTAATGAATTGAATGAAATTGTAAATAAATGCAAAGGAAAGGCGCTTGATTTTGAAATTATGCGTGGGGAAGAAAGAGTGCATTATTCAATTACCCCCAAAAAAGAAAAAATGACAAATAAATACAAAATCGGGGTGTTGGTACGCGATTGTGTTTCAGGGGTAGGTACAATTACGTATATCGATAAAGAGAGTGGGCGTTTTGGTGCGCTTGGACATTCTGTCGAAGGGGAAAATAAAAGAGAATTAAAGGTTTTAGACGGTATAGTTTATCAATGCAGTATTATAGGCGTAACCAAAGGAGTCCGCGGGCGAGCGGGCGAGCTTAGGGGTATGTTCTTAACGGAAAAGCCTATTGGCGATGCGGAAAAACTGTCTTCATCGGGTATTTTTGGGGGAGTTGGCGAAAATTTTATAAAAAACAAGCAAGAAACGGTGGTTGCGAGCTCGATTGAAGCAAAGCCGGGATCGGCGTATATTTATTCCACAATAAGCGGGGTGTGTCCTGAAAAATATGAAATTGAAGTGGTAAAAGTCGATAGAAGCAATAAAGACAATAAAAACTTTGTTATAAGAATCGTTGACGAAAAGCTTTTAGAAGAAACGGGCGGTATTGTACAAGGAATGAGCGGTAGCCCCATAATACAAGATGATAAAATGATAGGGGCGGTTACACACGTCTTTTTGAATGACCCGACGCGCGGCTACGGCATAAAAATTGACGCGATGCTGTGCGAATAAAGAAATAATATGCCACGCATAATACCTA
>JBGVRC010000013.1:0-2352 GCA_045128055.1 Candidatus Scatosoma sp. | reverse complement strand
GCGCAATAGCGGACGAGATTTTGTCCGACGAAGGTATGAACACGGCTTTTTTAATGCCGCTTTTAGAAAATTCCACCGACTTTTTCTCCATATTGCCTAAAAACGCCGTCGTAATTTTTGACGAAGGCAAAACGCTTTGGGATAAATTCAACGGGCTGTATAAAGAGCACGAAGAGCGTTTCCACCGCTTGCAAGCGGGCGGTGAAGCCTTTTCATTCAGTCTTGGTCAGTATATCGACAAAACCGCATTTTTAGAAAAAATTTTAACGGTGAGAAGAGTGGCGTTGCAAACCTTTACGGGTAATCCTTTCTTCTTCCAACCGCTCGCTATTCATAATTTTTCCACTACGCCGACTACGAAATACTTAAACGGCGTATCCGCGCTTTTGACGGATATCCACAACTGGTTAAAGGGCGGCTATCGCGTGCTTTTGTATTGCGGCGACAATGCCCGCGCGGTGAAAATGTGCGAACATTTCGGCGAAGAATATCTTTCCACGGTAAAGCTTCCCGACAGCCTTTCCGATTTAAAAGGCGTTTGCGTTTTAGACGAAAAACTCGATAAGGGCTTGGTTTTACACGAGTGTAAAACGGCGATTATCGGTACGGGCGACTTATACACGAAAGTGGAAAACAAGCGCAGGCTTCGCAGAAAACGCGGGGATATGTTCATTGCGCCTGAAGTGGGCGATTTTGTCGTGCACGAAACGCACGGTATCGGCAAAGCGGTCGGTATGCAAAAAATCGAAACGATGGACGGCACGAAGGAATATCTCGCCGTTTCCTATAAAGACGGGGATATGTTATACGTTCCCGCCGAATGTATGGACGTTTTGTCTAAATACGTTGGCGACTCCGATCCTACGCTCAGCAAAATCGGCGGCGCGGACTTTGAACGCGTAAAGGCGCGGGTCAAAGCTTCTTTAAAAAAGCTTGCGTTTGATTTAAAGAAATTGTACGCCGAACGCGCGGAAAATCGCGGCTACGCTTTCCCTGCCAACGAAGTATTTATGCAGGAATTTGAAGACGCCTTCCCGTACGAGCTTACGCTTGATCAAGCCGCTTCCGTTGCGGAAATCAAAATGGATATGTGCTCGGAAAAAGTTATGGATAGACTGCTTTGCGGGGACGTGGGTTTTGGAAAAACCGAAGTAGCGTTCCGCGCGGTGTATCTTTGCGTTTTGGCAGGAAAACAAGCGGCTTTGATGTGCCCAAGCACCGTGCTTTGTTCGCAACATTTTAATACCGCGCTTGCCCGTTTTTCCGATTTTGGCGTAACGGTCGCTTGTTTAAATCGTTTTAATACGCCCAAGGAACAAGAACGGGTTTTAAAAGGCTTGCAGGAAGGTACGATAGACCTTGTTATCGGCACGCATAGGTTGCTTTCCGCCGACGTCAAGTTTAAAAACTTGGGTTTGCTTGTGTTGGACGAAGAACAACGCTTTGGCGTGGAACATAAAGAAAAAATTAAAACCCTGCGTAAAGACATTGATTGCTTGACGATGACGGCTACTCCCATTCCCCGCACCTTGCATATGTCCTTGTCGGGGATTCGGGATATCTCTACCATACAAACCCCGCCGTCCGAGCGTCTTCCCGTGCAAACGTACGTCGTAGAAGAAACGGAAACGCTTATCCGCGACGCAAGCATACGCGAGCTTTCTCGTGGCGGTCAGGTTTTCATTTTGTATAACAAAGTGGAAAGTATTTTTACCTTTGCCCCGCGTGTCAAGCAAATTTTGCCCGAAGCGGAAATCTCCGTTGCGCACGGTAGAATGGATAAAAATACTTTGGAAAACGCCGTTATGAATTTCTACGGCGGAAAATCCAACGTCTTGATTACGACTACGATTATTGAAAACGGTATCGACTTACCAAACGCCAACACGATTATCGTCATTGACAGCGATCGGTTGGGGATTTCGCAGCTCTATCAGCTCAAAGGCAGGGTGGGTCGCGGCGCGCGTTTGGCGCACGCATATTTCACTTTCAAGGGCGAACGGGTTATGACGTCCAACGCTTCGGCGCGATTAAAGGCGATTATGGAATTTACCGAGCTGGGTTCTGGCTACAAGCTTGCGATGCGCGATTTGGAAATCCGCGGCGCGGGCAACGTTTTGGGTGCGGAACAGCACGGGCATATGGATAGAGTGGGCTATGAATTATATTCCAAGCTCTTGAAAGAAGAGTTGACAGGGGAAAGCTATACGGTAGCGGAATTAGATATTCGCGTCAACGCATACGTACCCGAAGGGTACATCGAATCGTCGGCAGGTAGGCTGGATTCGTATAAACAAATTGCGGAAATCCAAACGGTGGAAGATTACAAGCGGGTATACTTGTCTTTGCAAG
>JBGVRC010000012.1:0-6050 GCA_045128055.1 Candidatus Scatosoma sp. | reverse complement strand
GACCATATATTCAATGATGGGCAAATAATCGTCCGCGCCCGATTTCATACCGTGCGAAAACACGACAAGCCCTTTATTTTGCTGTGATTCGTAATAATAACCTTTTAATTTGACGTCACTTACCGTATAGAAAAATTCCGTGCGTAGCAATCTATCCTGCACCCGTTCATAGCAGTATTCCCCCGCGCAAAGCGCGTAATCGGGACGTTTTACACGCGGGAACATCGTTTCGCAAGCGATAACGGTTGACGCAGCCGTGGCTACGCTGATTCCCGCCGCCGTAGCAAGCAATCCGATTATCACTTTTTTGCTTTTTGATCCCATGCGTATTTCATACTCCTATTATGGTTTTTTATTTTAATATTATAACTGTGTTATAATAAATGCTCGGCGTCTACGTTTTGATAAGTTCGTACCAGCTTGATTTCGTCCGCCGCCACCGACAAAATATAACCGTCAAAGTTTTTTAAGGGCGTCGTATGCGTTTTGTAATCGCTCGTTTGGATTTTATCGGGAGAAAACGCTTTGCCGCCCTGCATTTTGAAAATGCTTTCCTTTTGCGTCCACTTTTCCGTTAAATACAAAAGCTTGTCCGCTTGTCCTTCGTATTGAGAAAGCTCGGCTCCCGTCAATATCTTGTTTTTGATTTTTTCCATTCTGTCCGTGATTTTTTCCACGTCCAAGCCAACGGATTTTCGCGAAAGAGCCACCGCCACTACGCCATCGCAATGGGAAAGCGAAAAGAAGTAATCCGTCGTCGTCCATTGCCCGTTTTCCGTTTTGGCAAAAGGTAATTTTTGCATATTTACGCCATACGAACGGCGCAAAGCGTATTCTAATAACCGCCAAACGCAATATTTTTCCCGTCTGACCTTTTCGCTTTTACAGTTTTCAATTTCTTGCGCGCGGGCTTCGGGATATAAAGCCTTGATTTGGACGTTTTCGGGGATTTTCGCTACGTACACGTCTACTATCGGCATATTGTGAAAAAAGGAACGCACTTCGTCCGCCTGCGTACATTTCTTTTCGCCTAAAACACATTCGTAGGCGAAATGCTCGCAATTATTATACAAAAGATGATACCCTTTTTCCCCCAAGCGTTTGCGAGCTTTTTCCACTACGACGTCGATAGGCAACGGCTTTTTTTCGTCTTTATCTTCAAAAACCGCTTTTTCCAAAACACCGCCGTGCAAAAAGGCGGGCAAATCGGACGAGCAAACGGCTACGTCGCATTCTTTTACCCCCGCTCTTGCGGCGGGAGCAAGCCCGAACTGGATAATCTCGGTTTCGCTGACAAAAACGCCGTAATGGTAGATATAGCCGCTTTTTACCCGCACCATATCCCCGCTTTGGGGCATAGCCGTCGACCAAATCATTCTTCTACGTGCGTTTCAATATAATCAAGCACGTCGCCTACACAGCGGAAGTCGCCAAAGCTGACGTCTTCGAAGCGCACATTGAAAAATTCTTCAATGGCGATAACCACGTATAAAATACCAACCGAGTTAAGCCCCAAATCGGTGGTTAAGTTGGATTGTTCGGTGCATTGCGATAAATCCACCGTATCCCCAAGCGCCAAAACAAGGATTTCTTTTAATTTTTCTCCGATTTCAATTCTTTTATTTTGCATTTTGATTTCTCACTATTTTCATACTGGGCGAACGAATGAAATCCGTTTCGCGAATGATAATTTTGTTGATTCTTTGTATCGAAGGCAAGGTTGCGTTGACCTTGTTGATTTCTTCGCGCAAATACGCGTTGGCGTCCGCCACCTGCAACGCAGCCAACACCGCTTTGCGGGGATATACTTCCAACGTCAAGCCCGAGCCGCCTTCTTTATTTTCGTATACCAAGCAGTCTTGAATGGCGTCGATTTCGCCAAACTTCGCTTCTACTTCCGCAGGGGAAATATTTTCACCGCTCGACAAAACGATAATTTCTTTTTTTCTGCCTACGATATACAAAAATCCTTCTTCGTCGATACGAACCAAGTCGCCCGTCTTAAACCAACCGTCTTCGTATGCGTTTGCGTTTTCTTCCGGTTCGCCTACGTAACCGTCCATCATATTGATGCCTTTCAGCCAAAGCTCCCCATCGACGATTTTGTAATCGATTCCGTCGTAAATAAAGCCTACTGCCGACGACTTTTTCAAAGGTTCGGGATTGCCGCTTACCAAGTTCGCGCTTTCCGTCAAGCCGTAACCGGGCAACAGGGAAATGCCGATTTTGTTGTATTCGATAGCAAGATACGGAGCAACCGTAGCCGCGCCGCAAATAATCGTTTTTAAATCTTCGCCCAACATATTTTTCTTAAACTGTTTGGAAAGATTGAGCGCCATTTCCGCCAAGGCGGGCACCATAACCATAATGGTAGGTTTAAAGATAGCCACGTCGCGGAACATATCCTTATTGTTGCGGCAAATGTACATCGCACTACCCGTAAACAAGTTGGTCAATAAGTTTCTTACCAACCCGAATACGTGCGTCAACGGCAATATCAGCAAATATCTTTGCCCAAACACGTCTTTCGTGCCGTAGCAACCGTTTTTCGCGCCGCGCATAATCGCTTGGTTAGACAAGAGCGCGCCCTTGCTCTTACCCGTCGTGCCGCCCGTGAAAAGCACGCAACAAGGCGCTTTGCCTTCCACGTCAACGCCGGGCGTAGCTTCGCCGCGTACGCTGTCTTCAAAAAGCTTGAAATCGGGGCGTTTTTCCGCCAAGAATTTTACCTTGTCCGCCAAAGCAGGGCTGTAAACCAAAGCGTTTAACGCAAACTTCATCGAACAGCCGAACACCGTCATTTCATCAAGCTGCGGCGGCAATAAAACGGCAACCGCGCCGATTGTGGTAATGGCAAGAAACGCCTTTACAAACGCCGCGCTGTTGGGAATAAATACGCCGACGTTATCCCCTTTTTTTATGCCTTGCGACAATAAATAGCCACGCATTTGCGCTACTTCTTCTTCAAGCTGTGCGTACGTAATATTTTCGCCGTTGTCCACGATAGCAAGAGCGTTTGCATATTCCAAAACGCTATGCTTCCACATCTCGCTCACGCTTGCGTAATCTACGATTTTTGCATACGTTTCCGCATCCGTGTACTTAGCAAACACATTCATTTCTTTTCTCCTTTTTGCACTTCTTTGCATATTTTTCTTCATACAAAGCTTTCAATTCAAACTCTTTTTCTTGCAACTTTGCATTGATTTGCTTTACTTCGTCCATCGACGGCAACAATTTTCCGTCGGGATTGATTTCTATCGGCTCGCCGACCACGCACACGCGGCGATTCCACCATTTTTTGGGGGGAGCTATATACATAGGCACGATAGGCTTTTTGGCTTTGTACGCCATTAAAATTGCGCCCGATTTAAAGCTCATCATTTCGTTAGGGTTATGATTGACCGCGCCTTCGGGGAATACCACCACCGCCTTTTCTTCTTGCAATCTTTCGCATACCGTATGGAAAGTGCGCATATTGAAGTTTTCTTTGTCAACCATAATGCAATTCATTTTATTGAAAAACGCATTTTTCGTTTTTCCTTGAAACAAATCCTTGGTTGCGATACAGTTTAAACGACGACGCCAAAAGGCGAAATGCACGAGCACGGGGTCGGTAAAGCCGATATGGTTTGCCGCAATTAAAAACCCGCCTTTGATTTTTGGACGCTTCGTTGCGTATATCGTTTTCGGACGCATCCAAATATACACAGGGACAAACCCCGTCACCCTTACAAAGTCGTATAGAAAATTACTTTGTCTTTTTTTCTTTTTCACCGTTGACTTGTCTATCGAGTTCATCTCTTAATTCCAACACCTTTTCTCTTAATCTCTTACAAATAAAATCTAAGTTTTCTTTTTCGCTTAACCCATCGTCGTACCATTCCCGTACGTCAATGGGCTTGCCGATAATTACGCGCAATCTTTCTTTTTTGAAATATACGCCGTCGTTATAAATAGGAATAATGGGCGCGCCGCTTTGCAAAGCCATATACGCTACGCTTGGTTTAAATTCCAAGGGCTTTTCTTCGCCCGGGTCGGGAAGACGGGATTCGGGATAAATTTCCACGACGCCGCCCTTACCCAAAATCTTGTTCGTTTTGTTCAAAAAGGAGAAATCGTGGGAATTGCGGTTGACCTTTATTCCGCCGAGCGCTTTGATAAAGACGGTCATGAAAATGTTTTTTTTGTATAAGATTTCCGCCATCAAGCACCGCAACGTCCGTCCCCAAAAAATGAACATCAATACGGCAAAATCCAAAAGGGTATGATGATTGCACATTACGATGGCTTTGCCTTTTATTCTACGCCCTTGCGTTTTTTTGTCTTCGTAATAAATCTTCTTCCGCCAAATAAACATCTGCGGAAGCCAACCCGTTATTTTGATAAACCAATGGGCTAAAAAATACATTATTCTTCTACCTTTCCCACCGCTTCATTCTTTTCTTCCGCCGCGTACAATTTATTTACGCTACGTTGCATCAAAGCAAGCGCCACTACGTTGATAGGCAAAACTGGGAAGAACATCGTCAAGATAACGGACGGAATGATAAGCGCCGATTTAGAGAAAGCTACTCCCTTTTCTTCCGCAACCAAACTGAGCTTGTTTGTCATCTTTATAACCGTGAATATCGAGAAGAAAGGCACGAAGCACGAACCCAACCACCAAATCCAAGATTTGAGTTTTTTGCCTGCGAGCTCGCCGATGGACTTGAACAAGAACGCCAGCCAAATAAATCCGAAGATAAAGCCCGATAAAACGGACAAGCCGATTTGTACGAAGATGATTTCGCCCTTTTCTTCTTTTTCGTGGTATCTTTCGTCCGTTTCAATAACCGACAAATCCACGCTCGGGTCAAGCTCTTTCAATTCTTTCCCTACTCTTTCAGGGGTATAATCTTTCGGCATTTTTCTTGCCAAAACCGCGCCCAAAATACAGCAAGCCGCTACGATGAAAGGCACGAGCAACGTCCCCAAATTGAATACATTGGACGGGTCTGCGCCAAACGCAGCCGCCGCTATGTCTTTTGCATTTACCGTTACGCCGTTTACAATTTCGCTCGTCGCCCATTGTACACCCCAAACGCCCTTGCAAATGAAGAGATTTTTAATGGATTCGTAGATAAGCGAGCTGGATATTGCGCTGACGATGGACGTACAAACCGCGTTGCCCGCAAAGTACATAGCCGAGTGATTTTTACCAGTTAATTTTTCTTCTACGCTGGAAATTTGCGCGGTGATGTGATACGGCATCATAAAGAACGCGCCGATCGCCCAGCTACCTGCGATACCGCCTACGATACCGATGGCGTATTGCAACATTTTATTATCCGTTCCGACAACGAACGTCGAACCGAAGAAGAAAGACATAATCGCCACCGAGAACGCAATCAAGCACGTTTGATAGGTAAAGCGAATCCCTTTCTTTGCTTTGAGTTTATTAAACAAATACAGCATTACGGGAACGGGGCCGAACGCGCAGGTGTTCAAAATCGCCATTTCCCAAGCTTCCATATTCATACCGCCGACAATGAGCGCGTTCATACCGACAAGGAACATTTGAAGCCCGAAGAAGGTGCAGCAGTTGACGAGCTGCCAGCGCATAAACACTTTGTTTTTAAAGGTCAAGCGCAAGCTTTCGCCGATGGTGATTTTTTCTTCCTTTAAACCTTCGTTTTCGGGATAGCCGTATTTTTCCCCTTCTTTAATCATAAACAAAGGGATAATGAGCGTAAGCATTAAAGGACAAGCCGCGTAAACCAAATTATTGATATGGATTTGCGCGCCGTCTAAAATCACGGGAACAAGCGCGTACACCAAGCAATAGGAAATGGTGTCGAAAAACGCTTTATAGCCCGAAACGCGCAGTCTTTGCGGTTCGTCCACACAAGTCGTCGAAAGAGAGCCATAGAAGGCAATCATACCCATCGTATAGGTCGCAAAGAACACGAGCGCCCAGAAAATAATCCAAAGAGTGTTCACCGTTTGACCGCTTGCGCCGCCTACGGGAATCCAACACATTACGTAGGATAAAAGCATAGGCAATAAGC
>JBGVRC010000011.1:0-2497 GCA_045128055.1 Candidatus Scatosoma sp. | reverse complement strand
TAGCTGACTCATACCACTAACCTACCTTTTTTGTACCGTATACACGACTTATTATATGCGGTTGATTTCTTTTTTATTCCCGTCATAATGACAATTTTAAGTATATCATAAGGTTTATAAACGTTGTATCATTATTGTTTTCCTTTTATTTCCTAGTGTTAAACTCGTGTCGTTTGAGTAGTCTTTTTCTATTTTTGGGGTGCTAAAACACCTCACAAAACACGCCCCCGCGCGCTCTATTATAGGGGCCGGGTGGGGTGTGGCGTGCTGCTGCGCGTGCTGCTGCGTGCTGCTGCGATCGGCTACGCCATGTGATGCGCTGCGCGCTGCTGCGTGCTGCGATCAAATAACCACTATACCCGGACCATGTTCCCGCTACTATAACGGGGGGTCCCCTATGCGATCCGCTGCGACATGTGATGCGCTACGCCTGGGATCAAATAGGTAGCGGGTACGGTCTAGCAATTATAAAACGGGGGACCCTGGGACCAGGTGGGCAGCGGGACCAGCTACGCGCGTGGCGGTTCATGTCAAACGTTATTCATAAAAAAGTTGAATTTAAGTTGAATAAAAGTTGAATCTATATCGTATAATAATAGTAGATAACAAACGGAAAGAGGGAATGGAAATGAAAGTAATTAGTGAAATGACATTGACAGAGCTTGATGATGAGATTGTAGAATTGCAATGTAAGCAGATGGCGTATGAGTGGGACGATAACGCGCCGGCGTTCACCTATGCGGATTGGGTCCGCTTGCTAGCGCTACGCGGTGAATGTGAAAACCGCGTAGATGACATGGAAGCATAGCAGCGGGACGTCCCGCTGCGGATAACGTCAAAAGATGTAGACAAAAAGTTGAATTTAAGTTGAATAAAAATTTAGTTTATGTAGTATAATAAGAGTGTAAACAAATTTAACTAGCGGAAAGCGGAAAGAGGGAATAAAAAATGCAAATTGAATTCATTAACTACACTAAGGATTACACGGAAGAACAAAGCGTGTTTTACTTTGAGGATGTAACGGAAGCGATCGCGTGGCATGAGGATTATACAGAACAATATCCGGACGACGAAACGGGATGTACTTACTTTTCGGCGTATGGCGTGGAATTACCGGCAAGCATAGACGCAATGAAACAAATGGTAGAACTAGAAACAAAACGTGATGAATTGGACATGGAAGCAGCGGCCCAACTGATTAATTATGGATACGCGAACGACTTTGAAAGTGCATTTGAGGTGTTAGACGATCGCGGCTATTTCATCAGCGGCCACGGAAAGCTAGACGCGTTCGAAAACTATCTAGATGAAATTTGCTATTTAGATGGCGTGCCGGAACATCTACGCTGGTACATTGATACGGATGCGATCATGCGCGACTTTGAATTTGACGGATTAACCATTATCGAACTAAACGACGGCGACGACTTTCTATTTTTACACCATTAAACAACAAAGCAGCGGGACCCGTCCCGCTGCTGATAAATATAAAAACTATCGACTATCGGAAAGGATGAATAAAGCATGAATAAACGTGAGACAATGAATTTATTAAACTTATTAAACGCGGGGGAAATTGAAACGATTCGCGCGCTATTAGAAGCAAATCTAAAAGAGTTAAACACTAAAGACATGATCGGAAATAAATTTTTAACAGGGATCAAAGCCGCTAAAAAAGAACTGAAAAAAGCAGCTAAAACGCGCCCCGTGTTAGGATATAGCCACACTGAAAACGACATTCAATACATGACGGATAGTTTTTGGGCGCTGGCCTTATCTAAAGCCTATCACACGGATCTGATTGAGGATCACGGGAACAACCACGGGACATACCCGTGCGTAGAACAATTTATCCCGGAAGCAGCAAACGGCGAACGCGTGACGGTAACGCCGGACGACATCGCGAACACCTGGCAACCTGGCAATGATAAAAATAAATATATTGCTTTACCATATGGTCCAAGTGAAAGCCGTGTATTTTTAAATGCGGACTACTGTAAAATGATCATGCAAATCATGGGCGACGGGGCGCGCTGGTATACGTATGGTCCACATCGTCCCGTATTAATTGAAAGCGAACGCGGGCGCGCGGTGATCGTTCCGGTTCGCTTCCCTGGGGACGTAGAAAAGGAATATAACAACCATATCAAAGCGCAACATGCGGGGGCGTGATAACGTGCGCCTATTATATTTTATTTATTGCTTTATGGTGGCACTGTTTAGCAGCGGGAAAAAATAACCCGCTGCTTTTTTTGTGTTTCAATTAAAGGATCACCGGCAGCAACCCGCGGCAACCCTGGGAACGTGCGCGCGGCGTTCCGGGACCGCTACTCAAGCGATTTAAAAGCGTGCTATTTTAAGGCGTTTTAAGGGCCTTATTTTCAGCCGGTAGATAGATGATAGCCGGCAGCCTTTAAAAGCCCGTAAACGCCCAGCAAATAGCGCGGCGCGGATTGATAGCGGATATAGTGCGGGCCATTACCGCCGGGACGCCTGG
>JBGVRC010000010.1:0-5422 GCA_045128055.1 Candidatus Scatosoma sp. | reverse complement strand
ATCCCAGCCGCCGTCCCAAGACGCATTGCCGATGACTGCGTACATATTGCCGTCTGCATCGCCCGCAAGGTTTGCGCCGTACGTTAAGAAAGTGATTTGACCTGCTTCATACGCTACGTTTTCACCGACGTATTCCACGTCCACCGTCACTTTCATACCAGCCGTCAGCGCTCTGTCAAGTACAAGAATATTCGAGCTGCCTTCTACGCCGTCCACTTTCAGATAGTTACCGTTTTCATCTTCCACAATCGAATACGTTACGTTTTGCGCATGATCAAAATCGTTAATTTGGTCCGCTGTTGTGAAGTCGTATTCCGTTCTCGTATTTACCACGGGTTCGTCAGGAATTACGGGTTCATCGGGATTTACGGGAAGATCGCTTGCGTCCTTAATTCTAATACCCGTAATTTTCCAATATGCATCAGCATTGCCAACATAGCGGAATTGAATTCTCAAACCTGCGCAATTTTCTGTAATGGATGTAACGGAAGTAAATTTACCGTTTTCCCACATTGCAGGCGTATCCCAAGCCGTCACTACTTGACCGTTGAACTGAATCTCGCCCGTTGAAACAGCGCCCCACGTCCAGAACCCCCAGCCGTCAACAACTTCGCCAACCAATTCGCAGTCAACTTCAACCACTCTGCCCGCCTTCAAGGGCGTTTTAAGCATAAAAATCGAATACAAATCCTTGGCAGAAGTTCCATCTTCAAAATTGATAGGAGTAAGCTTTAAGTAATTTCCGCTTTCATCTTCTACGATTTCCATACCAGCGTGGTCAACGTTGACAAAATCGTTCAGTTGATCTACCGTCGAGAAATCATATACTTCTCTCAAATCTCTATAAATGGCGTATAAGGTATGGTCTTTTGCCGTTCTAACGTCCGAGCTATAAGAAATGGGAGCGCCCGTCCCTTCAGGGTTAAGATACCAGCCTAAAAATTCGGAAAGGGGTTTTTCGGGATCGTTAGGAATCACCATAGCGCCATACATACCGCCAAACGTTACCGTTTGCGAAGGCAAAGTGGTTGCGCCATTCACCGTACCGCCGTTCAATTCGTAAGAAACCGTATACGTTTTGCCTTGCCAAATTGCATACAAGGTATGATCGTCTTTGTCTTCCGGCACAATGGAATCCGCAGTAATCGCATCCCCTTTGCCGTTTGCTTTCGTATTCCAGCCAACAAAGGTATAACCTTCGTTTTCCACTTCAACGGTAGGCAATTCGCCATACGCCGAACCAGGAACGACTTCTATGTTTTCAGGATCATCTACGTTTGTTCTAAAATTTAAATCAAAGCCAACCGTAATTTTTTCAGCCGAATTACCACCACAGCCTGCTAACAACGCAAAACACGAAATTATTACGAGCAACAGCGCCAAAAGCGTTCTCTTTATCTTCATCCTTTTTCTCCTTACTTAATTATAAAATTTTAATTCCTAACCCCTGCGAGTTCCATTTTGGTTTCCCAAGTTGTCTTATATTCGTCGTATTCTTCCTTCACAAACGTTGCCGCTGTCTTAGGCGAAGCCGTACCAAACGCAGAAGCAATTTTAAGCTCTGCGCAAGCCATAATACGACCAAGGTATTCCATAGGATAATTCATCGCATTACCGTAAGGAATGGATTTTTTAATCAAATCTAATCTTGAACGGGTATAATACGTACCGTTCTTGTAGTAATCCATTTGACTGTAATCAACCATCAAAGGCGCGCCACAGCCATAAGTTTCCTGCATCACAATTTCTTGTCCTGCTTTCGAATACATAAACTTCAAGAAGTCTTTTGCTTCCGCCAGTTCAGCCGAATATTCGGGAATCACCGCAACGAAGTCAGGCAAGGTATGCCTTACAAGACGAGCATGATAGATAAATTCCAACGTAGTCAACGAAACGCCAAGCGCGGTTGCGTCCGTTTCAGAAGGCGTGCCGTTTCCGTCAATATAATTACTATCGATGAACGATACGATTGCGGAAAGCTTTGCGTCCTTTTCCGCATCCGTCCCCGTGAAATCGTCCTTAATCTTATCATTGTTTACGATTTCACTCATAATAGGCGTTCTTAACAACACCACGTCCGCATCGCCAGGATTAAATTTCGCAGAAGCTTCTCTTTCCATCCAGTCGCCGTTACAGCTAAAAAATGCATTACCGCGCAAGAAAGACAGTTGCTCCAAATCATACGTCTGCGAGCTGTCGCCATCGTTGACGTAACCGTTTGATTTCAAAATCATATTTCTTACGACGTCGTAAGCGTATTCTCTACCCTTGGTATTGTAAATGTCTGCCGTATATACGCCTGCTTCGTTTTTACCTTCAAAGAAATTTTCCGAAGCCGTTTTGCCTTCGTATTGCGGCCACAAGCTATTGAACATAAAATGCATATACGAGTTTTGTCCCGAATAGGAGAAAGCATATGCATTGCCGCTTGCACTCTTTACTTCGTCCGTTTTAATTTTATCAAACAAAGCAAACATTTCGTCGGTCGTCTTGGGAAGCGTCAATTCTTCTTTGCCTGCATTTTTCAAATTTGCATTCGTAGCGTCCCATTTCGTCTTATTGTATAACAAACCAACGACGCCGGAAGTCCAAGGCATAGAATATTGTTTACCGTCCGTGTATGTAAAGTTGCTGACAAAGGACGCGTCCAGTAAATCTTCAATCGTTTTGCTTCCATCCGCTTCGGCATAACCCGTCGCCACCGAATCATATACGTCGGACAAATCCGCCCAATGATACAGCGTAGCGTCGCTTTGCGTTGCAAATACCGTATTAGTTACCGTAAAGAAAATGTCAATATTGTTTTTCTTTTTACCTAATTGTAGTTGTGAATCTTGATAGGTTGCCGTGGGCGTCGTCTTTTTCACCGACACCTTGACACCCGTATTCAATTCGTTATACGCATCTGCAAGGCTTTTTGCAAACTCGTTACCGTAGCCCTTTGAAACAACGCCGATTTGTACTTCCTTTACTTCCCCGCCGTTATCCGAGCTTCCACCACCGCCGCCGCAACCGGCCATAACGCCCATCGATAATACCAATGCGCCCAACAGACTTGCCCCTGCTCTAATTTTTTTACTCATTGTAGTTTCCTCCAATTGTTTTTTATATTGTTTTGGTTAAGCGTCTTATTCATAAAAAGCCTAACTTCTTTTACCCTTTAATACCGCCGATGTTTACGTTTGTCATCAGCTTTTCCCCAAACGCAACGACTATAATGATTACGGGGATAGAAGCAAGCAACGTTCCGGCATAGAAAGTCATTTGCGGCGATAGGATATTCTCTTGCGGGAATCTCATCACCACGCTAAATTCATATAATCCCGAAGATAACGTAGGCATCATACTCAAGAAGAGTATCGGCATTTCGTAATTATTCCATTGGGCAATAAAAGTCAATAAGAAAAGCGAAAAGCTCGGGCCCACCGCAAGCGGTAACATGATTTTAAAGAATACGCCAAATCTGGTAGCGCCGTCCATTTCCGCAGCTTCCATATAGGTTTTATCTATACCGTTAAAAAAGGCGTACATAATCAGGAAATTGCTTCCAAATCCCCCCATATAAGTGACAAGGTATAAGGGACTTTCTTCCAAATGCAACGAGTACACCACCTTATACATTGACGGCAACGACCCTACGATGGGCAACGATATCGTAAACAGAATAAAACCGAAAGCAATTTCTTTCCCTGGAAAATGATATTTTGCAAAAATATATCCCGTTACCGCATGAAAGAACGTCGATAACAAAGCCGACCCCGCAGCAAACCAAATGCTGTTGATAAACATTCCGATAAAGCCTACTTCGTTGTGTTCGATGAATCGATAAGCGTCCGCATAATTAGAAAATTGCCAAGCGATAGGGAGCGCGTTCATATTCTCAAAAAACGCGTCATCCGTCTTTACCGAGTTATAAAACGCCCAAACGATGAAAAAAATCAACGACGCCGTATAGAGCCAAAAAATCATATACACTATGCTCGTTGCAATTTTTGCCCCGATACTGCCCTTTTTCGAATAAGCAATGCGCGTGATTCCAACAATGGGAATCAAAAAGCTGATAATGCCGAGTAATGCGTTTTTAATATTATTGAATGTTTTTTGAGTCTGCGCCATATTAAAACTCCACGTCCGCATAAACTTTCCCAAGTCCCCATCTCGTTAAAGTAATAATAGGGAACAATATGATTGTACAAGCCACCCCCAAAGCGGAAGGTATATATAACGCAGGAGCGGGTTGATTTACTTGCTCGAATATCCAGTACGAAATCGTCTTTGTATCCGCCGCGCCCTTGGTGAGAAGCAAAATCGGACCGGTTGACGTAAATACGCTTGCAATATTCAAAATAAGCAACATAGAGAAGGTCGGCCAACAAAGGGGCAAAACAATTTTCAACATTTCCACTCTCATACCCGCGCCGTCAATCTGCGCCGCTCCCAAAATTTCGTTTGGAATACGCGTCATCGCGCCCGTGAACAAAATAAACTGTCCGCCAAAGTTTGTCCAGAAGAAATACAAAAGAACGCCCCATTTTCCATACCGCTCATCGATGAAGAAATCAGGAATGGGATTCTTAAACAAGGCTTCCCAAATTTTTCCCAAAGGACCATATTGCGTAATCGCATTATTAAAAATACCCGTAAGAAAAATTGCAGGCAAAATGCTGGGCAGGAACAAAAAAGTTCTCCACAGTCCGCGCAAGGGGATTTTTTTATAAAGGAAATATGTAAGAAAGAACCCCCAGGGCAACAAGAATATAATTTGGAACCCCGCCGTAAGCAAAGTGTTCACCAAGGCATCTTTCAATTCATTCGTCTTAAAAAGCTCTACCAACGATTCAAAATTCTTTAACGTCAGATATTTTTCACCCGTAGTTCTATCCAAACGTTGAAACGCAAGCAAAATGGAATTAAAATTCACAACTCCCCAAAAAATGATAAAATGAACCACAGGAATTAGTAACATAATCGCAACAAAAGCATAATCTTTCGTTTTTTTATTTGCCATTTTTGTTGAAGTCTTGTTCATTTTGGCGCTCCTTGTTATTGAATTCAATCGTCTCCTATATTACATTTTACATTCTACCATAATTTCTTCAACCGTCAATATAAATTATAAAAAAACTGGTAAAAGTGGTATATTCTTTTTTTTACCAGTTTAAAATTGTTAGACATTCGGCAAAAAAGATGATAAAATATAATTAGCAAATTATTTATCAAATTCAACGCGCTCGTTCATATGCAAGAGCTTCTTATATTACAAACGGAGAATAATAAAGCGGTTATGTCAGGAATGAAATTACACGATCAAATTCGGCAAGAACTCCTTGAAATTATCAAGGCAAACCGACATATTAAAGATTATAAACTACCCAGCGAAAGAATGCTGTCCATCAAATTTAACGCAAGCCGTCCTTCCGTT
>JBGVRC010000009.1:0-13433 GCA_045128055.1 Candidatus Scatosoma sp. | reverse complement strand
TTTCAAAGTTCTTTTGCTTCATTTCCGTCTTTACCGTCGGATTTCTTTCCAAACGGGAGAGCGTGACAAGGTTCATATAATAGAAAGTGAGCTCGGTGAGCTGTTCCACGTGCGACTGCACGAAAATAGTCACCTTGTTGGGGTCTAACCCACACGCCAAATAATCGAGCGCAACTTCCGTGATATGCGCGCGCACTTTGTCGGGATTGTCGAAGTTATCCGTCAAAGCCTGCGCGTCCGCTATCATGATATAGATTTTGTCGAATTTGCCGCTGTTTTGCAACTCTACGCGGCGCTTTAACGAGCCTACGTAATGCCCGATGTGCAATTTCCCCGAAGGTCTGTCCCCCGTCAAAATAATATTTTTCATATTTTCGCCTATACAAAGCGGATCTACCGCCTTTTTACATAATTTTCGCCCTTTTCGCGCATAATCTTGTTATGAAACGAAACCAGCTTTTTATTATCTCTTTTATCTTCTTTTTTTTGGTGTGTGGACTGATTTGGGGCAACCATGTCCGCAACGAACATAAATCCACCCCTGTTTCGTCCCCACGTCAATTCGAACGTCGTCTTTTCCCGTAAAAGGATATCGTTCTTATTTTGCGCCGTAGGTTGCGCGGTATTGATACATCGCTTCGAGATGTTCTTTCCCGTCTACGACGCCTTTTTCGATTGCAGCGATAATGTCGTCCATCGTTACGACGGAGTACACGTCGATACCAAATTCCTTT
Organism: Candidatus Scatosoma sp.; assembly: GCA_045128055.1. GTDB lineage: Bacteria > Bacillota > Clostridia > Christensenellales > Borkfalkiaceae > Scatosoma. The sequence continues at coordinate 12,699 of JBGVRC010000009.1, read as the reverse complement.
TTCGCTTCGGAAACGGCGGAAAGGTCGCTGTTCAACGCTTTTTCTCTACGGTCTACGGAGATAATCATACCCACCACTTGTACGTTTGCCGCCGCTTCTAATTTGGGCAAAATTTCGCGCAAGGCTTTGCCGCTGGTCATAACGTCTTCGATGATGATAACTTTTTCCCCGTCAACAAGCTGTTTCCCTACGAAAAGACCGCCTTCGCCGTGGTCTTTTACTTCTTTTCTGTCAAAGCAATAATTTAATTCTTTGTCATACTTATGATAGAGCGCAACCGCCGTCGCTACGGACAGGGGAATCCCTTTGTACGCAGGACCTACCAGCGTTTCCGCTTCCAAGTTATTGTCGTGAATACAAGCGGCGTAGTATTCGCCAAGCTTTGCGAGCTGTTTACCCGTTTTATAATTGCCCGTATTGATAAAGTACGGCGCAATTCTGCCGCTCTTTAAAGTAAATTGACCAAATTTCAACACACCGTTGTCCACCATAAAGCGGATAAATTCTTCTTTATACGTATAAGACATAGTTTTACTCCTTTTTCGTCCTTATTTTCCGTTGAGTTGCAAAGTTCCCGTCAAGTCGGCCACGTTTGCTACGTTGTGCCTATCGCACCAATCATTTAAGCCTTTGATAATCTTGGGCATAGCATACGGGTCGGTGAAGTTTGCCGTGCCGACCTGCACAGCCGTCGCGCCCGCCATTAAAAATTCAATCGCGTCTTCCGCGCACGTAATACCGCCCATACCGATAATGGGGATTTTTACCGCCTGCGCCGCTTCGTAGGTCATACGCACCGCAATCGGCTTGACGCCTGCGCCCGATACGCCGCCTGTGTTGTTGGCGATAATCGGTCTTCTTCTTTCGATGTCAATCGCCATACCCGTCAGCGTATTGATGAGCGAAATACAGTCCGCGCCGCCGTTTTCCGCGGCTTTTGCGTTGTTGGCGATGCTTTCTACGTTGGGAGAAAGCTTGACGATAAGCGGCGTGTCCTTCGCGCCCTTTTTCGCTACGCGCGTCACTTCTTCCACCGTTTCAGGCTTGATACCGAACGCCATACCGCCGCTCTTTACGTTGGGGCAAGAAATATTCAGCTCTATCATATCCACGAGCCCGTTTAAGCGCGCGCAGATTTTTTCGTAGTCTTCCAAGGTTTTGCCCGCTACGTTGGCAATCACGCAAGTACCCGTCGATTTCAGCCATTCCAAATCGTTCTCGATGAAATGTTCAACGCCAGGGTTTTGCAAGCCGACCGCGTTGAGAATGACGCCGCGGGATTCCGCAATTCTCGGTACGGGATTGCCCAAACGGGGCTCTAACGTCATACCCTTCGTCGAGATACCGCCGATTTGCCCGATATCGTACAATTCGTGAAATTCACGACCAAACCCATACGTACCGCTCGCCGCGATGACGGGATTTTTTAAATTGACACCACAAAGATTAACCGATAAATTTGCCATAATCTATTTCCTTACGTTATTTCGCCTTATTATAAAACCACGTCTTTTGCGTTGAATACGGGGCCGTCTTTACATACTCTTGCACGCTTGCCGTTGGTCATATCACATACACACACAAGGCACGCGCCGATGCCGCAACCCATTCGTTCTTCCAAAGACACGAAACAGTTTAAATTTTCCTTTTCTACAAGCGTTTTCAACGCGCGGAGCATAGGCGTAGGACCGCAAGCAAGCACTACGTCGGGGCGATTGCCCTTTTCCAAATCCGCCGCAAACGCTTGCACCGCGTTCATTTGCGCGCCGTAGCTGCCGTCGTCCGTAACGGCGATGAATTTTTGCGCTTTGGCAAATTCTTCCACGCCGCAAACCGCGCCTTTATTTCTATACCCGATATATGCGGAAATTTCTTTCGTGGGCGCATACTCTCTTAAAACGGAAATCAAAGGGAAAACACCAACGCCGCCGCCGACAAGGGCGACTTTTGTTTCGTTTTCTTCCACATAAAACCCGTTTCCAAGCGGCATAAGCACATTTAAACGCGTACCTGCCCCCATCGTTTTTAATTTTTGTGTACCTTCGCCCTTGATTTGATAGCAAAACGTAACTTCTCTGCCTTCCGTTTTGCAAATAGCAATCGGGCGGCGCAAAAGATGCGTTCCGCCAACGGAGATATTGCCAAATTGCCCTGCGCGTACGGTGAAATCTTCGTCCATAGCAAAGGTAATGGCAAATACGTTGTCCGCGATTTGTTCGTTTTTCACGATTGTTGCAATATAATCTTTCATAATGTATCCTTTTATTTGGAATTACCACAACGACGAAGTTGCGAGCAGTTCAAGGCGTAGCAAGCACTTGCGAGAGCGCGTACATAGGCGTACGCAACCGAGCAAGCGCGAAGCTGCAACGCAGAAATGCGACGCAAATGCGTCGTTTTAACCCATTTTGCCTATCGTACTTGACAAGTCCTTTTGCATCGCAATACAAGCCGCTCTTGCCGCTTCCGTATACGTGCCGCCGTTTTTCTTATACGCGCACAAAATCCCACGCGAGTTGTTTACTACGCCGCCAAGCCCGTTTGCCGCAAAGCAGCTTTTCAGCATTTCCGCATTGCCGCCCTGCGCGCCGTAGCCGGGGATTAAGAAGAAGGTGTGGGGCAAAATTTCGCGAAGACGAGCCGCTTCGGTGGGATGGGTTGCGCCAACCACCGCGCCGACAGCCGAATAGCCGTACTTACCAACCGTGCTTTCCCCCCATTTTTCCACCAAACCGCCAACGTATTCGTACATATATTGACCGTTTTCCAGCTTCATATTTTGAATTTCCGCGCCCGAAGGGTTGGAAGTTTTTACCAAAACGAAAATACCCTTATCGTTCTTTTCGCATTGTTCTACGAACGGCACGATACCGTCCGAGCCCAAATACCCATTGACCGTAACGTAGTCGGACGGGAATGCCGAAAAGGCTTTTTCATTGACCTGCGTTTCACCAAGGAACGCCTTTGCATAGCAGGACGCCGTCGAACCGATGTCGTTACGCTTTGCGTCCGCAATCACAACCAAGCCCTTTTGCGCCGCGTATTTCAACGTTTCGTAGTACGCCTGCATACCCGCTACGCCGTACATTTCGTAATACGCGATTTGCACCTTTACGGAAGGCACGATGTCGCAAATGTTATCGATGAGATTTTTATTAAATTCGAGTACTCTTTCCGCTACGTCTTCAAAGGTTTTCGCGCCCGCTTTCATATCGTCGGGGAGATAGTCGAAAAGCGTATCTAAGCCCACGCAGGTGGGGTTTTGCGTTGCAATAATACCGTCAATGAGTTTATCCGTAATCATATTTTTCTCCTATTAAGCTTGGTATTTGATTTCACCGTCTACGATGGTGTATTTGACTACGCCGTCGAGCTGATAGCCGCCAAACGGACTGTTCTTACCCTTGCTGACGAACTTCGCGGGGTCTACCACCCAGCTTTCGTCCAAATCCGCAATCGTCAAGTCGGCAACGCCGCCTTCTTTGATTTCGCCGCCGTCCAAATTCAAAATGCGCGCGGGTGCAGCGGACATTCTTTCCGCAATTTCAGGCAAGCTCAAAACGCGTGCTTTGTACAAATAGGTAATTGCAAAGCCGAACGACGTTTCAATCCCGCTTATACCAAACGCCGCAAGGTTGTATTCTACGTTTTTGTCGTTGAGATGATGGGGCGCATGGTCGGTTACGATACAATCGAGCGTACCGTCCTTCAAGCCTTCCAGCACCGCTTGTTTGTCGATTTCTTCACGGATAGGCGGGTTGACCTTGGTGTTGGTGTCAAAGGTACGGATAATATCGTCCGTCACCGCGAAATAGTGGGGACAGGTTTCCGCCGTCACCTTTACGCCTGCCGCTTTCGCGTTACGGATAAGGCGTACGCCGCTATGCGTGGATACGTGACAAATGTGCACGGGTACGTCCAAGCTTTCCGCCAAAGCGATGTCGCGCGCGATACAAATGTCTTCCGCCGCGCGGGGAATCCCCTTCAAGCCCGCAATCGTCGAGCTTAACCCTTCGTTGCAAACGCCGCCGTCTACCAAGTCTTTGTCTTCGCAATGGCAAAGGCATTTGATACCAAAGCCGCTTGCGTATTCCATCGCCAAGTACATAAGACGGGAATTTTTTACCGCTACGCCGTCGTCGGAAATGGCAACCGCGCCCGCCTTTTGCATTTCGCCGATTTGCGCGAGCTGTTCCCCTTTCGAACCCTTGGTAATCGCGCCGATGGGGTGTACCTTACAAAGATTGACTTCTTTCGCGCGTTGTTTTACGTAACTGACCACTACTTTGTTGTCGGTAATCGGGTCGGTGTTGGGCATACAGCAAATTTGCGTAAAGCCGCCTTTTACCGCCGCCTTTGCGCCGCTTTCGATGTCTTCTTTATGCTCGTAGCCGGGTTCGCGAAGGTGTACGTGCATATCGATAAGACCGGGGAAAATATGTTTTCCGCTCGCGTCGATTTCCGCGCTTCCGTCCGCAGGGATTACGTCCGCAATTTTTACAATTTTTCCGTCTGTAATCAAAATATCTTTCTTTTCAACGGAATTTTTTAAAACAACGCTACCGTTTCTAATAATCATTTTTCTTCTCCTTCGCTTTTTTGGCTTTCTCTATAATCGTTTAAAAGTTTCAACGCCGCCATTCTTACGGCTATACCTGAAAATACTTGTTCTTCGATACGGCTTTGATCGTGGTCGATGACCTTGCTCGTCAATTCTACGCCGCGGTTTACGGGGCCGGGGTGCATAACGATTGCGTTCGACTTTGCCAACGACAAATACTTTTCGTTCACGCCGTAAAATTCTGCGTATTCGTGCAAGGACGGGAAATTGCCCGCTTGTTGGCGTTCGAGCTGAATACGAAGCCCCATCACCACGTCCGCGCCCGCAATCGCTTCTTCACGCGTTTTGCAAAGAATTGCGCCGAGCTTGTCCATACCCTTGGGAATAAGCGTTTCGGGGGCGAACATTCTCACTTCCGCGCCCATTGTTTTCAAACCGAAAAGGTTGGATTTGGCTACGCGCGAGTGTTTAATGTCCCCTAAAATCGCTACCTTTAAGCCTTCCAGCGTACCGAAATGCTCGCGCATGGTCAGCATATCCAAAAGGGCTTGGGTGGGGTGCTCGTTCATACCGTCGCCTGCGTTTAATACGCTTGCGTTCACCGTTTTACCAAGTAAGTACGGCGCGCCGCCCATAGGATGGCGCATAATCAAGAAATCGTTGAGCTGCGCGTCCAAGGTTTTGCCCGTATCCACAAGCGTTTCGCCCTTTGCCACGGACGAACTGCCCGCCGCGATATTGACGACCGCCGCGCCGAGATATTTTGCGGCGAGCTCGAAGCTCGTTCTCGTTCTCGTGCTGTTTTCATAAAATAAAATGGTCGCCGTTTTGCCTTTGAGATAGGATAAGTTTTTTTCGCCCGCTTTTAAATGCGCTTTCATTTCGCTCGCGACGTCTAAAATCTCGGTAAGTTCTTCTTTCGTAAGGTCGATAAGCCCTATCAAATCTTTCCTTTTCAGCATATCTTTCTCCGTAAAAAATGCGTCCAAAAACGAAACCGTTTTGGACGCGCTCTGTCGATTTGGATTGTTTCGTTTTACTACCTGCCATTATAACACTTTTTTCCTTTTTTGTAAAGGGTTCGACGGCAAATTTTAACGAACTTTTTTTGCTTTTTTCGATATTTATTAAAAATCAATAGATTTTTACAAGCTGGAAGTGCAGCTTGTCGCAGGACGAGAGAATATATTCCGTTTTTCTCCTTTGGCATTTTAAGGGAAAATACGCCGCGCCGTGGATATGCCCAAACACAGCTTTGTCTACGCCGTGCTTTTCAAACAGCTCGGTAAAAAGCGTTTCTTCGTTCTTCAAGCCAAAGGGCGGATAGTGTATCATCGCAATCATTCTGTCCCCGTCTTGGCGGAGCTTTTCCCCTTCCGCAAACGCCAATCGGAAGCGTTCGGCTTCGCGCAGGTACAGCTTATTGTCCTGCTCGGTATAATCGGCGCTACCAGGGCTTGTCCAGCCGCGAGAACCAACGATGACGACGTCTTCTATCTTCACGGCATCCGTTTGCAAAAAGATAAACGTTTCGTCGGGGGCGTTGTCGCGGAGCTTGGTAATCCCGTTCCACCAAAAATCGTGGTTGCCGCGGATAAACACCTTTTTCCCGGGCAATGGCGCAAGGGCGCGCAAATCCACCAGGGCGTCGTCGAGCTTCATCGCCCAGCTGACGTCCCCGCAAATAAGCACTACGTCCTTATCCGTTACCTTTTCCAGCCAGTCGGATTTTATTTTTTCGAAATGTCCTTCCCAGCCCGAGCCGAAAATATCCATCGGTTTGTCGGCAGTCAAAGAAAGGTGCAAATCGCTGATCGCATAAATATTCATAAGAATATTATAGCAAATATTTATCAAGATTGCAAGGACTTTTTCCCGCTTTTCCATACGCCAAGCACAAATTTCCGCGCCGCGGAATAAAATATAACAAGTAATGATAATGCGAACAACCGAAAAACGGGCAAACCGCCTTTCGGCGTTTTTCGTAACAGGAGGTAAATTATGTCCTTTTATTCCAATTTCCAATCGGATAAATGCCCCGGGGCTATTTCGGGCAATCCGTTAAACGGCTTGACGGAAAAGGTTTGTATACAAGCGGAAAAAATCTTCGACGCGTGCATCAAGCAAACGCAAATTGAAAATTACGCGCTCACCCTTACCGACCTTGACCCCGCCACGGTTACATATCCTTTGACCTTCGTTTCCGCGCGTTCTATCACCAACGAAGCGACGGTTTCTAACCTTGTCATCGAACGCCAAGCAGACCGTCCTTGTGCGCGTGTGCAGGCTACGGTAAGTATTCCTATCCAAGTGCTTTACACGGACGATACGGGCGTAGACGGCAGCGCTACGGCAACCGTTTCCCTTCCCATCGACGTGCTTTTGTACGTACCCGCTCCGTCCATTATGCCTTTCACTTTACGCGCTGTGGCGAGCGTAGTTGCGCCCGACGCGACGTATAACGCGGAAACGCAGGGCTTTACGGCGAATCTTTGCGTAACGATTATTTTGAAAATTTCCATGCCCGTAGAAGTGCTTGTGCCTTCGTACGGCTATTGCGCAATTCCGCCCGCGCAGGAATATTCCCAAGAAGTATGCGCGGGATTTTTCGAGTTGCCTTTATACCCCCAAGCCCGTCCGGGCGCTTGCAAAGGCTGCGGGCCTACAACCTGCAACCCTTGCAATCCCTGCAACAACGGCTAAGCGTATATACGCGAAAAGCGGTGGTCATACCACCGCTTTTTTGCTTGGTCGGATACGTTTATAAAATCACCCGCATACCGATATAAAAAATATCCGTTCCGTTTTTCTGCTCGTACGCTTCTTCGCTGCCGCAAAGCAAAGCTTTGGTATCTCCGTCCTTGACGAAATACGCGTTGCCCGCTTGCTTGGGAATTTTTAAAACTTGACCTATAAACGGTTGCTCCGTCAAAGCGTTTTCCCGCGCGAGTAAATATACGGAAACGGAATAAAATTCAGCGATTTTTTCCAGCGTTTGGGCTTCCCTTACAATATGAAATTTTCTTTTTTCCACGTTTAACATCTATATAAAATATGCGAAAAAAAGCTGGTTTATTCCGTTCTATTTTCAAGGCTTTGTCCGTACAATATAACTATGAAAAACAAAGTTTTTGCAAACGCATCTATCGTCACGGGCTTATCCGTTGCCGAGCGGAGTTTAGGGTTTTTGTACCGCATCGTTTTATCCCGCCTTATCGGCGCGGAAGGACTGGGCTTGTACCAAATTTCCCTTTCCCTGTTTTCGCTTTTTCTCACCGTGGGCACGGGGGGAATCCCCATCACCGTTTCCCGTATGATTTCCAAAGCCAAAGCGGAAAATAATTTGCTTGGAGAATCGCGCGCGGTCGGCGCGGGTATCGTAGGTTGTCTGCTTTTAAGCCTGCCCGTATCCCTTTTTATCGGAATTTTCGGCAACAAGCTCTCCTTTTTGGGGTTTAAAAACAACACTTTTCAGGTCTTTCGAATTTTGCTGGTCGGGCTTTCCTTTTCCTGCGTGTATGCGGTAATCCGCGGTAGCTTTTGGGGAAATAAAGAATTTTTGATTCCGTCCATCACCGAAATTGCGGAAGAAACGGTGATGGTAATTGCGGGCGTACTATTATTGCAATCGGTAGCGTCGCCCTTGGACGGCGCGCGAAAAGCCGCTTGGGCTGTCGTTGTGTCATACCTGTTTTCTTTTACCCTTTCTATCTTCTTATTTTTACTTCGCGGCGGCAAGGTTTCCGCCCCCAAAAAACACTTAAAACCTTTGTTCAGCGCGTCCCTGCCTATCACTTCCGTCCGCGCAAGCGGGTCTTTGGTCAACTCTGCCGTCGCCGTTTTGCTCCCCGCTATGCTCGTCAAAAGCGGTATGACGAAAGCGAGCGCAACGTCTTTATTTGGGGTCATTTCGGGTATGGTTTTGCCCGTTTTGTTTGTGCCGAGCACGATTATCGGCTCTATTGCGCTCGTACTCGTTCCCGAATTATCCGAAGATTTTTATCGCAACAACACCAAGCGGTTATACGCAAATATTCGACGCGGTTTAAAGTTTTCCTTTCTCGTCGCGTGCGCTTTAATCCCCTTTTTCTTCGCGCTTGGCAACGATTTGGGCGCGCTGGCGTTTTCCAACGCCCAAGCGGGAGCGATGATAAAAAATAGCTGCCTTGTATTACTGCCTATGAGCCTTACGATGATTTCTACCGCTATGCTCAATTCCTTAGGCTTTGAAAAACAAACCTTTGCCTTTTATTTCGTGGGCGCGGCGGCGCTGTTAATTTGCATTATCGCTCTGCCGAGCGTGTGCGGCGGATACGCGTACGTAATCGGGCTTTTCGCAAGCTTTGCCTTAACCGCTGTTTGCAACCTTGTATTCTTACTGAAAAAATGTCCGTTTTTTGAAAAACGGTGGGGGCAGGTATGCGTTCACGAGTATTTACCCGCGTTTTTGGGTATACTTCCCATTTCCCTTTTCGGTATGTTTTTGCACAATATTTTACTCCCTTATACGGGCGCGTTTCTCAACCTTTGCATTTGTAGCCTTGCCATACTCCTTTTCACCCTTGCGTACTATTTGGCAATCGGCAACGTAACCCTGCCAAAGAAAGGACGCAAAAGCGGAAAACGACGGAAAATTGCATAAAAATCTCTATTTTTCGCCCGTTTTTTACTTTTTTTCTCTTTCGCCCCTTGACAATTTTACGCTTTTGGAGTACAATAAAAGCATAAAAAAATCACAAGGAGATTTTTATGGGATACAAAACAAGAGAATGGCGCAATTCTATGCGCGTAACGCTCGACTATAACAATATGATGGACACGTTTTTAGGCGACAAGGGCTTTACGGACAAAAAGCTTGCTTCCTATGCGTCCAAAGCCAACGCTGCGTTTAAATTCGTCAAGGAAAACCGCGGCAAGGACGAGCTTTTTATGGGTTGGACGGAGCTTCCCTACAACCAAAAAGAAATCGTAGCCGATATTTTGCAAACGGCAAAAGACGTCAGAAAGAAATTTCAATATTTCGTAGTGCTCGGCATCGGCGGCAGCGCGCTCGGTCCTATTATGGCGTTTAACGCGCTTTGCCACTTGCATTATAACGATTTGCCGAAATCCAAGAGAAAAGGTCCTAAATTCTACGTAGAAGACAATGTAGACCCCGTGCGTATGCGCGATTTGCTCGACGTAATCGAACCCGAAAAGACTTGCTTCAACGTCATTTCCAAGTCGGGCGCGACCAGCGAAACGATGACGCAGTACTTAATTATTCTTGATTTGCTTACCAAAGCGGGCGTCAACGTAAAAGACAACGTAATTTTCACCACCGACGAAAAGAAAGGCAATTTGAAAAAGATTTCCGACGAATGCGGCGGCATTAAGAGCTATATTCTTCCCGACGGCGTTGGCGGCAGATTTTCGCAGCTTTGCCCCGTAGGTCTTTTGCCCGCGGCGGTGCTTGGCATTGATATCGTAGGCTTGCTCGCAGGCGCGGGATATATGGATTCTATTTGCAACAAGCCCGCTATGCGTCGCAATCCCGCCCTTATGTGCGCTGTGTTGCAGGTTGCGGCTATGGACGAAGGCAAAAACGTCGGCGTAATGATGCCTTATTCGGATAATTTGAAATTCCTTGCGGACTGGTATTGTCAGCTTTGGGCGGAATCGCTCGGCAAAAACGTCACCCTTGACGGCAAGCCTTGCAACGTTGGGCAAACCCCCGTTAAGTCCTTGGGTGTAACCGACCAGCACTCGCAGGTACAGCTTTACACCGAAGGTCCTTTCGACAAGGTTGTCACTTTCCTTTCCTTGAAGAAATACGGCTGTGAAATGCCTATTCCCCACGGCTGTGAAAATATCCCCGACGTAGCCTTCCTTGGCGGACATACGATGGAAGAACTTATCCAGGCGGAAAACGCGGCGACGGCATACGCTTTGACCAAGGCGGGTAGAATGAATTATACCCTTTGGATTCCTGAGCTCAACGCGTTCACGCTCGGTCAGCTTTTGTACTTATTCGAATTGCAAACGGCGTATGCAGGCGCGATGCTCAACATTGACACCTTCAACCAACCCGGCGTGGAAGAAGGCAAAAAGGCGACCTTTGCGTTGCTTGGCAAAGCGGGGTATGCTGAAAAGAAAAAGGAACTCGACTCCTTGCCCGAAAAGGACGAAAACTGCATTATCTAAAACAAAGCTTTTTAAAGGGGCGTTCCAAAACGGAACGCCCCTTCCTATTAGAAAAGCGGCGAAAGAGAAATCTTTCGCCGCTTTTTGTTTAAGATTTAGATTTCAACAAATTACGCAAACAACCAATAATCGCTGTCTTCTTCGTATTCAATACGAGTAATTACATAGGTTTTTCCCGCTTCCAAGGTAATGGATTCCGCCGTCGTTTCTACACCGTCCACAAGCACTTTGTCCCCGTGGGGAAGCGTGTACGGTTTGTTTATCAAACAGAACGGTATGCTCGATGCTACGCCACGGCCATTAAAATCAAACATAGCTACAATTTGATAAGGTTTGGAATAATGTTTTTCAGCCTTGTTTTCGACAATAACCCAAGCGTAATCGGGGCTAAACGTAATGGATTTTACGTACAAATCGGTGATATTTTCATATTCCATTAAATCGGTGATGGTATTGGGGTCGAATTTAACCGTGCAGGCTTCGTCCAAATACCAAGCGTCCATTTCCAAATTCAAATTTTCAGGCGAAACCCAGAATAAATATCCGTTTACTCTATTCAAAATATCTTCCGCTTTCGTTTCCGCCGTAATCGATAATTCCCTATTTTCCGTGTAATTGGGATGAATATGTAAAGCTACGTTCAATAAATATTCCGTTTTTTCTTGTATTTCACAAGCCGTGAGCGAATCGAAATATTCTTTATCAAATGCGTAGACGTATTCATAAACGGCTTTCATATTGCGTTCTTCTACGCCCCACTCTTCTTCGTCCGAATAACTGTAATAACTTTGTTCAATATAGACAACGTAACCGTTTTCAACAACAAATTTATACGTCATTCGCGCTTGATAATCTTTGCCGCCGTAGGGATCTTCATCACACGCAAACGTCGTTGTAAAGGTAATCCAACTCTTTCCGTCTTCAACCCCCAAATCAATCGCGTAATTCCCTATCGCATTCACAAACCCTTCCGCTTGCATAGCCGCCAAAGAATTTGCAGTAACCACAGCAAACGCATCCACAAGCTCCGCCTGCGTGTCGGCTATCGCAAACGAACCAAGCTCACTCATCATAGTCCAAGGCGCATAGTAGTCCGTATAATCGGCTTGATATTTCACTACGTTCGGCAAGGACTTTTCCGTACACGTTTGGCTTTCTTCTAATTCCGCTTCTGTGCCGTTTGCATAATACAGGTAATATTTGCCGTCTTTTATAAAGATTTTTTCTTTGGTAATATTTATCTCGTCCGAGCCGCCCAAAGCGTGTTCTAACGTTTCGGGATTATAGGTAAAATATCCCATTTCATATCCTTCGTCACCATTAGAAGCGTTTTCCATTTTAAAATGCATACTAAACGCGCCGTTATAATTTTGCGTAGCCAAAACCGCCGCTTTGATTTCCGCAAAAATTTCTTCGTCCGTTTTTTCTTCCTTTTCTTCTTCGGAAGAGCTTTCTTCCACGGAACTGTCTTCTATTTCTTCGGAAGATTCGACAATTTCAGTACTTTCTTCCGTTTCGGAAGAGCTTTCTTCTTCCACGAAGCTGTCTTCTTCAGATGATTCGACAATTTCAGCGCTTTCTTCCGTTTCGGAAGATTCTACGTCTTCCAAACTACTAAACATCGGCGAAGTTGTAAATTCCGAGCTTCCTTCCGCTTCGGAAGATTCTACTTCTTCGGAGCTTTCTTTCGTTTCGGAAGAGCTCATTTCTTCTTCACTACTTTCCGCGATAGACCCCGCAACGCTACTGCTTTGCGTTTCCGAAGAAGCGTCGCTGTTCGTATCGCAAGAAGAACAACCGCCGCACGCCGCTAAGCCGCAACAAAATGTCAATGCAAGGGCTGCCGTAAGCGCCGTTAACCATTTTTTCTTCATTTTTTTAGACCCCCGTCTATTTTTTCTATATTATATGGATTATATCACAAACGGAAAATAATGTCAATGCTTTTGGAAAAA
>JBGVRC010000008.1:0-17629 GCA_045128055.1 Candidatus Scatosoma sp. | reverse complement strand
GACGGAAGGGGAACATTCGGCTGTATCCGCGCCTTTTGCGGAATTAAAGACGAAAGGGCTTGCGCAAACACGTTTTGCGCCCCTTGACAAGGACGGTAGAGTCAACGTTGACGCGATCGTAAATTTAATTGATGAAAAAACGTCTTTCGTATCCGTTATGCACGTGAATAACGAAATCGGCGCAATCAACGACGTGAATTATATAGCAAAGCTGATAAAAGAGAAAAATCCGCGCGTTATTTTTCACGTAGACGGAGTGCAGGCGTACGGAAAAATTCCCTTTCGCTTAGCAAAAGAAATCGATTTATATTCGATAAGCGCGCATAAAATAGGCGGCTTGAAAGGCGTTGGCGGACTGATAAAGAAAAAGAGCTTGGTTTTGCCTGCTTATTTAATCGGCGGTGGACAAGAAAGCGGACGCCGTAGCGGCACGGAAAATACCTTTGGTATTATGCAGTTTGCCTATGCCGCGCAAGAACAGTTTGCCTCTTTAAAAGAAACCCGAACAAAGCTGCTTACTTACCGCGAATTGCTTTGGGAATTGTTGGATAAAGGTGTATATGATAGACTTTCAGGAGTGGACGGAACACCTTACATCTTAACGGTGTCGGCAAAAGGGCTTCGCGGTGCGGTATTGCAACAAATGGCGGACGACAAAGGTTTATTGATAGGCACGGGTTCGGCTTGCTCGTCGAATAGCAAGCTGCGTTTTAGTAAGATTGCCTTGGCGTGCGGATACGACCAAAAAACAGCAGACGGCGTGCTTCGAATGAGCTTTTGCAAGGATACGACGGAAGAAGAAATTAGGCAAGCGGCGGCCATTTTAAATGAAATCGGTCAAGATTTGCAAAAAAGAATGAAATAAAGGGATATTATGAAGAAAGTAATTATTATCCGCTATGCGGAACTCTTTTTGAAAGGTAAAAATAGGGGCTTTTTCGAACGCGCCTTTGAAACAAACTTAAAGCGCGCGCTTCGTGGTTTTGATTGTGAATTGATTAAAAATAGCGGTCGATATTTGGTGAAAGGCTTTGAAGATTTTGAAGCGGAATCCATTATAGAAAGCTTGAAAAAGGTTTTCGGGTTGCATACGTTAAGCTTAGCGTACGAAACGGCTTCGGATATGCGATCGATTTTTGAAGCGGCAAAGCTTTTAATCCGTCCCAGCGGCACGTTTAAGGTAGAATCGCACCGCGGCGACAAAAAATATCCTATGACGTCGGTGGAAATCAGTAAAGAACTTGGCGGTATGCTTTTGGATTACACGAAAGGTCAGCTTCGCGTTGACGTGCATAACCCTTCGTTTAGCATTCGCGTGGATATTCGTGAATTTGGGCGCGCTTTGGTGTTCGGTGAGTTTATTGAAGGCGCAAACGGTATGCCCGTTGGCACGGCAGGGAAAGGGCTTTTGCTTTTATCTGGCGGTATTGATAGCCCCGTAGCGGGTTATATGATGGCAAAGCGCGGTATGACGATAGATTGTTTGCATTTCCACAGCTATCCTTATACGAATATGCAGGCAAAAGAAAAGGTTGCAGATTTGGCAAATATTCTCTCGCAATATACCTGCGGCACGAATTTATATACGGTAAGCGTTACGCATATCCAAGAACAAATCCACGAAAAGTGCAAGCCGGAACTGATGATTACGCTACTGCGTAGATTTATGTATCGAATTGCCGAGCGTCACGCGTTGCGAATTAACGCGTTGTGCTTGATTACAGGAGAAAGCCTGGGACAGGTTGCTAGTCAAACGATTGAAGGGGTAACGTCTTCCAACTCCGTAGTGGAGAAATTGCCCGTTTTGCGTCCTTTGATAGGGTTTGATAAAAACGAGATTATCGATAAATCGGTAAAAATGGGTGCGTACGAAACTTCCATATTGCCTTTCGAAGATTGTTGTACGGTATTTTTACCTGATTTCCCTGCCATTCGTCCTAAAATGCAAGAAATTTTGCGTGAAGAAAGCAAACTTGACGTAGAAGGCTTGATTGAAGAAGCGTTTGCTACTCTTGAAAAAATGGAATATTAAAAAGCAGATTATAAACGCGCTCCAAAGTTCTCTTTGGGGCGCGTTGTTTATTAGTAATCCCACCAATCCTTTTTCAAAATTTCGTCTTTTTTGGCAATTTCTTCGTCGCTTGGCGTGGTGATATTTGGAAGCAAAATTTTCTCGCCTTCTCTACCGTTGAAGATGGGAATCACAGCGTATTGATAGGTTTTTCCTTTTTCAAAATCTTTATCTAAAAAACAATCAATTTTTTTGCCTTCGTAAATTATCTTACTTGCATTATCTTTACAATCAATGCGTAAAATTTTATACGAATAATAGGCAGGACAGGTAGAAGGAAATACAATTTTTATCCCCATGTCGTCCACGGATACGGCGGGGACGGGAATGTTAGGCTTTGTAAAGGACTCGTTTTGCGCTAAGGGGATTTGGCTCTTTTTAAACAGTTCGCTGATAACGTATTCGACGGGAGCGTTGGGGTCGGCTAAGGATAAGGTATGTCTGTCATAATAGCTGGTTTTATCCAACTTGACAAGCTGTACCGATTGTTCTTTTATAAAAGGCTCGATTTTTATGCTTTGTTTTTCATAAAGCATCGCAATTCGTTCGTTTATATCCAGTAAAATATTGCAAGGAATCCCTCCGCCCGTAGTGGGGATTTTTTCGTTGTTGGCATTTCCCAACCATACGGAAACGGTGTCTTTTGTTGTATAGGAAAGAGCGTATGCATCCGTGTTTCCATTTTCCGTACCGACCGTACCCGTTTTTGCTGCAATTTGATAGGGCAAAGAGCGTAATTTCTTTGCTGTGCCGCGCTTTGCTACGCCTTGCAAAACGTCGTTTATCAAATAGGCTGTATCTTTTCCATAGACAATCGATTTATTTCTGTTCCGTGTGTAAACGTTTTTTCCATTGATAAGAATTTTTGAAATAAACGCGCCGTTTTCATATTCGCCTTGATTTGCAAAAGTTGCGTATGCGCTTGTTATATCTTTCAAAAAGAATCCATTTTTCATACCGCCAAGTGCCAAGGCAAGGGATTTGTCGTTTTTGTCTATATTTAAAGCGATTTTTTGCATATATTCGCACGCTTTATCCACGCCAAGGCTTTCCAAAACCTTTACGGCAGGAATATTCAAACTTTGTTCCACACATTCGCGCGCGCTGATATATCCGTGGTATTTTCCGCCGTAATTTTCAGGTGAATAGCCGTTATAATCGACTTTTTCATCTAAAATAGGAGTGGCAGGGGATAAAATATCTTTATCCATCGCAGGCGCGTATACCAAAAGCGGTTTAATAAGCGAGCCTGGCAGGCGTTTGATATTGCCAACCGTTGATAGGCTGGCTTTAAAACCAAGTGTGTGATTATCCAAAACAAAAATGCTTTTATCGCTTTCGTTATATGCTTGGGCGGCATTTTCAACTTCTGTTTGTAACGCAGGAGAAAAATAGGTATAAATTTGAACCTTTCCGCCTATTTTAAAAGAAAGTTTTTCCGAAATTTCGCTTAATTCTTCAAAGACAAAGTGGGTATAATCGCGGGATGCTGACGATTCGTGTGCTCTGGGCAGACTTTCTGTTAATGCGGCTTGCTTTTCTTCTTCGCTAATGCTATCGCATTTTTGCATCAAAGACAAAACGCAAGCGCGTCTGTTTTTACATTTTTCAGGGTTTTTAAAGGGGGAATAATGGTTGGGAGATTTAACGAGTCCTGCTAAAATTGCGCCTTCGGATAAGGTCAATTCGCTTGGTGATTTATCAAAATAAAATCGGCTCGCGCTGGTAACTCCAAAGCAATTATGTCCAAAATAAATGGTATTGAGATAAAGCTCTAAAATTTCGTCTTTCGTATAATTTTTTTCTAAAATTTTCGTTAATTTTCTTTCTTGCAGCTTGCGTTTTAAAGTTTTTTCTTGTGAAAGATGGGTGTTTTTTATCAGCTGTTGGGAGATGGTGGACGCGCCTTCCTTGAAAGAATGAGCTTTTAAATTGTTGAAACAAGCTTTTGCTATGCGTTTATAATCAAAACCGTCGTGTTTATAAAAACGTCGATCTTCCGTGTTGATAAACGCTTGCTTGACGTGCAAGGGCAAATCATCGATTTTTGTGCTTTGTTTGATTGCGCTATTGTGCATACCGCGGATTTCTTCTCCTGTGTGGTCGTACACAAGTATAGATTTTTCCGAAAATAAAAGGGATTCAGGATGTAAAACTGTGTTTTTCGTAACGGAAAAATAATACCCGAACGCAATGGCGCTCAGCAGGAGTAGTATTAAAAAAGATAAGAATAAGAGCTTGCGAATAATTTTCATCGTAGACAGTATTTGTAGGTTTGCTTTTTTTATTGCAAAAATTCGCTAAAAATGCGTGAAAAGCCTTTAAAGACTTGATAAAAATGAAAAAAAAGAGTATAATGGAGAAAATAATTATGCATTGAAGAGAGTATTATGATCGGTAAATATCATATCGTAACGTACGGTTGCCAAATGAACGTACACGAATCGGAAAAAATGGCTGGGATTCTTCGTAAAATGGGGTATGAAGATACGCCTTGTAAAGAAGACGCAGACATTATCTTATTCAACACTTGTTGCATACGTGAAAATGCGGAAAATCACGCTTTTGGCAATATCGGCGCCTTAAAAAAATTGAAAAAGCAAAAACCCGAACTGATTATTGCAGTAGGCGGTTGTATGACGCAGGAAAAGGGCAAAACGGAAGTGTTGCGCAAAAAGTTTCCCTTTATCGACGTTATGTTTGGTACGCTGAACTTGGAAGAGCTTGAAAATTTGATCACGCGTAAAAAAGCGCAAAAGAAAAAAGTGATTGAAATTCGCGAAAAAGAAGGAGAAATTGTTGAATTTACCGACGCGTACCGTACCAGCTATCCAAACGCTTGGGTGAATATTATGTATGGTTGCAACAATTTTTGTTCTTATTGCATTGTTCCTTACGTTCGGGGTCGCGAGCGTTCGCGCGCGCCTGAAAATATCGTTAGCGAAGTAGAACAACTTGTAAAAGAAGGCTATAAAGAGATTACCTTGCTCGGACAAAACGTTAACTCTTACGATGTAGATGGGAAATGGGGGGTTACGTTTGCGCAGCTCTTGGATAAAGTCGCTTCGATTGACGGCAATTTTAGGCTTCGCTTTATGACAAGCCACCCCAAAGATTTTAATGAAGACGTGTTAAAAGTGATGCGAAAGCACCGTAAAATATGTCGGCTTATTCATTTGCCCGTGCAATCGGGCGCGAATCGCGTTTTGCAAGCAATGAACCGCCGTTACACGCGCGAAAAATATTTGGACGAGATAAAAATGCTTCGTTCGTATTTTCCCGAAGCGGAAGTTACTACGGATATTATCGTAGGTTTTCCTGGGGAAACGGAAGAAGAATATTTGCAGACGGAAGCGTTGGTAAAGGAAGTGGACTACGCTTCGGCGTTTACCTTTGTTTACTCCAAACGCCAAGGCACGAAAGCGGCGGAAATGCCCGACCAAATCCCCGAAGATATTCAAAAAGACAGGATTATGCGTTTGGTAGAGCTTGTCAACTCGCTTACGCGTAAAAAATCCGAAAAATATCTCGGTAAAACGGTAGAAATTTTGTGCGAAGATTACGACGAGAAGAAAGGCTTGTATTTAGGTCGCGATGAATTTGGTCGAATGGGCTATTTTTCAAGCGACGAAGATGTAATAGGAAAGTTTGTGATGCTTCGCGTTACAAAGGCGAACGGCATCTCCTTGTTTGGTGAAATAGAAAAATAATTCCAAAATATGATAAAGGCAGGATAAAAAGATGGCTCTTTCACAAATGATGCAACATTATCTTACCATAAAAGATAAATATAAAGATTGCGTTGTTTTTTATCGTCTCGGCGACTTTTACGAGATGTTCTTTGACGATGCGGTCAAGGTATCGGGCTTGCTCGATTTAACGCTTACCGGCAGAGATTGCGGCTTGGAAGAACGCGCACCTATGTGCGGTATTCCTTACCATGCGGCGGATAATTATATAGCGAAGTTGGTTGCGCTTGGCGAAAAGGTTGCTATTTGCGATCAGCTTACCGAGCCTACCCCCGGGCGTGGCCTTGTGGAACGCGACGTGGTGCGTATTGTTTCCGCAGGTACGTTGATCGAAGACGAAATGTTGGAAGAAGGTAAAAACAATTATATCGCTTGTGTTTGCAAGGGTGACGACGGCGTTGCTATTGCTTGGACGGATATTACGACGGGGGAATTTTTAGCCGAAGAGTTTGTAGGCGCAAATGCTGTTTTGGACGCGGTTGGGCAGTTGGTTAAATTATCCGTAGCAGAAATTATATGCAATGAAGAAATGCTTTTAGCAAGCAAAAACGTCAAGGAAGTCAAGCACGGTATTCTTCCCGCGTTTTCCTGCTACGTACCTTGGGCGTTTAACGTAAAACGCGCGGAAAAAACGCTTACCGAGCAGCTTGGCGGCGCATCGCTTGCTCCGTATGGGGTTGCGGGCAAGGAAAAGGTCGTTTCCGCTGCGGGGGCGCTTGTAGAATATTTACGCGAAACGCAAAAGCACGCGCTTTCGAATATAACGGCGATTAAAGTGATTAACCGCGACCAATTTATGACTTTGGATAGTATTGCGGTTAAAAATTTAGAAATCGTTAGAAATAATGCGGAAAATAAAAAATACGGTTCGCTTTTATGGGTTTTGGACAAGACCAAGACGGGTATGGGCGCGCGTATGCTTAACCGTTGGATTTTGTCGCCGTTGCGCGACGTAGACGAAATTGTCTACCGTCAAGACGGCGTAGAAGAATTTGTCAATTCTTCCGTGGTACGCGCTGGCGTAAGCGAAACCTTGAAAGAAATTAAAGACGTCGAAAGACTTTCGGGTAAAATTTCTAACGGTAACTTTATGCCCAAGGATTGTCTTGCGCTTGCGCATTCGCTCAGCGTATTGCCGTCTTTAAAATTTCAAATGTTTGGTTTAACGTCCAAAATTGTGGCGGATATCGTAAACGGCATTCCCGATATGAAAGAAACGGCAGATTTGTTAATTGCCGCTATCGACCCCGAAACGCCTGCGCAAATGAAGGACGGTGGGTATATTCGTGCTGGCTTTAACAGTGAGCTTGACGAATACCGCGCTTTGAAGAAAAACAGCGTATCCATTCTCAATGCGATAGCGGAGCGGGAAAGAGAAAGAACGGGGATTAAAAACTTAAAAATATCCAGCAATCGAGTGTTTGGCTATTACATTGAAGTAAGCAATTCTTTTAAAGATAAAGTTCCCGAAGATTATATCAGGCGCCAAACCTTGACTACGGGCGAACGGTATATCACCGAAGAATTAAAACAAATCGAAGAAAAGATTATGTCGAGCAGCGAAAGGGCGTTGGCTTTGGAATCGCGCATTTATTCGCAAATTTTAGGCGTATTATCTGAACAAATTGAAAGCTTGAAATCGGTTGCGGATTCGCTTGCAATCTTGGATTGTATCGTTTCGTTTGCTACCGTAGCCAAAGAACGCCGTTACGTTCGTCCTTTTATGCAAGCGGCGGACGAGCCTTTATCCATAAGCGAAGGTCGTCATCCCGTCGTGGAAGCGATTTCAAAAGAACGCTTTATTCCCAACGATACGCTTTTGGATAATGAAGAAAATCGTTGCGCAATTATTACAGGTCCGAATATGGCGGGTAAAAGTACGTATATGCGTCAAGTCGCGCTTATTGTTTTGATGGCGCATATCGGCGCGTTTGTTCCTGCAAAATCGGCGAAAATTCCGCTTGTAGACCGTATATTTACTCGTGTAGGCGCAAGCGATAATCTTATTTTTGACCAAAGTACCTTTATGGTAGAAATGACGGAAGTCGCCGCTATTTTATTGCATGCAACCAAAGATAGTTTGCTCATATTGGATGAAGTGGGCAGGGGGACAAGCACCTACGACGGTTTGTCTATCGCTTGGTCGGTTATTGAATTTTTGGCGCAGCAAGTACGCGCAAAAACGCTTTTTTCCACGCATTATCACGAACTTACGGAGCTTGAAAATAGCCTGGACGGAGTTAAAAATTATAAGGTTACGGTAAAAGAGCTGAACGGAGCTGTTGTTTTCCTGCGTAAGATTGCGCGTGGTGGCGCAAACCGAAGCTTTGGTATTGAGGTTGCTTCGTTGGCAGGTGTCCCCAAAGAAGTTACGCAACGCGCGAAAGGCATTTTAAAAGCTCTTGAAAAGAATGATATTGCAAGGGGTAAAATCCAAATAGATTTCCCAGAAGCGGAAGAAGAAAGAGAAAGGGAGTTTACGGAAGTGGAACGTATTTTGCGGGATACGGATATCAACACTCTTTCGCCTATGCAAGCATTGATGATGCTTGGTGGGTTAAAGGAAAAATTAGAGCAGGAGAATTGATATGGCGAAAATAAATATATTGCCTGCAAAAGTATATAACCGCATAGCGGCGGGGGAAGTCGTTGAAAGACCTTATTCCGTTATCAAGGAGCTTGTAGAAAACTCCATTGACGCAGGAGCGACGGAGATTGAAATTTACGTTGAGAAGGGCGGGAAAGAGTCCATTCGCGTCATAGACAACGGTTGTGGGATTGCGCGCGAAGATTTGCAATCGGCGTTTTTGCCCCACGCAACCAGTAAAATTGCTACGGCGGAAGACTTGGATACTGTGCTCACGCTTGGTTTCCGCGGCGAAGCGATTGCGTCCATTGCGTCCGTTTCCCATATGTCGATTACGTCCAGGGTAAAAGACGGAAAATGCTATCAACTCGTTTGTTCGGAAGGTGTGTTAGGTCAAATTGAAGAAGTGCCTGGCCCGTACGGTACGGAAGTTTGCGTGGAAAATTTGTTTTTTAACGCGCCCGTACGCTTAAAATTTTTAAAGACGGATAAAGGGGAAGAAACGGAAATCACCAATCTAATTTCCCGTATGATTTTAAATAGACCTGATATTGCTTTCAGTTATTATGCAAACGGGAAGAAGATTTTTCAATCGTTCGGCGGTGGACTTGATGAAGCGCTTGTTTGCGTATATAATGCCGCAACTTTGCGCGAATGTTTCCATATTGACGCGGAAAGGCACGGTATTCGCGTACGCGGCTATATAGGCAACCATAATTTTTTCAAAGCGAATAAAAGCTATCAAAGCGTCTTTTTAAACGGTAGATATATCGTCAACGGAACGATTGCTTCGGCGATTTCCAATGCGTATAGCAATTATTTAATGAAACGCCAATATCCGTTTTACGTATTGCATATTGACGTTCCCAGGGAGATTGTCGACGTCAATGTACATCCCAATAAAACGGACGTGCGCTTTGTAGACAATCAAATTATCTACGGCTGTATAAACCGTATTATTTCCACTATATTAGACGGGCATACGAAAGCTTTGGAATATATTGTACAAGACGACGCGTCTTTACAAACGGAACAGGAATCGATTGCTACGCAAGAAGAAATTATCTTGCCTAAAAAAGAACCTGTTATAGAAGAAAAACCCGCTAATACTTTTGGTTTTTCAACTTTAACCTATGAAGAAGCGCGAAAAGAGATTGAAAAATGTGCGCCTAATTTTTCGTATTCAAAGGACGGAGCAGAGCTTCCGTTCAGCGAAATTGCGAAAAATAATAAGGGGTATACGTCTTTTGATGACGTACCTATTTATATTCCCGACGACCCCAACGCTCCCGATGACCCGGGACCCAGCAAAAGAAAAACGCCGCACCCGTACGGAGCGGAAAAATTGCACAAACTTTTCCCTAACGTTTATTTTAAACGCAACAAGTTGGAAGTAGACGATAAAGAAGAGCAAGAAGATTTATCGCAGGTAGATTATTTTGCGGATAATAAGCGTTATTTGGAAGAAATGGAAAGGCGTAATAAGCAGGATTATATCGACGTATATTCCTGCCGCTATGTCGGCAAGCTTTTCAATACCTATATTATGTATGAAAGAAACGACGAAGTTTTCATTATCGACCAACACGCCGCGCACGAACGTTTAATTTTTAATAAATTAAAAGACCATATGGAAAATCGTAAAATCCGTCAACAACCGATGTTGATTCCCTTTGAAATGAAAATAAACGCCTTTGAAGGGGATTTCATTCGCGAACGTATGGAAGATATTACGGAGATGGGCTTTGAAATACGCGATGCGGGAAATAATCTTTTTCAAATCACGGCAATTCCGATGGATTTAAAGGAAATTGACTTGGCGTCGTTTATGCACGGTATTCTTGGGTATATCAATGAGTATAGAAAGATTAAGCTTGTGGATATAATCAAGGATAAATTAGCAAGCGCGGCTTGTAAAGCGGCTGTAAAAGGCGGTATGGACTTGACGCAGGATGAAATAGAAAGTTTGTTTGAGCTTATGGACGGAGATATGGGGTTGAAGTGTCCCCACGGTCGCCCCGTTGTTGTAAAAATGTCAAAAAAAGAGCTTGAAAAGAAGTTCAAAAGGATAGTATAATGTCGAAAGTGTTGGTAATATGCGGAGCAACAGCTTCGGGGAAAACAGCGCTTTCTATTGCTTGCGCAAAAGCCTTTAACGGGGAAATTATTTCGGCTGACTCGCTTCTCGTATACAAAGGACTTGATATAGGCACGGCAAAGCCCACAATGGAAGAGGGCGGGGGGGTTCCGCACCATTAAATCGACGTGGTTGAGCCAACGCAAAGCTTTTCCGTGAGTGATTATGAAGAACTTGCGTTGCCTATCGTGGAAAGACTGCTTTCACAAGGAAAAACTCCGATTATTTGCGGTGGGACGGGGTTTTATATCAATAGCTTGCTTTACAAGAGCCAGTTTGGTAACGTGGGCGCGAATGAGAAAATTCGGCAATATTATGAAAATTTGGCTGTTCAGCGCGGGAAAGAGCACGTTTACGCAATTTTACAAGAAAAAGACCCGCAAAGCGCGGAAAAGCTGCATTATAACGATTTAAAACGGGTAATTAGGGCTCTTGAAATCTTTGACGTAACAGGCAAGCCTAAATCTGCGCAGCAAGATTTACCGATTGCAAGATTTGATTTTCATTCTTTCGCGATAGATTATCCGAGAAGCGTTTTGAACGAGCGTATTTACAAGCGTGTGGATATTATGTTTGAAAGCGGCTTGGTGAATGAAGTGCAAGGCTTATTGATGAGCGGCGTTACGGAAGATATGCAATGTATGCAAGGGATAGGCTATAAAGAAGTGGCAGAAGGCTTGCGTATAGGGGCAACCGAAGACGAAATCAAGGACGTAATCAAAATAAATACGCGGCATTACGCAAAACGGCAGCAAACCTTCTTTAAGCGTATGCAAAATCACGTATTTTTACCCCCTGAAAAAGCAACGGTTGAAGAAGTGGCTAAATATTTATAATAACTATTATGCCAGGCATAGCTATTACGCGTGACATAATAATTTAAATGAGAAAAGTGGTGAAGATTATGGCAATAGAAGAGTTGATAAAACAAAGCGAAGATTCTTTAAAGGCTCAGTTTGCTTTGGCGGATAAAATTAGTGAATACAATCAAGAAAAAGTATTAAAGGCATTTAATAAACATTCGGTTGCCTTGCGGCATTTTAACGCGGCAACGGGATATGGTTACGGGGACGAAGGTCGATTTGTTCTTGGGGACGTGTACGCCGATTGTTTTGGGGCAGAAGCAGGGATTGTTTCTCCTGCGTTATTGAGCGGTACGCACGCCTTAACGGTGGGTTTATTTGGGGTCTTGCGTACGGGTGACGCCGTCTTATCTATTTCGGGTATGCCGTATGATACCATTCGCGGGGTTATTTGGGGCGACGGCAACGGCTCGTTAAAAGATTACGGGATTTCTTTTGATTGTTGCGATCTTACGGATGATGGAAAATTTGATAAACAACAAATTCAAAAAGGGATTGAAAAGCTTGGAAAAAGCTTAAAAATGATATATATCCAACGTTCGCGCGGGTATGAACTTCGCGACGCTTTCACCGTTCAAGAAATCGGAGAAATGTGCGATTTTGTCCGTGGTTTGGGCTTTGAAGGCTGTATTTTTGTCGATAACTGCTATGGGGAATTTGTTGAGAAGCAAGAACCTTGCGACGTTGGCGCTGACGTAGCGGTTGGTTCGCTTATTAAAAACCCCGGCGGTGGTTTAGCGCCGACAGGCGGGTATATTGTCGGCAAAGAAAAGTACGTTGATTTAATAGGCCGTCGTCTTACCGCGCCGTCTATTGGCAACGAAGTAGGTTCTTACGCATACGGTTGGCGTTTGTTTTATCAAGGCTTGTTTATAGCGCCGCATACGGTCAACCAAGCGATTAAAGGAAGTTTTTTAATAGGAAAGTGTATGGAAACGCTTGGATATGAAAACTTCCCCAAGCTTGATAAAACGCCTGCGGATATTACGCGCGCAATCCGTTTTGATACGGCGCAACAGCTTTGCGCGTTTATTCAGTCCGTTCAAGAAGCTTCGCCGATTGACAGCTTTGTAACGCTTGAACCTTGGGATATGCCTGGGTATGACAGCAAAGTAATTATGGCGGCAGGTTGTTTTGTAGAAGGGGCAAGTATCGAGCTTTCCGCCGATGCACCTGTTAAAGAGCCTTATACCGCATATTTCCAGGGCGGTTTAACTTACGAGCATTGTAAGTATGCATTAAAAATTATGCTTGCAAAGTTGATGTAAAAAAGTAAATTGCAATAAAAAGGCGAGACTTACCATTTTGTAAATCTCGCTCTTTTTTATTTTGTTAAATCCCAATCGATAGGCGGTAACTCCTTGGAAAGTAAGTATTCGTTGGTTTTTGAAAAAGGTTTGCTTCCAAAAAATCCGTTGTACGCCGATAACGGGGAAGGGTGCGCGCTTTCAATGATGTAATGCTTGCTTTTATCAATAAGAGCCTTCTTGCTGCGCGCGTTGCCGCCCCAAAGAATGAATACAACGTGTTCTTTTTGGTCGGACACAAGCTTGATAACGCTGTCGGTAAACCAAGCCCAACCGCATTTGGAATGGGAGTTTGCTTGATGTTCTCTTACAGAAAGCGAAGTATTTAAAAGCAAAACGCCTTCTTTTGCCCATTTTGTTAAAGTTCCGTTTTTGGGGCGTTCGCAACCAATATCCGATTTAAGCTCTTTAAAAATATTTTCAAGCGACGGGGGATTGGGTATGCCTTCCTGTACGGAAAAACAAAGCCCGTGCGCTTGCCCGACGTTGTGATAGGGGTCCTGACCGAGCAAAACCACCCGCAAATCCTTAAACGGCGTATATTTAAAGCAGTTGTACAAATCGTACATATTGGGATATACAACGTGGTTGCGGTATTCTTCGATTAAAAACTTGCGAATATTTAAATATCTTTCATCAGAAAAAAGCGGGGCAAGCCGTTCGTTCCAATCCCCTAAATCAACCATACAATTCTCCTTGGTAATTATAATGCGTCAAAAATAATGGGTAAAGCTATCTTTAAATTTGTCAACGCTTTGTCCTTATTGATTAAAAACTGTTCTGTTGTACGGCCGCTACCTGCAACGTCGGAAATGGCTTTGACGGAATACACGGGTAGTTGCGCGGCGTAAGCGGATTGTACGATTGCGCCGCCTTCCATATCGCGAATATCCGCGCCAAGCTCTTGGGTTAAAAGCTTGTAATCTTCTTGCGAATCATTAAATCTATCTGCCGTCCCCAAGCGTTTTTTCTCAAACGTATCATCGGGGAATCGGTTAAGAAGTAAATAAGGGGTTTCATATTCGTTTAACGTACCGATTTTAGTACCGTTGAGCTGCGCAAGGTCAAAATCAAATTGTGTTGCCGCTTCAATTTGATATACTTGACAAAGCTTGGTAGTGTCGTTTAAACCGCCTGCAACACCGATGTTGAGTATTTTTTTTACGTCAAACTTACTTACCAAAAGTTGCGTGCCAAGCGCGGCGTTTACTTTGCCTACGCCGCATACGCAAACGGTAACGTCCTTATCAAATGCTGTTCCCACGTAAACAGTTTTGCCGCTCACGGTAAGGGTACGGGTGATTTTCATTTCATTCAGAAGCACGTCGGCTTCACTTTGCATAGCGATGACTGCGCCAATCATATTCTCTTTCTCCTAATAAAAATTTGTTTTTTCCTTGATAAATGGAAAAAAATGTGTTATAATCAAAGAAAAACAATTATAGTTTTTACAAAACTAAGTAATATTATAGCAGGAGTGTAAAAAAATGTCAAGAGCAGAAAGGGCAAAAGAATTATTTGGGCAAGGATATGCTTGTTCGCAGGCAGTTGTTTTGGCGTTTGCGGACGTAGCGAACGTGGACGAAGCTACGCTTGCGAAAATAACGCTGCCGTTTGGCGGTGGGCTTGGGCGGCTGCGCTTGACGTGCGGCGCGGTCAGCGGTATGGCTGCGATGGCGGGTTTGATGCTTGCAGAAGCGGAAAACAGCCCTGAAAATAAGAAAAAAACGTACGAAATCGTACGTGACTTGTGTGAAAAGTTCCAAGCGGAAAACGGGAGTTTAATTTGCGCGGATTTGCTTTCAGGGGCAAATTTGCAGGTCGTAGTTGGCGGTGAAGCGGAGCAACGCACGGAAAGCTATTATAAAAAACGTCCTTGCGGCGATATTGTATATTCCGCTACTAAAATTTTAGAAGAATATTTAATAGAAAAGGGGGTAATTTCATGAAAAAAATAACGGCTTGGCTTTTGGCGGTATTTTTAATAATGATAACGTTAAGTTCGTGCGGGGGGATTAGTTGTGCGAAACAAAACAAATGGTATTCCCGAGATACCCTTGAAGAATGCCTTGTGCCAAATCTTCCCGAGTTGAATAAAACGTATCTCAGGCAGGGCGACGATGTGTACGTGCGGTTTAGTCAGACGGAATACGCTTCTTATGCAAATACTGTCTATACGTATTTACTTTCACAGAATTTCGAGTATTTGGGTACGCGCGGGGAAGAAAAGAACTCGTTAGCGGGTGCGTTTACTACCTATTATTTTCAACCAGCCACTAAGCTTTCCGAATTTGAAGTCAGCGGTTATATTTTTGTGTATTCAAACGGGGAAATTGTTGATGGGGACGGCGAATTGACTTTTTGTATTTTGAAAATTATGTTGTTGAGCGATGAGTATACCAAAGAGTATGGAAATAAGGACTTTAAGTATAATGCGATAATATCTTTACGTTTTCATTCGGAAACACCGCTTGGTGGAAGCTATGAATTAAAGGACGAAGCAGAGGGAGAATAAAATTATAGAAAGAATAGCACCCCAAAAGTTTTATGGCTTTTGGGGCGCAAATTATAATTCAATAATATATTTATTTGTTGCTCTTGGATACGTTGAAGTAATATTCAACTACGTCTCCGTCTTGCATAATATATTCCTTGCCTTCGCTGCGTACCTTACCTTCCGCTTTTGCTGCGGGGATAGAACCGAGTGTTACAAGAATTTCCCAATTCACTACGTCCGCGCGAATAAAGCCTTTTTCAAAGTCAGTATGGATTTTACCTGCCGCTTGGGGCGCTTTTGTACCGCGGGTAATTGTCCAAGCGCGCGTTTCTTTTTCGCCTGCCGTTAAGTAAGAGATAAGACCAAGTAAGGCGTAGGATTTTTTAATCAATCTATCCAAGCCGCTTTCGCCAAGACCAAACTCTTCCATAAACAAAGCTTTGTCTTCCGTGTCCATTTGCGAAAGCTCTTCTTCCGTTTTTGCGCAAATGACCAAAACTTCCGCGCCTTCTTGCGCGGCAAAGTCTTTTACTTTTACAACAAAGGGGAGAGAGTCTTCGTCTTTGCCCATATCGGCTTCCTGGATATTTGCCGCATAAATAACGGGTTTAACGGTCAAAAGGAAGCAATTTTTCATAAATTCTTCTTCGCCGTCGTTTAAGGGGAAGTTACGTGCGGGTTTTTCGCTTTCAAGGAAAGCGTATAAGCGTTCAAGGAAAGCGTATTCTTCCGCCGCTTTTTTATCTGCGCCGCCGCGAGCTTGTACCTTGACTTTATTCATACGATTTTGCACCGCTTCCATATCCGACATAATTAATTCGAGATTGATGGTTTCAATATCGGAAATCGGGTCGATTTTATCGTCCACGTGGGTAATGTTTGCGTCTTCAAAGCAGCGTACAACGTGTACGATTGCGTCTACTTCACGAATATGGGAAAGAAATTTATTGCCCAAGCCTTCGCCTTTGGACGCGCCTTTAACAAGACCCGCGATATCTACAAATTCAATAACGGCAGGGGTGATTTTTTTGCTGTTATACAAAGCGGCAAGCTTATCTAATCTTTCATCGGGCACAGCAACGACGCCTACGTTGGGTTCAATCGTGCAGAAAGGGTAATTTGCGCATTCTGCGCCTGCGTGCGTAATTGCGTTGAAAAGAGTGGATTTGCCTACGTTGGGAAGACCCACAACACCAAGTTTCATAATTTTGACTTCCTTTTAATCATTTTTCTGCTATATTATAATACAATTTTCATTTTTTGGCAAATTAAACGCGCCCAATTTAAAAAAATACTTGCTCAAATTAAAAAAATATGTTATATTAGTATAGATAAAAACAACGATAGGTGATTTTTATGGATTATAAGAAATATATTGCCGAATTGATTAAGATTGATGGTATTTCTACGCAAGAAATTTACGAAGCTATCGCACTTCCGCCGAATACGGAAATGGGGGATTATGCTTTGCCGTGCTTTAAATTTGCAAAGGTAATGAGAAAAAGTCCCGTTATGATAGCGGAAGAATTAAAAAGTGCTATGTCAGATAGAATAGTTATGTCTGACGAAGTAATCAGCGAAGTATCGGCGGTAAACGGCTATTTAAACTTCAAAATCAATAAAAACGGTTTCGTACGCGGTACGCTCGATAAAATTTTAGCGGAAAAAGACGGTTTTGGGTCGGCAAACGTAGGCGAAGGTAAGACGGTTTGTATCGACTATTCGTCTATCAATATCGCAAAGCCTTTCCATATCGGACATTTGTCTACGACTGTTTTAGGTGGCGCTTTGTACCGTATTTTTAATTATTTAGGGTATAAAGCAATAGGTATCAATCATTTAGGCGACTATGGCACGCAATTTGGTAAGCTTATTTCCGCATATAAACGTTGGGGAGATAAAGAAACGATTGAAAAGGGCGGCATTCGCGCCTTGAATGAATTGTACGTTCAATTCCATCGCGAAGCGGAAGAACACCCCGAATACGACGACGAAGCTCGCGCATATTTCAAGAAAATTGAACAAGGCGATGAAGAATGCTTGGCTCTTTTCCATTGGTTTAAAGAGCTTACCTTAAAAGACGTGCAAAAAATTTATGATATGTTGGATATTCGTTTTGATTCGTATGCAGGCGAAAGCTTTTATTCGGATAAAATGCAACCAATCGTAGACGAATTAAGGGAAAAGGGCTTGCTTGTAGAAAGCCGTGGAGCTCAGGTTGTTGACTTGGAAGAATACGGCATGGCGCCTTGTATTATTTTAAAATCGGACGGATCGTCCTTATATGCTACGCGCGATATGGCGGCTGCAAGCTACCGTAAAGCTACGTACGATTTTGATAAATGCTTGTACGTAGTTGCATATCAACAAAATTTACACTTTAAGCAGTTCTTTAAAGTGTTGGAATTGATGGGCAAA
>JBGVRC010000007.1:0-69880 GCA_045128055.1 Candidatus Scatosoma sp. | reverse complement strand
GAATGCGAAGAAAAACTAGCCGAGCTGATTAAAACAATGAAAGCTGAAATCGCTGAACTTAAAAAGGTACAAAACAAGGGGTGACGGAATCAATCGTCACCCCTCAAAATTTGATACGCAGTAAACAAAGAAAAGGAATTTTTTATTTTTTGCAAAAAACTACTATTCCAAGCAACCAAAACACGAATAAATTCCGTAAGTGGTCAAACATGTGGTCAAGCTCGATTTTATGGGCGATTTTTGGAAAAGAAAAAAGCCTTGAAACCTTTTGTTTCAAAGCTTTTTCCGTGGTTGAGGCAGTAAGGAGCGTAGCGACGGAATAGCGAGCTTGTCGAGCGTCCGGGACTTGCGCCTTTAGCGGCGCGCCCCGCTCCGACGTTATCAACGTCGGACTTTGCCAGCAAATTCCGCGTTTTTCCAAGCTTTGTAAGGCAAAGCGTTTTGCTCCCGCAAAACGGCTCCCACCCTCAAGTCCCGTCGCAACGCCGAAACAATAAAAAAATACAGCACATCAACGATGTACTGTATTTTTTGGTTGAGGCGACGGGACTTGAACCCACGACCTTTTGGTCCCTAAATATCGCCAAGTATATCACCACAACGCTAAAAGCCTTTAAAATAAAGGAACTTTAAACCATCCGCCAATAATTTTTAGAGTATCAACAGCCGTTTTGTTGACCTATTTGACCTAACTGTTGACCTGATTATATTATACCAAATCCGCGCAAAAATGTCAAGAAATAACCGCCGCCGCAACAGGAATTATTAAGAAAATATTCAAGAATTAATCAGCTTTTGAACACGTTTCAAACAAGACAAAAGCATCCCGAAAACAACATATATTCATCCCTGAAGAATCTTTATTGCAAGTTCTTATATCTTTCAATAAAGATTTTTTTATCTTTGAAAAAACTTTTTTAAAACTTTTTTATAAAAAATAGTGAAGTACGATTTAAGTGACTGGTTTTACCAATAGGCATGTTATAATATGGGTGTAAAAAGGTTGAGGGAACGGTACCTACCAAAACCAATTTACAAAATAAAAATTTATTAAATATTACATTAAGGAGAATCCTATTATGACTAAAAATTTTAAAGTAAATTTCCTCAGCAACTCTATCGAAGTAACCACCTCTTTCGCAAAGAAAGCAAGCATCTATGGCTCTACCGAATACCTTATGCTTACCGAAGCACAAAAGGCTCATCCGACCTATACTCTTGAAATCCAAAAGCCCAAGAAAACCGCAATCAAAGGTATTGACTACGAATTTATGCGCAATTACATTATCACCCATGATGAAAACACGGAAATGTTGACGGCATTTGAAAAATTGGTAAAAGGCAATCTTTCCTACCCCGAAGTGAAGGCTTGGTTTGTTGAACAATATCCTGTGTTTAAGGATTGCAAGACAAGAGCAGAATGGATTTTAGCGGCATAATGAAAATAAAAAGAATAAAAAATAAGGAGAAATATATATTATGAAAAATACGCTTAGAATTAATCACAAGAACAACCAACTCGTTATGGATAGAGAATTTTCTATCAAGTCCTCTTTGTATGGCTCGCAAGAGTATAACATGCTCCAAGCGGCAAGACACGATTATCCCACCTATCAAGTAGTGCGTAAAACCATCAAGAAAAACTCGCAAAAAGAAGCGTTTGACGGCTTGACCTACGAATATATGGAAAAGTATATGGCAAGATATGAGGCAACGCCTGAAACCCTCAAAAAGTACGAAGATATGCGCTTTAACGCAGGCTGTCACTCTGTCCGTTATCCTGTTATTCGAAAGTGGTTTTTGGAAACCTATCCTGAAGTTAAAGAATGGGGTAAGAAGAAAGATGAATTTGCGGCGGCGGGCGACGAAGCCCTGAGCGCATAAGGGGGTGATAACATGACTGTACCTAATCAAAGAATTGTTAAAATCCACAAAGACAATCTACAAAAAGACCCTTTTGTTACCTTAAACCTTGATATAATGGGAACCGTTTACAAAGACTTAGGGAATGGCTATACTTTCTATTTCTACCTGTGCTTATGCGGTAATGCAGATGGATTCAACCTTGAATTTTCACCGCAATACTTCTTGGATAGATTTGGCATGCCTATATCCACTTCGCAAGACCAATTTAGAAACTTGGTTGCAAAAGGATATTTAGTGCAAAAGAATGAAAACAGCAATATTTACGATTTCTATTACATTCCTGAGCGTTTGAAGCCTGAGAACAATCCATGTAAACCTGCGTTCAATTTCTAAAAACGTACGGCGTGCAAAAAGAGTTTGAATCGTACGCCGTGCAAAATATTCGTGTTGCGTTTTGAGCATCGGAAGCCGTTAAGCCTTAATTGTAAGACCTTATAGAAATATATAAATAAGAAAGGTGATAAATAAAGAATATATATATATGGGCAAGAGAACAGCTTCCATTCCCCCTTGGGGTGAAAAAAATAAGCAATTTAGGAAAAACCTATTATGAAAAATTTAATATCATATAGAAGATAAAAGCAACCGTTGATTTGGTTGCTTTTTTCAATAGAAAACAACAATAAGGAGATTTATAATATGAATAGAGGATATTTCCATAGCGACCCTGATGAATTAAGAATTTTAGGAAGAATTTCAGACGAAATGTATTACATGATGAAAAGACGTGAAGCCGCCGCCAATTTCGACGTAGAAGAGCAAAAGAAATGGATACGTTTAGAGCTTTTAGATAAACGTCAAAAGGAAAAGAAAGAGGCTGAAGAAAGAGAAAAACAGAGGCAAGAGAAAGCAAAAGCACAGAAAGAACAGGAAAAAATGATTAAGGATGCGGTAGAGAAAGACTTGCCTAAACAGATTGAAAAAGAAATTCAAAAAATTTTTTCTAAACATTAAAAAGAAACGAGTCGGAAAACGGCGCGACAAGTCGCGCCGCCGCCTCGTTTCTTTTACGCTTCGCGACAAAAGCACTTAAGAAAAAAGGAATGTTATAACCACTATTGAAAACGGCTCCGTTTTTTTAAATAAAACGAGTTTTTCAAGATTGAACAGCCCACACCTATTGAAAAACGAAGAAAATTTTTATTTTATCCCGAAATATATCCCCCCTTATATCTATAAGAGCCGCCGCCCCTTGCCAAAAGCAAAGAAATGTGTTATACTATATCCATCAATAAAAGGCGGCGGCTAAGTTATGAAACGATTCAATCAAAAATTAAAGGCTTTTTTGATTTATCAATATTTAATGGAAAATACCGATGAAAATAATTGTCTTGCTACAACGGACATTTTAGACTTTTTAGAAACCGACATGGGCATCAAAGCGGAACGCCGTTCCCTTTATACCGATATTGATGAAATCAATAAAACTCTTTACGCGCTCCGCGAAGGTATTTCTCTTGAAAGAGCAGAATTTGAAATAGAAGAAAAGAAGAACGACAAGTGGAAAACCATTGTCTATGACGGAAGCAAAAAGAAATATTATGTCCGCAAGCGCGATTATAAGCTAAACGACGTCAACGCCATTGTGGAATGTATTTACGCGGCGCGCTTTATTACGGAAGCCCAAGCGGAAAAGTATGTGGATATTATTACGCGCAATCTTGTCAGCATCCACCAAGCGGATGAAATCCAACACGAAGCCTTGCTCTTGGATAGGGGTAAAACAATCAATCCGCAAGTATTTGAAAATGTGCAAAAGATATACAAAGCGATGCGCGTGAAGGCAGGGAAGGAAAAGCATATTCCTGAAAAAATCTCTTTCAAATATGTTGCCGCCGCCCCCAAAGGTAAAACAAAAGAATTCCGCAAAGGCGAAAGATATATTGTAAGCCCCTTTAAAATCATTATCAACGACGGCAATTATTATTTGCTTGCTTTTGACGATAAGAACGCCGCCGCACGCACCTTCCGCGTAGATAGAATGAAGGAAATCAAAGCGTTGGGGATTCCAAGGGAAAGCATGGATGAAATGTTTTCTATTGACGAAACCGCCTATGTTAAACAACATTTCGGTATGTATGGTGGCAAGGTAGAGCGCGTTACCCTTCGTTTTATCAACAAGCTGTTGGATACGGTTTATGATAAATTCGGTAGGGAAAATCTTTATTATACCCAAGTGGATGATAGGCATTTTACCATTCAGGTAGAAGTAGCAATTACAGACCAATTTTTCGGTTGGCTCTGTGGTTTAGGAAAGCAGGTAAAAATCGTTTCGCCGCCGCCCATTCAGGAAAAGTACAAAGAACATTTAGAGAAAATTAAAGATATGTATTAAGAGAAAAACCGTTGCGGAGTATCAGTTCCGTAACGGTTTTAAACTTTATTTTTTAATAATTATAATAAATGCCATTAAGATATCTATCTGAATTAAAAACGCATATATCAACGTGGAAAATTTGAAGGTTTTTATTATTAAGGGAATAACTTTTCCCCAGTCAAAAACACTCATAAAATCGAATACTAAAGATATAGCAATTAAGATAAAGGTAAGAAGCAAATTTTTTGCTAAAGCCTTTATCAAATTATTTACGCCTTGATTCTCCTTTTGTTTTAAAGCTTGACAAATAAAAACAGTTGAAGTTACGCTAAACCCAAACAAGGTAATGATGGCTGTAATCATTTCATTTTCAAGAAAGCTTTCGCCTTTACCGAAATATGCAATTAAAAAGCCGCCGCCCAAGCTTGCAAGAATAAAGCTAATTTCCAAAATTATTTTCTTAACCATTTTTATGTCAATAGCTCTTTTAATTTTTATATTTATATTATTCTTCATAATCAAATAACCCATAAAGTTTGGATATTAAAGTATCCATGATATCCATTTCAATTTGATAATTAGAGTTCATCGACCTAACCGCTTCCAATACAATATCATCAATATCTCGTTTTAATGAAAAATCTGCACTTTTGAAAACTTTATAGCTTTTTTCACCCTTACGCCGCACTTTTGCTTTCCATGAACCAGTTGTGGAAGAATATGTAACGAAGCTATTAATCGCCTGCATATTCACAACCAATTTACCTTTTTTGTTTTTGAAGGACAATGCAACACTGTCAGCATTTAAATTTTGCTTAGAGTCATCGACTAATTCTTTTGCGGCTTCTGTTGCTTCAAAAAGATTGGGAACGATTAAGTCAAAAGAAATTTCCTGAATATCATCGTCTTGATTGACGACGTTCCAAAACTCCTTTTTATCTTGCACCGCATTAATAAATAGGCTAAAACCATTAATTAAACTATTAAAAAGATTTCTTATATTCGATTCCACGGCTGGAACGCTCAAAACCGAAGAATTAAGTTCAACAGCAAATTGCTGTGTTTTTAAATTGATGAAAACATCAAGAGGTGGATAGCTTTCAATATCTTGCGATTGAATATTGTTACCTTTTAATGGATAGGTGTGCATCTCCATTTTCTTCGCCAACTGCGCATATAAAATGTCGTCTGTTACTGTATTCTTATACAAAAGAATATATTCCGACATTCGTGGATTAATCTTTATCATTTTTTTCTCAATGAATTGATTAATAATATCTCTAAATGCCGCATTTCTGCCTTCTTTTGTATCTTGATATTGATTATCGAATACGCTTCTTTGATTATTAAAGACAATGCTTGCCTGTAGTAAAATAAATTTTGTCGTCTTACTCATAATTTCTTCCTTTGTATTTTTACGGTTTTTGATTACCAATGCATTCGGTTTGCAAGTTCAAACAAACAACAACGTGCGGCGGTTTCTTGGTGTGCTGGGTCTAATTTTTCCACAGCATCAAGGAAATCTTTATAAGCTTTGACTGCATTTAAGACTTCCTTTTGCTGTGATTGCTCATACTGTTGCGCTTGCATTTGCGCGTAAGCCTGTGGGTTAAAATAATTCGGGTTATAATACCAATTTTGATTGAACATAATTTTTCTCCTTTTTTAAGTTTATCACAGAATTGTTGAAATGAGTATGGACAAATCTTAATTTTTACTTATTATAACACGGAAATTACAACTTGTACACCTACAAAACGCCTATAAATGGGCTAAATGTGGGCTATTTTACTGATTCCTCGACGAGGGCGATTTCTTCAGAGGATAATTCGTATAATTGATATACGTAGGCATTCATTTTTTGAACCCAATTTGAATATTCGCCTTTTTCATGATTTTCAAGAATTTTTTCATAGAATTCTTTGATGTTTTTATGTTCTTCCTCTGTTGGAATTACGATTGGCAAGGACTTCAAGTTCTCCAATTTAACCTGAGGAAAAACCCTTCCTGTTTCATGAACTTTCTTATTATATAAATACCTAACATATTTAGAATTTAATACGCAACATAAATATTCGTAAGAAATAACATCATTATAGTTGCTTTTAATTATAGCTGCTTGGATGCTACGTCCAAAATATCTACCGTTGGTATCTACAACACATATTGGATATTGTGCGGTTTGCCTCCATAATAATTTGGGTTTTATTGAAAAATAAGCCGTATTAATAATAACTCTTTCATTTTCCGCTAAAGGTATATTATGCCTTACATATCTCCCTGTCTGATTTTTCATCCAAAACTCATTAATATCCTCGCCTTTCCAGTATTCCGTATCATCTTCTTTTTCTTTTTGTCCTTCATATAATAATCGACTGCTCAGATTTGATTTCCCTTTCTGTTGTAATCCTACATTTACTCGTTGATAATTAATGCCTGCATCTTTAAATAAAAGCAAATCATCCAACGTTAATTGTCCGTTATTTTGCATCGCCGATAAGGCAAAAAGAAAATTATAAGTGCTATCACTTAAAATGCTAGTTTGAGCAATATATTCCCCTTGGTCTATATTTGCTATTTTTTCCTCTGTTGAGGATAGCGCACTAATATCATTTATATTAATGACATTAGCCGTTGATATTTGTTGTTGTAATAAAATAATTGCTGTTGGAACGGTTGCGGTAAACATATTAAACCCTAAATTAATTATCTTTAAAATTGAGGTTGACAATAGAAGTTTCCGTAAATCCTTATACCTTGGTTGGGATAAATAGGTGTTAGGCGTAATAAATGCTAAAATACCAGATTTAAGCTTTAACAAGCGTTTAATCGCCAATTCATAGAAAATTTTATATATATCCTTGAATCCTTTTGTGGTATCAGGATATTCTTTTTTATAATACTCAACAAAATTATCAATGTCTGCACCATAAGGCGGATTGGCAATAACAATATCAAACCCGTCTTTAACACCAAACATCCATTCAGGGTCAAACCAATCAGTTGCTTCATTTTTAAAAGGTGACCATTTATAAAGTGCTTCATATCTTTTAGAGGGCGTTTTTGTATATCTATCAATAGTAGATTGCAACATTTCCTTTTGAATGTCTGCAAATTCTTCACGCAGCTCCATTTTGCGTTCGCTATCCGCATTAAAGTATTCTTCCCTAATCGCTTTTAATTGGTCAATATGGCTGATGTCTTCAAAAATGGAAAGCTGGTCACTTGTTTGCCTTTTGGTAGTGTTTGCATCACTAGGCAAACTCATCAAGGAATTTGCAATCAAGAACTTAAAGTCAAGGCTAGGCAAAGGATTGATACCACGATTAGGCTCGGTATCCATAACCTTTTCTTCAATAACCAAGGAAAGGAAGCAGCGCAGGCGCGCAATTTCTACGGCGATAGGCTGAATATCCACACCGAAAATGGATTTTTCAATAACGGTTAATTTTCTAATATAATCTAATTCGCCGTTGCTAAATTTTTCCTCAAACGCTTTTCTAACATAGATTGGTGCGCCTTTAATAATTTCATCAAACCAAAGGTTTGCTTCAGGGTCAATTTCCTGCAACATATAAACGATTTTTTGGAGCATACCAATCGGGAACGCACCAGAACCGCACGCAGGGTCTAACACAGTAACCGTATAAAGCGCGTTAATGATGGCTTTCTTTTCTTCTTTTGTGAATACTGCAATATCATCATCGTCTTTGCTGTAACTGATAAGGGCTTTTAATCTTGCATTATCTATACCTGTTTTAGATTTAAGATATTCGAAAATACTATTGTCAACCATATAATCGACAATATCACGAGGGGTATAGAAGCTTCCTGTACTCTTTTTGGCGTTTTCGCCAGTTTCGGGATTGATTTCCGCAAGCAGGTTTTCGAAAATTCGACCAAGCATTTCGGGGTCAATCGAAAGTTCGATATCGTAAGAAGTATTTTCATCAACAGTAAAGTTGTATTGGCTTAATACTTCGAAGAAGTGGTTAAACCATTCATTGGGGATGGTAACGATGCCATATTGCCCTGTTTGCGTTGCAGGGGAATATTTATATTTATCGTCAAGATGGGGAGCAAACAAGCCGCCGTTTAAGTAAGGAATTTGCTTATAAATTTCTTCATGCGCAAACTTGCCTTTTCTTCTGTTTTGATTGGTGTTCAAAAGTTCGAAGAATAAAGGCTCTAATACGTCATGATAATAATTGCTACTTTCTGCAATAGCCGCCGCCGACAGCATCTTTTCAGGAATGAGCGGAATGCCGTTTTCACTCTTTTTCTCTTTTAAGAACCAACAGAAGACAATACGACCAATCAGGCGTACAGCAAATTCAGCGTACTTGTTTTGATTGGTTACGCTGTAAATATTTAATTCTTTTTCAAAGGTTTTGCCGTCGCGCTTACCGCCAATAAGCTTGGTGAAAGATGCGGCGATTTCATTGTAGAAGTGCTTGTTGACGATTTCAAGAGAGAAACGCCCGATAAGCTCGTCCAAGGAATGAACTTTACCTTTTGAAATCAAGAAGTCATAGGCTGTTTTCGTCTTTGTACCATAACCTAAGCTGTATGAATAGCGGCGAGGATTGGATAAAACCTTGACGATTTTATTGCCGTCAAATTCATATTTGCTGGTAAGCAAGGAAAGGCGATAATTGCGCTTATCCGCATTGGAAAAAGCGACAATGGCGTTGCTAACGCCTTGCCCCCTTAAGATGCGGAACATTTCTTGCGTAATGGTTACACGGCGATTTTGCGCGCCTTCTTTTAATAAAACTTCAAAAACAGAAACCTCGCATTTGGACGAATAGCCAAGTTGCGTTACGCTTTCGAAAATATTGTTATTGAATACAACCTCATGCGTATCTGAAACGAAATCGGGGAGTATCAATTCTTTTACCATAAACAAATAGTTGTCTATGTGATACTCGTGTTTTAATATTTCTTCTGCTTCTTTAATCGTTATCACTTCTCAAATCCTCCGTGAACATGATAATTTCCGTTTGTGAATCAATCGCTTCTACTCTTGTCTTAATCTGGATAATGTAGTGAACAGGAATCCGTTCTTTTAATTCTTCAAAAACTTCCTGCGCATTGTTTTTTCTAATGCTGAGTGCCGCCAAATACTTCAATTCACCATCACTCAAATCGTCATAGGTTTGAATGATTTCAATTAAGTCATTCAAATAATCTTTTTCAACTGGATAAACCGCCAATAATTGTCTTAAATTATCAATAGCTTCGCTCTTACGCTTATCCATCTTAATTTTCGGATAGGGCTTTTTGATTTCGTTGCGCAAAATCTCAAATTTTTTATCAAGATTTTCATCAAAATCATATCCTTGTTCATCAGCCGCCGCCTTAAATAAGCGTAAAACCTGTTCAGGGGGCATAATTTTTGCAACTGGAGCTTCGTTAAATGCCATTGCAAACAGCGAATTGTTGCCGCGCTTTGCAAACGAAATTGCAACGTCATCAGGTTGTCCCTTACGAACAACTCTTGCACGCTCAGGGATTTTAAATACTTCATCTAAAAGAGTCGTATTGTGTTTAACCGTATTATAGATATTGCGATATTCATTATCCCAACTGCGGTCATTGTTTTCTTCGTTTGCTTCGTCGTATTGCTTTTTGAAATAGCTTTGCAAGGTTTCGTCGGGGGTAAGGGTTTTGGTGTCACTACCAACAATGTTATTAATCAATAGCATCTTTAAGGTTGAAATGCCTTTGATTAAAGTATTTTCTTCGCCAATATCGGTGGGGAAGAAGTTGTAAATGTAAATCTTATCGAACATTTTTCTGTTGATACGATTAATACGCCCGATTCTTTGAACAACGCGCGTGGGGTTGTAGGGAATATCGTAATTGACAATAATACCTGCGCGGTTTAAGTTAAAACCTTCGCTAAGCGCATCGGTTGCCACGATAATATCAAAATCATTTGCTTGTTCACTAGGCTTGCAAGAAGCATCGAAATTGCATTTAACAATACTTCTATCCAGTTTACTTGCGCCGCCAGTATAGAGCAATACTCTAAAACCATCTTTTTCAAGGCGGTCTTTTACGTATATTGCAGTGTCAGCGAAGCTAGAGAAAACAACAATCTTACGTTTGGAGTTTTCGTTCAACAGCTTGTTGATTTTTCTGCGGATTTCGTTGTATTTCGGGTCTTCGCCAATATCATCGCTTTCAAACCAGTTTGCATAAATACCGCGCAATAATTCAATATCACTTTCAACGGCTTCTATAAATTCTAAACGGAATAATGCTTTTTCAAACGGAATTGCCTTTTTCTTAATTTTGTTTAAATCAATTCCTTCTTCAGCAATGCTGTTGATTTCATCAAGGGTTTCTTGAATTTCTTCTTCGTCGGGGTCGGGCA
This sequence comes from Candidatus Scatosoma sp., assembly GCA_045128055.1. Taxonomy (GTDB): domain Bacteria; phylum Bacillota; class Clostridia; order Christensenellales; family Borkfalkiaceae; genus Scatosoma. Next base: position 59,255 of record JBGVRC010000007.1, on the reverse strand, counting down.
GATATCCGCTCTTTTTGATAGGAACGTATCCTTTATCCCACCATTTTCTAATATTCTCATAGGAATTTAAGATGCTTTCCAAGGTGGATTTGAAAGCAGATTTCGAACTTTCAAAACGCATCACTAACAAGCGTTGAATAAATTTCGCCAAGTTGCGTTGCGACAACTGGATATCTATTTCGCCGAAGAGTGAACCGAATTTTTTAGCAAATTCTTCGGGGTTTACTAAATAAGCGGATGGATTATAACGCGCGCAAATAAATTTATTGCTAAGTAAATCCAAAGTATGTAAATATAACCCTCTAATTGCCCCTAAATCATATTCCACCAATTCAGGTCCGACAACCTCAGGGAATTGAATATTCTGCGATTTTAAGTCTTCCGCATATTCTTTAATTTCCTGCAAGTCAATACGACTGCGGCGCACAATGACAGGGTCAATTAAAATTCTAAGTTGTTCACTTAATTTATCTAATTCAATTTTAATTTCTCTTGTTAAATTCTTTTTGCCTTCTTTTTCCAATTTATTGTATTTTGCAATAAGTTCATGGAAACGCACGCCTAAATTGTCAACAGTATTAATCGTTGACCTGCTAGGCGTTTGGAATAATTTAATGAGCGCAAACAAATCTTGCGGTCTATTGTTGTAAGGCGTTGCCGTCAAAAGGACCACTTTATTTTCCGAGTGGGAACGCGTTAATTGATGGAGAAGCTGATAATTTTCACTTAATTCGTTGCGATATCTATGCGCTTCGTCGATGATATATAAAATGGGGTTGGGGTCTGTCGCATAAGCTTGATATAATTCTTCAATTTTACCACTACTGCAAACGCGAACGCCGCGCAAACCGAAATCCTGTTGATAATCGTTCCATTGTTCGACCAAGTGGGGCGGCGAAATAATAACCGTTCGTTTCATATCTAGGTTGTAAGCAATAGCAGATGCTATAACGGATTTACCTAAACCTACAACGTCCGCGATAATAACGCCATTATTTTTATTGATGCAATCAACGCCATATTTAATGGCATCCAACTGATATTTTAAGTTTGAAAATTTCCCATAGGTAATATCGCTAGGGTTTACAATTTCGCTGTTTTCAATAGAAGCGTACAGTTCAAACAAAATACGAATAAAAATGTGATAAGGCAAGGGTTTAGCGAAAAGCCATAATTTCTTTTTAAGCTCTTTGATGAAATCCTTATTGCCATCCTTAATGCTAATATCAATAGAGGTGCTATCATTCCAGAGTTCTTCAAAATTTGCGCTATATTCGTCGTATTTATTATTATCGCTAAAGCGTTCATTCATTTCACCCTGACCGCGAAGTCCATTATAGGTAAAATTGGAAGAGCCTGTAAAAACAACGCCTTTTTGGTCGCCAAAGCATGAATATTCATATTTATTGGTTAAAATGTAGGCTTTAGCATGATTTGGGGAGCCAGTAAGCCTAATTTCTAAAGAGCCATCCTCAATTTTTGATAAAAACATTTTAAAGATGGATTGGCTTTCCGTGGAATCGAATTCTTCCGCAAGCGTGGATTTATTAAACATGTCAATAAAGCTATTGACGTAAAAACTTTTCTTTTGCGAATTGTTAAGCCTCTTATATCCTCTAGGCGCATAAGCTTCCAAGGATTCGTCGGGGTCTTCTTTAACAACCCTACAAAGTTCCGCAATCGTGTCGGGGTCAATCGTATTGCCAACTAAAATTCGGATTTTTTTATCCTTTAAATCTTCCGCTAAGGCATTAAAACCTGAAAAGTAGAAGAAAGCCGTTAAAATATCTACGCGCTCTGCTTGTTTTAAGGAATTTTTCAAGGATTCCAACATTGTTTTATTTCTATTGTCTATAATCGAAGCCATTGTATTTTCCTCGCTTAATTCAACACTTTCAAGTATTCATCCAATCTTGCGTTTAAGTATTCCGCAAAGAGCTTTGCCATTTCTGACAGGTCACCGCGTACATGGTAGGCATCAAACGCATCATAATAACGCATGCGGTCGGTAAACTTAATATCAATAGGCGGATATCCTGCTTTCATCAATTCCATGTTTACAAGCAATCTACCTGTGCGCCCATTGCCGTCAATGAAAGGATGGATTCCTTCAAATTCAAGGTGAAAGCGCGCCAATTTATCAACAATGTTTTCTTCGCTATTCTTATTAAAATTTAAGATAAGCTCCGTCATTTTCGGCTCGATGAGATAGGGTTGCGGCGGCGTATGCTGTGCGCCCATAATACGAACAGGTACGCGGCGGTAAATGCCTCTATCGTGCGGCTTATCCGCAAGCACAAGCGTATGGATTTGCTTTATAACATATTCCGATAATTCAGCTTTTTCCTTTACCAAGTCGCAAATATACCAAAAGGCTTCTTTATGTCCGACGGCTTCCATGTGGTCTTTTAAGGGTTTCTTGTCAATCGTAAGCCCACGCAAAACCATATCCGTTTCTCTAAGTGTCAGCGTGTTACCTTCAATCGCGTTGGAGTTGTAGGTGTATTCAATCATAAAATCTTCATACAAACGTTGAACTTCGCCTTCCGTTAAAGGGCGGCGGCTATCAAGTTCTTTTTTCTTTTGGTTGATAAGCTCCAAAAGGCTTGCTTTGGTTTTAATTCTGCCATCCGCAGGCTTTTCCGCGCCGTCAGGAATCACCCAAAGTTTCCCATACTGAAAAGCACCATCGATTTGGCCGTTGGCGCAGAGAACGCGAACTCGTCTTTCAGAGATTCCCCAAAGTTTTGCCGCTTCTTTTACATTCATAAAATGATACACTCCCAATTATGTATTACAGCTATTATATACCTTTTGCGGAATAATGTCAATAGTTGCACGGAATATTTATTGTTTGTTTATATAATTTTTATACTTTTTCTTAAAAAATTATATTTTTTAAAGTGTTTTTAACTCGCCGCCGCCCAATTTAAATCTTTTTTGTTTGACAACTTATTTTTAGGTGTATATATTTATAAATATACCTAATAAGGAAAAATCTATGAATGACTATTTAGAAGTTTTTCGTCAATATAAAGAAGTATTTGATTTGGTTGACGATATTCAAAAGTTGCGGACTTATTATTCAACGCAACAATATAATGCAATGATTCAACATATTCAACACTTGGTTGCGAAATATCCCTTGGAAGCTATGGCTTGGAATTTGTCCCACCGCATTATGCCTAATACCTATGACCAAGCCTATCAAAACGCAGAAAATTTTTTAAGATTCAAAGGCTTTAAGATGTTACTTGAAAAAGGCTATAACTTATCAAAACATTTAACCCAAGAAGAAATCAGTTCAATTCAACAAATGAAACAATAAATAAGGGCAATATTATGGAGGAAGATTTTTTTGTTAAACGGAGGAAGAATGAAAATATTCAACCTTTAACGATTCCAAATAAAAGCAAACTTTATTACGACTTGCTCAACATTGAACGTAGTTGGTCTGGACGTATGGATACAAATATCGGCAATACATTCATCATGGAAGCCGTTCAACTTTTGATAAATTCTATTGAACTGTTTGAAATGGGATATTTTGATTGTGCTTATTTTGCTTTACGCTCAGCCGTAGATATTTCTACAACTATGGTATTTTTATGCGATGTTGAAGAAGAATCAAGAGAAAAATATCTTAATGATTGGAAAAATGTTCAAGATTTCCCGATGAGACAGCAAATGATAAAAAAATTGTCAAAAGACGGTAGCGTTTTTATCGATATGACTTCCAATATGCCCAATTTTTTCAAACAAGCAGAAGAAATCAGTCATAAACTGAATAAGTATGTCCACAAACAGGGATTGCGCAATTTTTATATTTCAAGAAACCACCCTATTTTTCAAGTAAAATCCCAAGAAACTTTCATAAACAATTTTTTATACTTTCTAAAAAATGTAATATGCATAGTTGCTATTATGCGTTTAGCTATTGACCCATTTCCTGTATTACTTATGGACGAAGAAATACTTTATAGATGTTTTGATTCAATGACTGAACCATATTCAGAAGAATTTGTTCAAAAATATATTGGTTGGGAGCATATTGAGGATTATAAAAGAACTAATTTTTATAACTCTGTGAGAGATTCTTTCGAAAATGAAGAAAAGAAAAATGAAGCTATTTTTTCTATTGTAAAACATCAATATATAGATACAAGAAAGGAAACGGAAATTTTAGAACAATTTCATTTATTGGGCGAACAAGATTCAATCGCTACTCTTATTGCATTATCATGCGATAAAGTGATTAAAATATATACAATAAATGGTTTGCTAATGTATTTCACAGAAAAAAATACAAATAGAAAAAAACTTAGTTGGAGTGGAGCAGACTTTCACAACTTTAAATTAACGCCCAAAAAATACAATCAACAATATGATGAGGCTTACATTTCCGTTTTTTCTTTTAATGGAGAAACATATTGGATAGAACATAATGAATTACTTGATAATGAGGACATCCAAAAAATTGAAAGAATAAAAAATAAACAAGAAAAATAATATTTAAAAATAAACTTTGATTTTTGAAATTCTTTTTACCTTCTAATTCTTATTTTTATAAAGCTTTTACAATAAATTTATAGCTATTTTATAGCTGATTTATAGTGGCTTTATAGCAAAAGATGTTAAAAGATGTTATAGACCTTTTCAATGGAATAAAAAGTTGACTGAAAGCTGTCAAATGACATAACTTTCAATCAACTTTTTTGTTTGCTTTTGCTTACCAATTAAAGGCGTTTGCGGTAGCTGTTCGCATATTGTTCATGTCAGACTTCACATAGAAGTTTAAAGTGGTAGAAGCATCCGCATGCCCTAAAATGTCTTGCACACTTTTTATATCCGCGCCGCTTTGCAATAGCAAGGATGCGCAGGTATGTCGCAAGTCATGGGGCGACATGTCGGGTAAACCTATCTTCTTCATGAACTTCTTCAAATGGTCGGTTGCAAAATCGGGGTGATGGGGGTCAAAAGGTGAAGTTTCCGAATGGAATACAAAGGCGGTCGCCGCCGCATTTTCTTTGCTTTTGTACTCTTGCAACAACTTTATCATCCCATCCGTCAAGGGAATTTCCCTAATCCCTGCATCCGTTTTCGGTAAACCTATGACAATTCCGCTCATGGAAGTATAAGTTACACTTCGCTCTATGTGAATAGATTTATTGATAAAATCCACGTCTTGCCATTGAAGCCCGAAGCATTCGCCACGACGAACACCTGTCGTCAAAAGTAAGGTGTACATTGTTCTAAGCCACAACGGAAGCTTTTGAATCTCTTGTATAAATATTTGCGTTTCTGCCTTGGAAAGAGCTTTTACCTTTTGCTTCGTGGTTTTAGGCGTTTCCACTTTTGCAAGGGGATTTTTCTCTATGTAATCAAGTTTTAACGCATACCCGAAAATCAAACTCAATGTGCCGTAATGGTGGCGAATCGTTTTCGGGGCAAGTGGTGTATTATATCTTGTCCGATAAGTATTTTTAAGATAGGAAAGGTATTTTTCAATATGCTTATCCGTAATATCCTTTAACTTTTGCCCTTCAAAATAGGGGAGAATGATTTTTAACATGCAAGAGTGAAATGTAATTGTCGTTGCTCGGACTTCTTTTGGATTGATTTTCTCAGGAAACCAAACCTTTTGAACGAAGTCATTAAACAAAATTTCATTCGGTTTAAAAGCTTTTCTTTCTTCTTCGTACTTGGCGGCGGCTTCGTATTCAAAGAGAATAGCTTCCTTTTCTGCAAGCGCAAGAAGCTTCTTTTCTGTCATATCCTTTTCGGGAATCCAATTCTTACAACGGAAAATTTGCTTGCCGTGTTCATCTCTGCCAAGGTATGCTTTCAGCTTCACAGAAATAATTTTTCCGTCTTTTTTGTTGGGGTAAATAGTTGCCATGTTTTTCCTTCCTTTGCGGAAGATGTTAAAAGTTCTTTTTTTGTTGACCTAAGTGTTGACCTAATTGCAAAATAGATGCAAAAAGATAAAAGAAAAAAGCTCTGAAACCCTTTAGTTTCAAAGCTTTTTCCGTGGTTGAGGCGACGGGACTTGAACCCACGACCTTTTGGTCCCTAACCAAACGCGCTACCAAGCTGCGCTACGCCTCAATATTGTTACGCCGTTTCCATAAACAGCATAACTTATTATACTTATACTTTTTTGTTTAGTCAAGCGTTTTTTACGCTTTTTTTAACTTTTTTTGAAAAATTTAAATTTTCTCATACGAGCCGTCATAGCGCCCCCAAAAGCGCCGCCAGCTTCGTTAGGCAAACAGCCGTCGGATACAGCATAAAAAACGCCACGAGCGCAATCGCCAAAATCACTCCTGCCCAAGATATTACGGGCGCGGCTATTTCTACAACGCGCGTTTTTAAGAGCAAAAGCGCCACCACCGCCAAGCTCAACACCGCCATAACAAACCCTACGCCGATATATCTTGCATACGGCGACGAATAGGTAAATTCCACCATGTTCTCCCCTTCTTCAAGGGCTACGCATAAGAATTTTAAGTCATTGTCGACAAGCTGCGCTTTTTTGCCGTTGACCGTAACAGAATATCCGCGCGAAGCAACAAAGTTCAAGAACAAGCATTGCCCGTCCTTCTCTGCCGTCGCTTTCGCCGTGATTTTGCCTGCCCCGACTTCCACTTGCACGCCTTGTTCGTGCAGCTTTTTGCTCAATTTTCGCGTTTGCGCAATCCCAGGTCTATCCGTACCTTCGTATTTTTCGCCACCTAAGAACTCATACAAAGCTTTTTGGTTTGCATAGCTGTTCGCCGTTGTATTTTCCTTAGCGAAGCGGAATTCCCCATCTTCCACGATATACGCGCTGGGGAAAACGATTTGGTTTTTATAGATAGTATATTTATCGCCCGATTCTCCAACGACAAGCTTTTTCTGCTTCCCGTCTTCGCCCGTAACGTATACTTGTTCCAAATACGACAAGCCGTCCGCGGCTTCCACGTCGTCCGTTTGATAGCGCACCCAATAATATTTATAGCCCAAGAACGCGTCCGCAAACGATTTATTTCTATCGTTACTCTTCATACTGTTCGTCGGCTTCGTGCGACCAAACAGCGGATAGTAAATAAAGTTGTAATCTTCAATAACGGACGAGAATACCGAGAAACAGTTAGACCCTGCCACAAGCGGCGCGTTGCCAAGCAACGTTTCGTTGACCTTGCCGTTGCCGTCCTTGTTGCCAAAGTCCTTGATACGATAATAGCTGTCGTCCATATCCTGCAAAATTTCCACCGCTTCCGTATATGCGTCTAATCTTTTGTATTGCTCGGACCTATTCCCGATAACAAGCTGCCCGTTGAAAAACAGGATTTGCGAGCCAACGACAACCAACAAGAAATAAGACGCCATACGCGCGCTGAGCTTTTTATCCGCCACAAACCATACGCCAAGCCCACCTGCAATCATCACCACGATAAACACGACGGACACAATTTCCATATTCCCAAGCGAATGGGTAAAGCTGCCGTCCATCGTACGCAGCTTGTCGCAAGCTTCCTTTACGCCGTTTTGCCAGCCCTTAGGGAATTTTGCAAGAAATCCCGCTTTTTCTTCCGTACCGTTTAAAAATTGCGTATATTCCGACGAACTCATAGGCGCGAGCTTGTCCGCGCCGATAAACATAACCGCTAAAATAAGCGTAGCAATTACCGAAACGACGGCAAGCGCGACCAAGCACACGATTTTAGCCGTCTTTTTATTGTCCTTTTTTATATGGCTTATCCCCGCTGAATTTTCATTCAACGCGTACCTGCCCCCATCGTTTTGCAATTTTTCCGCAATTTCAGCGTCAGTATCGTCAGACAATTCTTCTTCCGCTTGACAATCCTTTTCACCCAAAGCAGAACCGTCATACGCGCGCCCTTTCTTAAAGCAAACGTCTTCCAAGCAAAGGCACGCCCCGCCAAGGAAGAATAAGGCGTTTAAAAACCCAAAACGCAAAGCGTAGGAGTAATACGAACCGAAGTTTAAAAGCAGCATCGCTTCGTCCACAAACACGGGCAAAAGGGTCAAAATTGCCGAAACGAGCATAAATTGCGCAAATTTGTTTTTCAAGCCCTTGCGGAAGAACCAAATCATCGTCAAAAGGATAAAGATGGCGTCGGTGAAGATATAGGTAAACTTCGCGTACGAAGCTTTTTCCAGCTTATCTAAAAAGGTTTTCTTGTCAAAAACTTCCTTGCCGCTTTCTTCTACGTACCCAAACCAGAGCCTATCGAAAAAACCGCCCGTACGCGCGCTGTTGCTCGTTGCGACCACGGAAGGCAACAAAACGGGCAACGCAATCAACACGGCGATTACAAACGCCAAGCAAAGCTTGGTGATAAACGTCTTTCTTTCCGATTTTTCCACGCAAAGCAGGGCGTAGGCAACCAAGCAAGGGAAAACGGTGAGCATAGAAAAGCACGCAATCGAGAAACAAGTATAAACGCACGCCGACATCAACACAGCGAAAAGCAGATATTTGCCCGTTTTAACAAATCTACGGAACGCGCCCGCGCAAAAAGGCAGATAAATCAAGAAATCCAACCAGTTGATATACGTATTTGCTACGAAAGTATATCCGCAATAGGTGTAGACCACCCCGATTGCTATGCAAAGATAGTCGGGAATATTTTTAAACATTTTCTTGGCGAACCACGCGCCCGAAACTGCAATAACGGCGAGCTTGCACATCATCACGATTGCGCTGGCGTGCGCGACCTTACCTTCCCCTAAAATCAAGAACAAAAAGCTGAACGGACTGATAAAGAAGTATAAAAACGTACCCGTGACGTCCGCTCCGCCTGCAATCGCATAGGTATAGGTCAAGGTGGATTTTCCGTTGATTACGTCGTACAAATGCTCGATAAACGGACAAATTTGCGCGGACAAATCGTAGCTTGCCGCCGTAAATTGATTACCGAACGGATATACGCCGTACCGCCAAAGCGCGCAAATATAGATAAATAAAACGATAAGCGGCGCGAAAAACAACGCGTAATTTCTCTCGAAAAACCCGCCCTTTTCTTTTATTTTATTGTCAACCTTGGAATTTTGCGTTTCCGTTTCGCAAAGCATCTCTATCTGTTCCATACTACAACCGTCACCTTTTCCCGATTTCGTTGTCCTGCTTACCTTTTACAATCAATTATTTACTTTTTATATATTCGTCAATCGCTTTCGCCGCTACTTTTCCCGCACCCATGGCTTTGATGACCGTAGCCGCGCCCGTAGCCGCGTCCCCGCCGCAATACACGCCGTCCAGCGAAGTTTTGCCTACTTCGTCCACGGAAATTTCCCCGCGGCGCAAGGTTTCCAAGCCGGGCGTCGTCGCTTTCAACAAAGGATTGGGCGAAGTACCAAGCGACATAATCACGCAATCGACGGGAATAACAAATTCGCTGCCCGCAACCGCTTTGGGGGAACGGCGACCGCTTTCGTCCGGCTCGCCAAGCTCCATCTTGATACATTCGATACCGTTTACCCAGCCGTAGGAAGGATCACGCGGGTCGGTCGTTTCCGTAGGCAAAATGCGGGTAGGGTTCGTCAACAAATCGAAGATAATCCCTTCTTCTTTGGCGTGTTCGATTTCTTCCTTACGCGCAGGCAATTCTTCTTCGCCGCGACGGTAGATAATATGCACTTCCGCGCCCAAACGCTTCGCCGTACGCGCCGCGTCCATCGCTACGTTGCCGCCGCCCACAACCGCAACGCATTTGCCGCGTTGAATAGGGGTACGGCTGCCCGCCATATACGCTTTCATTAAGTTCGAACGAGTTAAAAATTCGTTTGCCGAATACACCCCTTTCAAGCTTTCGCCGGGAATACCCATAAATTTAGGCAACCCCGCGCCCGAGCCGATAAACACGGCGTCAAAGCCGTATTCCGTCCTTAATTCTTCCACGGTCAGCACGCGGCCAATGACCATATTCGTTTCCACTTTTACGCCAAGCGCCTTTAAATTGTCCACTTCCTTTTGCACGATTGCCTTGGGCAAACGGAATTCGGGAATACCGTAAACAAGCACGCCGCCCGCTACGTGCAGGGCTTCGAAAACGGTGACTTCATAGCCCATTTTCGCCAAATCGCCCGCACAGGTAAGCCCCGCAGGACCAGAACCGATAATCGCAACTTTATGGCCATTGGTGGGGGCAGGTACGGGTTGAACGCTGCAATTCGCGTTATGCCAGTCGGCGACAAAGCGTTCCAACCTACCGATGCCAACCGCTTCGCAGCCCGCTTTTATCCCGCGCGTGCATTTGCCTTCGCATTGCGTTTCTTGGGGACAAACTCTGCCGCAAACGGCGGGCAAAGCGGAATCTTCCGCTATGATTTGATACGCGCTTTCAAAATCCCCTTCCGCTACCTTTGCGATAAATTCGGGGATTTTTATATTGACAGGACAAGCCGCTACGCAAGGGCGGTTTTTACAGCCGATACAGCGTTTGGCTTCGTCAATAGCCATTTCCGCCGTGTAGCCGAGCGCCACTTCGTCAAAGTTCCCGTTGCGGATTGCAGGGTCTTGCGTCGGCATAGGATTTTTTAAAGGATTCATATTAAACTTTGCCATCGTTATTCTATCTCCTTTTTAAAAAGGTTGCACGCTTCGTCCCTTTCCCGCGTTTCAAATTCCGCGTACGTTCTCGAACGGCTCATCGCTTCGTCGAAATCAATCAAATGTCCGTCAAATTCAGGCCCGTCCACGCAAGCGAACTTCATTTCCCCGCCGACCGTCAAACGACAACCGCCGCACATACCCGTGCCGTCTATCATAATGGGGTTCATACTCGCAATCGTTTTTACGCCGTACTCTTTCGTCGCCATACAAACGAATTTCATCATAATCAGCGGCCCTATCGTAATCACTTCGTCAAATTGCTCGCCGTTTTCCAAAAGCTCTTTTAAGGGAATGCATACGTTGCCCTGACGCCCGTACGAGCCGTCGTCCGTCATCATATAAAAATTGTCCGAGCAAGCCTTAAATTCGTCTTCCAAAATGACAAGGTCTTTGTTTCTAAAACCGATAATGGACGTAACGGAAGCGCCCTGTTCGTGTAACGCTCTTGCAACGGGCAAAGCAATCGCGCAGCCTACGCCGCCGCCGACTACGCAAACCTTTTTCAACCCGTCCGTATGGGTAGGTCTACCCAAAGGCCCTACGAAATCGGGGATATACTCCCCTGCGTTTTTATGATTTAAGCGTTCCGTACCCCCGCCTACGATTTGGAAAATAATCGTAACCGTGCCTTTTTCCCTATCGTAGCCCGCAATGGTAAGGGGGATTCTTTCCCCGTCTTCGTCCACGCGCAAAATAATAAACTGACCAGGCAAAGCTTTTCTTGCCACAAACGGAGCTACAATCTCCATTTGCGTAACCGTAGGATTTAAAGATTTTTTACCGACGATTTGATACATATACTTTCTCCTATTTTTTCTCTCGTCTTTCATTATACCTTTAAATCGCCAAATTGTCAATTATCGAATACCGTTTTTCCACTTTTGCGCTATGTTTTTTCACATAATTTTCATTTTTTCACTTCTTTTTATTTGCTTTTATAAAAGCAAAGTAGTATAATGTTTTTCGGTTTTACAAAAGTGTATAACGCAAAGGAGTTTTATTATGGAAATCTTGTTAAGTTTATCCATTGCCTTGCTTGCGGGGATGCTCTTATCCCGTCTTGCAAAGCTTGCTCAGCTCCCCGCCGTAACGGCGTACCTTGTCACGGGTATTTTGGTCGGTCCTTACGTGCTTGGTCAGCTCGATATCAAGGGCTTGGGGTTTGTAGACGGCTCGATTGAGCATTTCTCTATTTTAAGCGACGTAGCCCTTGGCTTTATCGCCTTTTCTATCGGGAACGAGTTCCGCCTTGCGCAGTTGAAAAAAATTGGCAAACAAGCGACGATTATCGGGATTTTGCAGGCAGTCGTCACCACGATTGTCGTAGACGCAGCGTTGATAGTATTCCACTTGATTCGTCCCGACGTATTGCCTTTGGAAGCGGCGGTAATTCTCGGCGCAATCGCTTCGGCGACCGCCCCCGCGGCAACCTTGATGGTCGTTAAGCAATATAAAGCAAAAGGCCCCGTCACCGACACCCTTTTGCCTGTCGTCGCTTTGGACGACGCGGTAGGCTTAGTTTTATTCGCTATTTCTTTTGGTGTTGCAAAAGCGCTTGGTACGGGCAACGTAGACATCGTTTCTATTATCGTCAACCCCATTCTTGAAATCGTGCTTTCCCTTGCGCTCGGCGCGTTGATGGGCTGGTTGTTCTCTTTCTGTGAACGCTTCTTCCATTCCCGCTCCAAGAGACTTTCCGTCTCCGTAGCCTTCGTGCTTTTGACGATCGCTCTTACCAAAATCGACAATCTTTATATCGGCAAAGTGCATTTCGCTTTTTCGCCCTTGCTTACCTGTATGATGTTGGGTACGATCTTCTGCAACATTTGCGATTTCTCGGAAGAGCTTATGGATAGAGTAGACAGATGGACGGCTCCACTTTTTTGCTTATTCTTCGTCATCAGCGGCGCGGAATTGCAACTCTCCATTTTTACGAGCGGTATCATCGTTCTTATCGGCGTTATCTACATCATCAGCCGTTCTATCGGTAAATACAGCGGCGCGTTTTTAAGCGCAAAGCTTGCCAAGAGCGACGACCATATCGTCAAATATCTCGGTATCACCCTGCTTCCCCAAGCGGGCGTAGCGTTGGGTATGGCAAATCTCGTCAAAGACTGTGTTACCAATATGGAATTGGGCGCACAAAGCCTTATGATTGCGGACATCGTTGTCAACATCACCTTGTTCGCGGTATTGATTTACGAGCTTGTCGGCCCGTTGCTTACCAAAATTGCTTTGGAAAAAGCAGGTGAAATCAATCCCGAAGGCAAAACGAGCGCGCGTGAAGAACACGCGAAAGCAAAGCTTGAAAAACAAGCCTAAATATAAAAAACAAGCAGGCAGGTACGCGTTGAATGCGTACCTGCCTTTTTTTGTTCCGTTTTATTCTTTATTACAAGATAACGCCAAAACCGCAAAAGCCGCCGCGCCGCGCCACAAAACGCTTTCGTCGAATTGTACTTTGGGGTGGTGCAAAGGATAGGCATACCCGTCCGAGCTTTTTCCCGCGGCAAGCCCTATCATCACAGACAGCGCTTCACGGGCAATATACGCAAAATCTTCCGACGCGCCGCCGAAGCCGCTAGGGACAATCATCGCGCTATCTTTCCCAAACGCAGCTTGCAAACGCTTGCAAACAAGCTCCGTCCATTTCTCGTCGTTGATAAGGGTCGGACACCCGCCCTGAAAGCTTACCTTCGCCTTACACCCAAAGGCGTTAGCGGTATTTTGCGCAATCTCTTTCAGTCGCTTTTTTATGCCTTCCCGCGTGCTTTCTTCGTATGCACGCAAAGTCCCTTGCAAAACCGCTTCGCTCGGAATGACGTTGCCCGTCGCGCCGCCTTGAAAGCTCCCCACGCTTAGCACCGCGCGTTCGTTTAAAGACAACTCTCTTGCGTTTATTTCCTGCAATCCAAGCAAAATACGCGCCGCGCAGGTAATCGGGTCTACCCCTTGCCACGGCGACGAACCGTGACAGCCCTTGCCCTGCGTTTGTATCGTGAAATAATCGGCGGACGGCGCGCCTATCCCCTTTTGCATTACAAAGCTGCCCGTTTGCAGCTCCGTCCCCGTAATCACGTGCAGGCTTATCGCCTTTTTTACCCTTTTTTTGCGCAACAAACCGCTGTCTACCACTTCCTTCGCGCCCTGCAAAATTTCTTCCGCTGGCTGAAAAAGAAAAGCTATACGCCCCTTGATTTTTTGTTCGTTTTCTTTCAACAGCTTTGCCGCGCCAAGCAATATCGCCGTATGCAAATCGTGTCCGCAGGCGTGCATACGTGCACTTGTACACGCGTAGGGCGCGTTGGTTTGCTCGCGAATGGGCAACGCGTCCATATCCGCGCGCAGTAAAATGCAATTCCCCCTACCCAGGGTCGCGACGAGCGCCTTTTTTCCGCATTTTTCAACAGCGTAGCCCATACCTTGCAGCGTCCTTTCGACAAACGCCGAAGTCTTGGGTAGCTCAAAGCCGATTTCCGCGTTTTGGTGTAAATAACGGCGGTATTTTACAAGCTCTTCCTGTAATTTTTCCGCCTGCTTGATAATTTCCGCGCGCATATTTCCCGTCAATCGTCTTGCACCGCGGAAAATTGCTCTTTCCCCACGCCGCAAAGGGGACAAACCCAATCGGCGGGTAAATCTTCCCACTTCGTCCCAGGCGCAATGCCGTTGTCCGTATCCCCTATTTTTTCGTCGTATTCATAACCGCATATTTCACAAACGTATTTCATAGCACTCTCCTTTTTTACAGTATGCCGCAAAAAAATAATTTTACTCGATTTTCGAGTGGTTTTTTTATTGAAAAAAGGCAAATACTACGGATACCAAATTAAGCGGAGAAAATTATGAAAAGAATTACCACAGACGGGAACGGCGCGGCAAGCTACGTTTCCTACGCCTTTACCGAGCTTGCCGTTATCTACCCCATCACCCCGTCTTCGCCTATGGCGGAAAGCGTCGACGAATGGTCGGCAAACAGAAAAGAAAATCTGTTTTCTTACCCTGTCAAAGTGATACAAATGCAGTCGGAAAGCGGGGTTGCGGGCGCTGTGCACGGCGGGCTTAGCTGCGGCGCGCTCACCACTACCTATACTTGCAGTCAGGGCTTGCTTTTGATGCTGCCCGATATGTATAAAATTGCGGGCGAGCTGCTGCCAACCGTATTCCACGTCAGCGCAAGAGCGCTCGCCGCCCACGCGCTCAGCATTTTTGGCGACCATCAGGATGTAATGGCGTGCCGCGCGTCAGGTTTTGCTATGCTTGCCGCTTCGTCCGTGCAGGAAGCCGCGGATTTCGCCTTAATTTCCCACCTTGCCACCCTGCAAACGAGCGTGCCTTTTTTGCACTTTTTCGACGGATTTCGCACTTCGCACGAATACCAAAAAATAGAAGTGTTAGAATACGACGAAATGCGCGCTTTGTTGGACGAAAACGCCTTACAAGCCTTTAAAGACCGAGCCTTGTCCCCAGACAAGCCCATTTTACGCGGCTCGACGCAAAACGGGGATATTTATTTCCAAAACCGAGAACGGGCAAACGAATATTATCTCGCCGTGCCCGCTACGGTGCAGAAAATAATGGATAAAGTGGCAAAAATTACAAAACGGGCGTACCATGTCTTTGATTATTACGGCGCAGACGACGCCGAGCGAGTTGTCGTTATAATGGGCAGCGGCGCTTGCGTAATACAAGAAACGGTAGAAAAAATGCGTTCGCAAGGGGAAAAAGTTGGGGTTGTTGCGGTACGTTTATACCGTCCGTTCGACGGCAAAGCCTTTTGCGCGCTTTTACCCAAAACCTGCCGAAAAATCGCCGTTTTGGATAGGACCAAGGAAGCGGGCAGCGTTGGCGAGCCGTTATATCTTGACGTATGCTCCGCCTTGCAGGAAAACGGACTTTCGCATATCCAAACGGTTGGCGGACGATACGGATTAGGCTCAAAGGACTTCACCCCGACGATGTGCTTCGCCGTCTTTGAAAATTTAAAGCAAGCTACCCCTAAAAACCACTTCACCGTCGGCATTTGCGACGACGTCACCCATACTTCTTTGGATATTTCCACCCCCTACCATATCGAAAATACCGACTGCGTAGCGTGTAAATTTTACGGGTTAGGCTCGGACGGAACGGTAGGCGCAAACAAAAACTCCATCCAAATTATCGGCGACAAAACGGATTTGCAGGTGCAGGCGTATTTTCAATACGATTCAAGAAAGTCAGGCGGCGCGACGATTTCTCATTTGCGTTTTGGAAAAAAGCCTATTTTGTCTTGCTATCTTATCGACAAAGCGGATTTTGTCGCCTGCCACAACCCGTCCTATCTCACCCGCTTCGAAATGGTAGACTGTTTGAAAGACGGCGGCGTATTTTTACTCAACTGTCCTTGGGATACAAGTGAACTCAACGCGTACCTGCCCCCGTCCTTTAAACAAAAGCTTGCCAAAAAGAAGGCTTCCTTTTATATCATCGACGCTACGAAAATTGCGCGCGAAGTGGGCTTAAACGGTAGAACGAGTACGATTATGCAAGCCGCCTTTTTCTATCTCAATCCCACCATTTTGCCTTACGAAACCGCCCTTTCCTATTTAAAGGAAGAAAGTAAGAAAAAGTTTTCGAAAAAAGGCGAAGAAATCGTGCAAAGCAATCTGCTTGCGCTGGAAAAAACAAAAGCCGCCGTTATAAAGGTGGACTATCCCGACGAATGGGCAAATGCGACGGACGGCGCAAGTCCGCCTACCTTGCCAAACAACGAATATTTCCAAAAATTTATTCACCCTATTTTATCCTTACAAGGGGATAACTTGCCCGTTTCCGCTTTTGCGCCCGACGGCAGCGCGCCGACGGGTACGACGAAATTAGAAAAACACGGCGTTGCCGCCCTACTTCCGCAATGGATTTCCGAAAACTGTATACAATGCAATCAATGCTCTTTCGTGTGTCCGCACGCCTGCATACGCCCCTTTTTAATCGACGAAAACGCGGAAAAAGGCGAATATTTTATCACAAAGCCCGCCGCTGGGATACCCAGCGCGCAATTCCGCGTGCAGGTCACCCCGTACGATTGTATGGGCTGCGGTGTTTGCGCCGACGTTTGCCCCGCCAAGGAAAAGGCTCTGGTAATGCAACCGAGCGATACGTTATTTGAAAAAGAAGCAAAAAACTGGGATTTTGCGCAAACCTTATCCCCTATGCAAACAAATTTCAAACGCGACAGCGTAAAAGGCAGTCAGTTTTACCCGCCCTTATTCGAATTTTCCTACGCTTGCTCGGGCTGTGGCGAAACGTCCTATATCAAGGTGTTGACGCAGCTTTTCGGCGAAGAAATGATTATCGCCAACGCAACAGGCTGCTCGTCCATTTACGGCGGCTCCGCTCCTACCTGCCCATACGCGAAAAACACCGCGGGGAAAGGCCCTGCTTGGGCAAACTCGCTCTTTGAAGACAACGCCGAATTTGGGCTGGGAATGAGGCTCGCCTTGGATATAAACAAAGAAAAAGCCGCCGACGCGTCCGTTTGGATTATCGGCGGCGACGGCTGGGCGTACGATATCGGCTTCGGCGGGCTGGACCACGTCCTTTCCACGGGCGAAAACGTCAACGTTTTGGTGTTGGATTCGCAAGTGTACTCGAATACGGGCGGTCAGGCTTCCAAAGCCACTCCCAAGGGCGCACTCGCCCGTTTTGCCGCCAAGGGCAAGGATAAGCAACGCAAAAATCTCGCCCTTATGATGATGACGTACGGCAACGTGTACGTCGCGCAGGTTTCGATGGGCGCGAACAAAATACAGCTTTTAAACGCTTTGACGGAAGCGAAAAACTACGACGGACCTTCCCTGATTATCGCATATTCGCCCTGCATCGCGCACGGCGTCCACATGAGCAAAAGTCAAAGCGAAGAAAAACTCGCCGTGGAGAGTGGATTTTGGCATTTATTCCGCTACAATCCCGCCTTGAAAGCGCAAGGGAAAAATCCTTTTATTTTAGACAGTAAACAGCCCACCGTCGACTTAAAAGAATTTTTACTCGGGGAAAACCGCTTCGCTTCCTTGTGGCGGCTTGATAGGGACAGAGCGGAAGCGCTCTACGCCCAAGCCAAGCAAGAAAACGAACGGCTTTTCGCACTTTATAAAGAATTAGCTGCAAGATAATCTTGCAGCTAATTTTCTATACATACAATTTTATTCAACGCGTACCTGGGCAAGATGATCTTGCAACCAGCCTTACGTCTTTTCGACGTTTTTCAAGGTAGTAGACGACCGTATAAGTGGCATTTTCAACTTGCCCCTGGCAGGGGGTAAAAAATTCAACGCGTACCTGGTAGGCTTATTTTTTACAAAGGTGACAAGGCAAGCCGTCTTTGTAAATCGGCGTCAATTCCCCTTGAATCAACGGCTTGGCATACACGATAAATTCTTCTTTCATCATCGCGTTTTCCACGTCAATCCATTCCAAAGGAATACATTTTTCGTGATTTGCAAGCTTTTCCACCGCAACTACGTCCGTTTCGCAACGATAAGGGTCGTTTTGCGTTCTCACAAACACCACCGCCACGCAGCTTTGTCCCTGCGCCGCCGCTTGTACCGCCTCCGCGCCTGCGTTGTACGCTTCCGTAATATCCGTCAAGCTTGCCAAATGGTTGGCGCAGCGTTGCAAGGTAGAAAGCTCGATCGCGCGCGCCTTTACCCCCAAACGCTTGGTGCATTCGTCCGCCAAAAACCGAGCCGTACCCGTCAAACGCTTGTGTCCGAACGAGTCTTCTTCCTGCGCGGAGTCGGCAAGCTCGCACACGTAACGCCCGTCCGCCACCTTTAAACTTTCGGAAACGGCGATAATCAAATTGCCCTTGGTTTTTTGCTTTTCGGCTATTTTTGCGATAAAATTATCCAAATCAAAAGGAATTTCGGGCAAGAAAATCATATCCACGCCGCCGCAGTCTTCGCATTTTGCAAGCGCGCTCGCCGCCGTGAGCCAGCCTGCGTTACGACCCATAATTTCCACAATGGTGAGCGATTTGATGTCGTATACCGTGGAATCGCAAATGACTTCTTTTAAGGTCGTAGCCACAAATTTCGCCGCGCTGCCAAAGCCGGGCGTATGGTCGGTGACCATCAAATCGTTGTCTACCGTTTTGGGAATCCCCACAAAGCGAATGGGACTGCCGATTTGTTTGCCGTACGCGGAAAGCTTGGATATGGTATCCATACTATCGTTGCCGCCTATGTAGAAAAAGCAGTCGATTCCCCGCTTTTCCAAAACGGAAAAGATTTTTTGATAATCCGCAGGGCTTTGCTCTACCGATTTCAATTTATAGCGGCAGCTTCCCAAATAGGAAGACGGCGTACGTTTTAAAAGCTCTACCTTATCGGGCGTGGACAAAACTTCGTCCAAATCCAACAAATTGTCTTCCAACACCCCCGTGATGCCGTTTTTCATACCGTAAACGTGAGCCGCGCCCGCTCGTTTTGCTTCTTCGTATACGCCAGCCAAGCTCGCGTTGATAACAGCGGTAGGCCCGCCCGATTGTCCTACGATAACGTTCATTGTATTCTCCTTGTGATGCGCTTTTACGCTACAACCGAATTTTAAATTTTAATGGGAACAAAGAAATAGATGACAAACAAAACCGCAATAATCAAAAGTACTACGTGCAAATCCCAAACGGGTTTTTCCTTGCCAGCCTTTTTACCGAAAGCGTACGCAAGCAATTTTACGATATAGTCAAACAATCCGATAATTACGTAGGAAAGGATACCAAGCCCGATACCCGTCGTAATCGAATATGCAAAAGGCATCATCGCAATGGTAAGGAAAGTAGGCACGAATTCTTTTACGCTGTCTACCTTAATATCCTTTGCACCCTTCAACATCAAGCAACCTACCCAAATCAACGCCGCCGAAGCCGCCTCGCCGGGGATAGACGCGAAGATGGGCAAGAAGAAGATAGAGAGCACGAACAGTATCGCGGTGGTAAACGCCGTAAGCCCCGTTCTGCCGCCAGCGGAAACACCTGCACCCGATTCTACGAAGGTGGTTACGGTGGAAGTACCAAGCAACGCGCCCGCCGCCGTCGCAACCGAGTCGGACACCATAATTTTATCATAGTTCATAGGTACGCCGTCGTCCGTCATAAGCCCCGCCGCAGAACAGCAGCCTACGCAAGTACCCATCGTATCGAACATATCCACCATACAGAAGGTTATAACCACCATAACCAACGACATAACGGGAACGCCCGATTCAAACTTAAAGCCTTCCGTAAATGCTGCAAAGAACGTACCGCCTTTATCAGGGTTGAAAGAGAAAAAGCCTTGGAAATGTTCCCAGAACTTCCAGCTTTCCCCCGACCATTTCGTAACGCCGATAGCGGGAACCATACCGAGCAAAGTAGCCGCGGCAATACCGATAATCACCGCGCCCTTTACGTTGAAGTGCGCAAGTACGGCAATCACCAAGAAACCGAACAAGCAAACGAGAGCAGGCCCTATCGTCGACATATCCCAGGAAGAAAATTTCACCAAGCCGATAAGCGTACCGTCGCCCGTCGTAACGATGCCTGCGTTTACCAAGCCGATAATGGCGATAAACAAGCCGATACCAACGGAGATTGCCTTTCTAATCGATTCGGGAATGGCTCTGTAAATAATTTCACGGATAGAGATCCCGTGTATTTTAATGATACTTAAAGCCAGGAATAAAACGCCCGACAAAAATACGAGCAACATCGAATTCCCAAACGTAAGGGAAAACCCGATTAAGCTGCCGCCGAGCAAGCCGCCGACCATAGAGTTTAAGCCAAGCCCAGGCGCTTGCGCCAAAGGCAGCTTTGCATAGATAGCCATCAAAAGCGTACCTAAAAATCCACCCAACGCCGTTGCAACGAATACCGAAGAGTATAAATACGCGTATTCGGGGGAGTTAAACAAATTTAACATTAAAAGCGGGTTTAACGTTAAAATGTACGCCATCGCCAAAAACGTGACGATACCCGCCACAATTTCCGTCTTTACCGTCGTAATTTTTTTGTCAAAGCCTACAAGTTTGCCAAATTTAGACATAGTAAGTACGTCTCCTTTTATTTTGTTATCACCATTATAACACACATTCGACAAAAAAATCAATCGTTTGACGGAATTTTACAAGCCGCTACGTTTTTAATTTTTATGCTTCCGCACGCAAAGCCAACGCTTGCTGACAAATCAAATCCGCGCTCTCTTCCAAGCCCATCGCGCTGTTGATAATCACGTCGTAATTTTGTTTATCCCCCCATATAAGCCCGGAAATTTTTTCGTAATATTGCGCGCGCGCCGTATCCGCGCGTTTTATGTTTTTCACAGCTTCGCTTCGCGTATCGCCATAACCCGACATAATTCTTTGTATTCTGCAATCCATCGGCGCGTAGATAAAGACGCGCAAAAGGTTTTTATTGTCTTTTAATACGTAGTCCGCCGCCCGACCGACGATTACGCAGCTCCCCTTTTCCGCAATTTGTTTAATCACCTTTTCCTGCGCCGCAATCGCCCTTTGCACCGCGTCCATACCCAAATATAAACCGTACAAAAGCGTGGGGCTGTTCGCGTTGATATCTTCGATAAATTCTTTATGCAAGCCGCTTTCCTGCGCGGCAAGCGCCATCATTTCTTTGTAATAAAAGGGAATCCCTAATTTTTTCGCCACCATCTCGCCAATCTTTTTCCCCGACGAGCCGTGCTCGCGCGCGATGGTGATAACGACGCCTTGTTTGGAATTTTTTAACACCGCTTCTTCGTTTTGCATTTCCGTCACGTTCTCTTTTTCACGCAAAGACGCGATAAAGGATACGCACATAGCGGCAGTTACTATCATAGCGATGAAATCGGAGATAGGCGCGGCGTATAATATCGTTTCTACGTTGGGGTCAATCAAAGGCAATACCAAAATCAACGGCACAAAGCATACGACGTCGCGAATCAACGACGACACAACGGCGCGCGAAGCCTTCCCTGCCGCTTGGAAAAAGATAGAATTCATCTTAATCAAACAGCTAATCGTAAGCAGGGATAAGAAAATGCGCAAGGTCTTTTCGCCAAATTCCCAATACGCGGCTTTGTTGGGGATATTGCTGGGCACACCGAAAAGCCCTATGACAAAATTAGGCGCAAGCTCGAATAAGAGCGTAAACAAAACGCCTATCACCAGCGTACACGCCATAATTTTTATATACAGCTCTTTGACGCGCTTGTATTTTTGCGCGCCCATATTAAAGCTGATAATCGGCTGACAACCCAATACAATCCCAACGACAAGGTTGATGACGACGGTGAAGATTTTGCTCTCTATCCCGATAATCGCGATGGGAATATCCTTACCGTATTTGGACAACAAACCGTATTTGCCAAGCTGTACGTTGCAAAGAATGGCTACCACCACGATGGCAAGCTGTGTCACAAAGGTGGACGCGCCCATTTGAAGTACCGTTTTTAAAACGCTTCGTTTGGGTAAAAAGCTTTGTCTACGCAGCTTAAACGTCTTTGAATAGAAAAAGTACGCAAGCGTCATAACAAAGGTCACGCCTTGACCGATTGCCGTAGCCAACGCCGCGCCCGTCATACCCATATCCAAGGCAAAAATAAACACGGGGTCGAGAATGATATTGACGATTGCGCCCGCCAACATCGACACCATCGCCCACAACGGACTGCCGTCCGCGCGAATCACCGAGTTCATCATATTACACAAAATAAATATAGGCATCATAGCCAGCACAATGTCCAAATACTCAATCGCGTACGCCATCGTGTTTTCAGACGCGCCAAACACCGTCAAAATGCTTTCTTTAAACGGATAGACGATTGCCACCATCAATATCCCGCACAAGAAAGACAAAGTGATGCTCCCGCCGACGGCAATATGCGCTTTTTCGTGCTCGTTCCGTCCTTGACAAATGTTTAAATAGGAAGCGCACCCGTCGCCAAAGCACCAAGCGAACGCCTGCGCGATGATGAAGATGGGAAAGACTACGCCCGTCGCAGCATTCCCCAAAGCGCTAAGCTTGCTGTTTCCGATAAAAATTTGGTCTACGATATTATAAAGCGAACTAATAAGCAAGGATAAAATACAAGGAATGGAAAATTTCAGCATCAACTTGTTGATATTTCCTTTCCCTAAATCCAAAACACTCTCTTTTTCTTTCATAACAAAATCCTTATTATAATGTGTATTACAGTTTATCTATAATATTTTATTTGACAGTTACCATCTTCGGTAAACGTTTCTATCTCGTATTTTAACGCGCCGTTTTTATAGATTTCCTTATAAATTTGTTGAAGCTTAGCCGTTTCTCCGCGCGCGATACTCCAGCCTGTATCGGGCAGCTCGATACGTACGTTATAGCCTTGGATTTCTCCAACCTTCAAGCCTATCGCGTAAGATATTTTGTTCCCCGACCATTTATATCCTAAGCCTTGCAGGTTTTCTAAACCGTACAACAAAGCCATTTCGTCCCAAAAATCGCCTATTGTGTTGTATTGATCGTCGTTCAATAATGAAAATTCTTTCGATATTCCTTTAAAAATCATCTGCAAAGCCCCGTGATGGTTTGTTATTTTCGTCGGATTTTATTATAGCACAGCCCCTTAATTTTTTCAACAGATTTCAAGTGTTATATAAATGAAAAATAGGCGAGCCCCTATCGAAGCGTCGCCTATTTTTGGTGCGGATGACGGGATTTGCGCCTTTAGCGGCGCGCCCCGCTCAGCAATTATCAATTGCCGACTTTGCCGTCAAGTTTATCGTAAACTAAGCTTCGTAAGGCAAAGCGTTTTGCTCCCGCAAAACGGCTCTCACCCTCAAATCCCTTCATTACTCGGTACACATACCAACAAAAAGGACGCCCCTGCAAGGGTGTCCTTTTTGTTGTCTGTTACGAACGATTCTGCTGCAAACCGATTTTCACTACTGCCTTGAACCCAGCGGGAAGAAGGCCCCAAAGGCAAGATACGCTGTAAAGCCAAATACGGTACAGTACCATTTTTTATAAGTAATTTCAAAATAGCCAAACATAAGAATAAGCACTACCACAATGGCAGAGCAAGTATGATGCATCATTCCTAAAATGGTCGGGGGATACATAAACGAGGGATTTGGACCTATAAAATTAGGATAAAATGTTACAATCGTCCTCCCCTGCTAATGCAATCAGCCAGATGAAGTGTAATACATTATTATTATTTTTTTACCAAGCAGTAATCAAAGCGATAACACATAACTCGAAGTGCTGCAAACACTGTCTGTTATCAACTTCTTCCAGTTCACCGTATCATACTTGAAAACGAGGGCCAACCTATTTGTCAAGATGATAATAAATAACACCGCTCCCCTTTTATTATGTTAACAACAGTATAGCACAGCTATTTCACTTTTTCAAGAGCTCCACAACAATTATCTATAGATTTATATAATAAAAGTTCAATAATTTATAACTATCAATCGTTAAAAGCCGCGTTTACCGCCTTGATTACAATTTTACGTTCATCATCGCTTACGGGTTCGTCAAAATCATCAAAATCATTATTTGTGATATTTTTCCCCGTTAACGCTTTATACCAAGTCAACGCCAACAAATATCTTCCTGCGCCCAAAGATGCGTGGAAGGTATCTCTATGGATTTTCCCCATGCCCATTTTCGTTGCGTTGAGCATGGCTTGCCCGCACGGAATAATACCATCTGCGTGAATTGCTTGCGCCGCCTTCGCGTAGGCTTCGCGGATGTCCTTGAACATTGCATCTGCGCTATCATATCCGCCAATATCTCTCAATCGTTCGCTTCCGTTTTCGTATGCCCAAGTTTGGTGCATATAGATTTTGGAATGGGGACAATACTTCTTTACATATTCCAACAAGTTTTCCAAATACGGCGTATACGTTTCATAATGCGCACTCAAATGGCTTGCCTGCTGCAAAGTAATAACGTCCCAATCATCACTGATAAGAAGCTGCTTTATTGATACTGTTAAACCAGGGTATTCGCCATTGTATTCAAAAGCGTAATCCGCTTTATCTTCCAAAGTATTAAGATAGTGTCTTCTCAATGAACAACCGCCAATATCCAAATTTACCGTTTTAAAGGTATCCCCCGCCTTTTTTGCCAATCTATACAAATATCTTTGTGCATCTTGCGAAAAACTATTGCCTATGGATAAAATCTTCATTTTTTGTTATTTTCATACTCCCTTTATTTGGCTTATAATAAATATAACACAAGCAATCCCAAAAAGCAAGTAGATTGTTGAATTTTGTGCGGATGTATGATATTTTCGATACCCCTACGGATTTCGTCGAAGCGTGTCGTCGAAAACTTCGTTTCTCTTCACAAAAAACTATGGAGCCCAATCAAGGCTTCATCCGCATAATTATCATTCAACAAAATAATTGCGTCCATTTCTTCCACTAATGCATTTTTGTTGTTGTTTTAAAACAGCATTTTTTGAATATTCTGATAATAATTCAAATTCCTCATTTGAAATTAGGAGTACATTATTATTCCATAATACCACAAAAACGGCAATGGGCAAAGAGAATAACACAATTCCAAAAGAAACTAAAAATTTATATAGGCTTCCAAATTCTAAATTTTTCATTTTTTCTCCTTTGTATCTCTTTATCTCTAATTCTACAAACTGTTTTCTTC
Source organism: Candidatus Scatosoma sp. (assembly GCA_045128055.1). Classification (GTDB taxonomy): domain Bacteria; phylum Bacillota; class Clostridia; order Christensenellales; family Borkfalkiaceae; genus Scatosoma. Next base: position 33,969 of record JBGVRC010000007.1, on the reverse strand, counting down.
CAATAAGAAATCAAATAAGTTTAATATCAAAACGCCTTCTTCGTTGTAGTGCGTTTTGATAGCGTCTTTAACGATTATAATCTTCTTAAACGAATCGTTTATGCGAGTAAGCGAGTTTTGTTCTTGTAACATTTTTTCTCTATCGGGGATAGAAAACGCCGACTGAATATAATAACGCTTATCCGCTTTATTGCACACGAAGTCAACTTCTGCTTGCACTCTAACCGATTTCCCGTCAACTACTTTACTGTATTCCACAACGCCCACGTCAAGATTAAAGCCCATAATTTTAAGCTCGTTATAGATAACGTTCTCCATAATATGCGTTTCTTCATATTGGCGGAAGTTAAACCTTGCATTTCTTAAACCCATATCTGTAAAATAGTATTTAGACGGGGTATTGATATACTTTTTACCTTTAATATCGTAACGTTTAGACTGCGCAATCAAATAAGAATCAACTAAATACTCTAAGTAGTTGTTAATTGTGTCCGGGTGAAGCGAAACTTGCTTTACACTCTTAAACGTATCGGACAGCTTTTTAGGATTGGTAAGCGAACCGATAGAAGAAGAAAGAATATCTAAAAGTTCGGCAAGTTCAGCGTCGTTACGAATCTTATGACGTTCTTTAATATCCGTTAAATACGTTTCTTCAAAAATATTCTTAAGATAAGCGACCTTGTCTTCGTCAGTTTTATATTCCAAGACCTTAGGCAGTCCGCCGTATAAACAATATTGTTTCCAAGCATCTTCTTTCGAGCCATTGTAAACGGAATAAAACTCTTTGAAGGAAAGGGGTGAAACGTGAATTTCATCTCCACGCCCACGAAACTCGGTGATAATATCCTTTGACAAGAATTTTGCATTACTGCCCGTAACATAGGTGTCGGCGTTTTTAATATGCAAAAAACTATTTAAAACGTCTTCAAACTCGTCCACAAATTGAACTTCGTCGAGAAGAATATAATACGGCTTATCGTCAACGATTTGCTCGTGAACGTAATCGCATAAAACGTCGGGGTTGCGATATTTTTTGTTTCTTCTATCGTCTAATGCAAGTTTAATGATATGTTTGTCGTCAACACCCTGTTCTTTCAAATACTTGTAAAAAAGTTCAAATAATAAATAGGATTTTCCACAGCGGCGAATACCCGTTATAACTTTAACCAAACCATTGTGTTGTCTGTCTATCAATTTTCTTAAATAAGCATCTCTTTTAATTTCCATAATACACCTTATTAGATTATTTTGCCTGTATATGCAAAAATTTTCAATACAATTATATCCTACGACCTAAAAAAAGTCAATACCTTATGACATCTAAATCAGAAATATTTTGTCGAAACTGCAAAAATTTTCAATAAACTTCCAAATTAGATATAATGTTTATAATTTTTTAATTATATCATCGAACTCTTGTCAAGAGACTACTGTCACCTTTTTTACAATAAAATAAAATTTACTCAACAATTATAACATTATCCGCAATCGAGATTCTTTTTACGGATTGACAGATTTCTTGATGAAGCAATTCTTTTCCAAAATATTCCCGCAATTCATCATCAATCTCGCTTTGCTTAACCGTTCGAGCTTTACACGTCCCATTTTTCTCAACACGACCTGCGCAACGCCAAACAATCTCCCCAGAATGCGTCGTAATTCTTCTAAAATTACGCCCACATTCTCCACATTGAATTTTACCAGACAAAGAATCATTGCTTGAAAATCTTGTATTCTTCCTTACAGTTTTCCCCTTTGCATTTAACTCCACATTCGTTCTCCTATTTCTTTCTTCTTGAACAGCCTTAAACATTTCCGGGGCAATAATGCCAACGTGATTATTTTCGTATAAATACCGAGCAATCTCACCTTCATTCTTTTTCTGCTTTTGTTTCAATACATCAGGGATATACGTCTTCTGCAAAATAACGTTTCCAGCGTACTTTTCGTTTGTCAATATCTTATCAATTGCCATACTTGTCCAAGTTTCTTTACCCATAGGCGATAAAATACCTTTCGCCTTCAATTCTTTTGCAATTTTAGATAAACTATATCCACTTAAATACAAACTGAAAATCAGCTTTACATTCGCTGCCTTTTCTTCGTCAATAATAAGTCCCCCTTGACTGTCATTTATATATCCATAACAACTACGATTTGCCAAGCCAGATGTCCCGCTTGCAAAACTATGCGCTAAACCCCATCTAATACTTCTACTTTTTGCTACGCTTTCTTCTTGTGCTACAGCAGCATGAATTGCCATATTTAATTCGCTGATTTCATTTAGCAACCATATATGTTCTGTTTCAAAATACACATTAACCTCCAAACATTTTAGTTTTCTTATGATATTCAAAAAATCCAACGTGTTTCTCGCAAAACGGCTGATGGACTTTGTAAAAATGATATGAATTTTCCCTCTCTTACAATCACGCAGCATTTTTTCAAACTGAACGCGATTCTTCTTACGTAAACCGCTTGATGTATCTGCATATACTCCTATAAACTCATAATCAGGATTTTGCTCTATCTCTCTTTGATAATACTTTTTTTGAGCTTCTAAACTATGCTGTTGAATATCTTCTTTCGTACTTACCCGACAATACGCCGCAACTTTCTTTTTCATTTGTTCCTCCAAAATAAAAATCATAGCAATCATTGTAAACACAATCACGGCTATGATTCTAACATATTTCTTTAATTTTGTCTAAAAAAATCTTACAGACCTGTGCTTTTTTATTAAGCACAGGTCTGTATACCTATCATGTCTATTCAGAACAATTTCGCTTTTTTAAGGTTTTCAAGTTAGGAGTTGAACCCATCAGGTAAAATTACCTTCTCCGCTTATTACCTGATTTCAATATCATCCTCATCGTACATAGGAGGCGAAATTATTGCCCCAAATGGACTCTTATCTGTTATTTGGGCTACTATTAAAGATATATCACTAAAAACATCTCCTAAAATCGGCAATCCTTTTCGTATATCTTTTTCAAACTTCGATTTAGTAATTTTTTCAACCAAACTAATATTGACATCATATACCACTTTCAAATAAGTATTACTTAAACCTGTAAAAACCAATTTTCTTTCCACTGTTAACATAATATTACTATCTGAAATCGAATTAATTTCAATAGCTTCATGCGTTTCCAGTGTTATATCCTTATCGCTATTATCATGCTCAAAATGATAATCAACGACCATTAACATTGATTTCATGTTTTTATATGTTTTATTCATCGTACCCTCCTAATACAACTTTTTTACTAGAACTTGCCCAGCCTTGCGCATAAGCTTTATTAAACGCAAAATTCAATCCTTGTAATCTTAAACTATTGCTAGCAATTTCACGTAATTCGTCAATTTTTTGATCTAATTCAAATTCATACTCCTTTTTGCCTAAATAATGCTCAATTGCTGAAACCAAAAATGTATTAATACTAACTTCTTCTTCAGTTGCTCGCATTGCTACCAATTGATGCGTACGTTTAGGAATTCTTAATGCAATTTTCCCGCTATATTGAGGCTCTGCATAAGGCTTGGGCGTTTCTCGCTTTTCCTCCTTTAAATATGCTAAAAAACACTCTAAATTTTCTGCAGCCTCTTTGATAGCTTCCTCTGCAGTATCTCCACCACCAACACATCCATCAATAGCAGGATAAAAAGCCGTCCAATAAGTTTTCCCTTCTGCATCCACTTTAGGAATCACTCTAATCTCATAGTTATTCATCTTTTATTTCTCCTTCTATTTCAATAATCCGTTCTCTTATTTGGTCTATATAAGTAGGCTTTACAGGTTTGTGCATTGGTATATTTAACATAAATACTCTACTATTTCCAGGATATTCATAAATAAAATGGCTCCCATTAACATGTTTTAATGCGAACCCATACTTTTTTAAAAAACTTTGTACCTCATTAGGCATAATATCATTTGCAGTAGGAGTACGCATAATTTTTTCTTTCGTTTTTTCAAATGTGCCCATTTATATTATGCCCTCCTTTACTATAATTATGCAAAGTAATATTAAATATGATATCATTTGGATTATATTATAGCATGCATTTAATAACTTGTCAAGCCCCCACTGCCAACTTTTTTGGTATTTTTTTTTACAAATTTTATACTTTTTTAACAATTTTTTTCAAGAACAGTAAATATTTTTCTAAAATTAATCAAGACTTTTTAATTTTATTATATAATACCATCACCAATATTGCTTATTGGAATAGTTATTTTAAGGAGCCTTAATATGAAACCAAAGTACACAAATGAACAAATCAGAAAATGTTGTTTAGCCTACCGTCGCGGCACACCCGTAGCCACATTAGTCGAAAAATATGGCGTTCCTCGTAGCACGATCTATTTTTGGATAAAAAAATATCAGGATATGCCCAGTCATCATCCTGAAAATTATCTAAATATTGTTAATAACCGTTCCATAGAAAAGAAAAGGAGAGAGAAATTGCAAAATATGTGCGAAATCCTGCAAAAAGTTAACTGCACCGTTTCATCCCCTTTACAAGTAAAATTGTACGAATTAGAAAAGCTTTACGGACAATATAATGTTCGACATTTATGCGAAGCCTTACAGGTTGACCGTGGAACATTTTACAATCACGTTTTGAGAAATAAAAAACAAAACTCTTCATACATCTTACGTAATCAAACTATGCGTGAATTAATAAGAGATATTTATGACCAAAGCAATGGTATTTATGGCGCACGTAAAATCCACGCCATTATGGTCGCCGATGGACATACGATCAGTCTAAAATTTGTAAAACAGCTAATGAGTGAAATGAATTTAAAAAGTATTCGAGACACTATGAAGAAACAATTTCTCAAATCTCGTCCAAAAAAGAAAAATATTGTTGATAACAATTTTACCGCAACTGCTCCAAATCAAAAATGGGTAAGCGATATCACTCAATTCCATTTTAATGACAAGAACTTTTATATATGTGCTATCATCGACTTATATTCTCGAAAAATTGTTGGATATAAAATCTCTAACCGCTCTACCACGCAACTCATAACATCTACTTTCAAACTTGCTTTTAACGAGCGAAACTGTCCCCCAAATCTAATTTTTCACAGCGATCGCGGCTGTCAATATACCTCTTATGCTTTTCAAAAATTACTCGCTGAAGTTGGTGCAACTCAATCGTTTTCAAGAGCAAGAACGCCTGGAGATAATAGCGTTATGGAATCATTTTTTGCCTCACTAAAAAAGGAAGAATTATACAGGAAAGAGTATACTTCCGTCAAACATTTCAAAAATTCAGTTGTTAAGTATATGACATTCTACAATGAAGTCCGTCCGCAAGCATTTTTACGCTACATCTCGCCAAATGAAAAGGAAAGACGCTATAAACCCGTCCAATCATAAAGGTTCATAACGTCCTCAATTTTTCTGTTTGCAATTAAGAATTTACAAGTTTGCAAAAGCTCTTGTCTAATATAAAAACAGGTCTATCCCTTTGTTTTTCTAAGAAAAATGGGTGTTGTTTCCAAGCAAGTCTAATCTACTTGTTCGGATAACAGCACCCACTTACAACGTGGTGCGGATGAAGGGATTTGAACCCATACGGAGTTACCCACAGGAACCTGAAACCTGCGCGTCTGCCAGTTTCGCCACATCCGCTTATTTCGTTCTTTTTATTTTTACTCGGTGAGAACTTTAACACCCAGGCAGGCAATTAAGCTAATCTGCTGCTTTTTTAACTTTTACTCGGAGAAAGTCAAAACTCCGAAGCAGGCAATTAAGCTATTCCGCTTATAAACACGGCTCAACCGCCGTCTTTATCAACTTTTTATCCTTGCTTTCTATCTTCCAAACGTTGCCGCCGCTCGTTACGCTGCCAACAATCTCGCCGTCTTCTATCACAAGCGCCGCATTGTCTTCCAATCCAAAAGCACTTTCGTAATTATAGCACACTATTTTATCGAAGTCAAGCATTCTTGCGCCGTAATGCGGAGAAATTACCCCGTTTATCCAGCCCAAACCCTTAAACATAGAATACTTTTCTTCCCCATCGCCGTTGACGAGCGCGGAATCGGTATAAATATCCGAAAACCAACAAATCGCCCCCGCGGAAAGCCCTGCGATGATAACGCCGCGATTGTACGCGTCCTTTATAAGCTCCAAAAGCCCCGTTTCGCGCCAGCTTTCCATCATAAACACCGTGTCGCCGCCGCCCACGTATATAACGTCTGCCTTTTCAAACTTGGCTTTCATCTTTTCCATATCCACTTCTTTGAATACGGACAAAGCTACGTCCGTTTTGATATTGAAAACGCCCGTGTAAACCTTGTGGAAAGTATTGTAATAGGGCATAAAATCATGGCTGGCAGTAGGAATAAACAAAGCGTTGGCTCTGTTTTCTCCCGCGTGCTCTTTGGCAAGCTTTGCAATATATTCGTCAATTTTAAGCGTTGTACGCTCGCGGAGCTCCCCACCGCCTATCGCTATGATTTTTTTCATATTTTATCCTTATGCTTCCAAAGCTTTAATTTTTTCAACAACCGAATTCAAAACGTCGATTGCGTTTCTTATTTGCGCTTCGTATTCTTCTTCGGTAATATAGCCGTTGTTCGCCTCTTTTACGAGCTGGGAAGAAAGGCCATCCAACGTAGCGGATATCCCCTCGAATACAATATCCTTTTTGGTATCCGCGATTTGGAAAGCATACCAAAACGCATTGGCCACGTATTTATTAAGTTTCAAAAGTCTTGCTCCCGCCAAAACCTTCAAGTTTTTCTTGTCGGCAAGCACTTTTTCCGCAACGACCTTCGCCTTTATACAGCTCTTTTTTACCGTAGCGGGACGAAGCTCTTTCTTGGTCTTATTTTTCAAAATCGCCATCACGATAATCACTGCGGCAATAATAACGATACAACCGCCGTAATACAAAATAAGTTCTGCGCTGTGGGCGTTTATCAATACAAGTAAATTACGCGTCATCATTACGCCACCTCCTCGGATTTGATTACGTGTACGTCAAGTTGATCATAAGGAATTTCAATATTATTTTGACGAAGCAAACCGATAATGCCTTCCAATAAATCAAAACGAACCGCCCAATAATCACCCGCGTTTACCCATACCCTAAGGGTGAAGTTTAACGAGCTTGCTCCATATTCCGTCAAACGGCAAAAAGGCGCGGGATCTTTTTGAATTCTTTCATCTTTGGCAACAAAGTCTTGAAGAATGCCCTTTACCTTTTCAATGTCCGCATTGTATTCTACGGGAACTACGATATCCACACGGCGCAAAGGCATCTTGCTATAATTGGTAATCGTCGAGCCAAATACCGTGTTGTTGGGAATGACAACCGTCAAATTGTCAGGCGTAACAAGCTTTACACAAAACAATTTCACTTCTTTTACCGTACCGCCCGTTCCGCCGATCTCTACGTAATCGCCCGCTTGAAAAGGCTTTGTAAAAATAAGTAAAATACCGTTTGCCAAGCTTGCCAACGTGCCTTGCAAACCCAAAGCAACGGCGAGCATAACCGAAGAAAGCGCAGCAATAATACCTTCCGTCGAGAAACCGAGCGAAGCAATCATCACAATCAACAATGCTACGTACGCTACCAACGCCACAATGGACGTAATAAAGGACGCAGCCGCGTTGTCTACGTTACGGCTCTTCGTCGACGTTCTCTTTACCGATTTTTTGATAATCTTAATCACCAACAAACCGATTACGAAAACAACCAGCGCCATAATCAGCACTTTGCCATAGCCGTTTATAAAACCTTTAACGGCACTCCAGGCCTGTTTCAATAACTCTTTCATTTTATTCTCCTTTATACGGATTTCCGCTCCGTAAAAAATTTATTTGCAATATTTTTCTTCAATCGCTTTGATTTTGGCAATTCGTCTATCGTGACGTTCGCCGCCTTCGTATTCCGTCGTCAAAAATGTGTGGACGAGTTCTTCCATCATCCCTACGCCAACCACCTTTTCACCAAAAGCAAGCATATTCGCGTCGTTATGCAAACGGGTATATTTCGCGCAATACAAATCGTGACAATGCGCGCAGCGAATCCCTGGCACTTTGTTCGCCACGATAGAAACGCCTATCCCCGACGAACATACCACAATCCCCCGTTCGCAATCTCCAAAAGCCACCGCTTCGGCTGCCGCTACGGCAAAATCGGGATAGTCGCAAGAAGCGGTTGTATCCGTACCGAAATTTACAACTTCGTGACCGCATTTTTGCAAGTATTCTATCAAAGAATTTTTCAATTTGAGCCCACCATGGTCGCAAGCAACTGCAATTTTCATACTTTATCTCCTACTAAATTTCGTTTAAATTTTTAAAGCCGTTTATTCAGGCTTTTCTTCCGTTTTTTCTTCTTTTTTCGGTCTACCGCGCTTCTTTGGCGGCGTTTCTTCCCCCGTCGAAGCCTTTTTCGGTCTGCCCCGCTTTTTCGGCGGCGCATTCAAACTTAATTTTTCAATGATCGCGGACATGCCCCCTTCCAACATAGAAAATACATAGCGATACGCATCGATTTCCCTGCCGTAAGGGTCGGGAATATCATACCCGCAAAGCTCAGCAAACGAATACACGTTGTTGGCAATTTCGTCTTCGCCTATCGCATCCGCCTTGCGAAGCGCGCGCCAGCGCATATCCAAAAGCACGTCCTTTTGCTGTTCCGTCATACAAATTACGGCAAAAGCGTTGCGAAGCTCGGCGTCGCGAATGGTACGGGACGTAAATTCTTCCGCAGGAATACCGTTTTCGTGTAAAACCTGCTGGGATTTCGGGTTCATAGGCGTACCCTTTTTCGCCGCAAGGCCAGCCGAATACACCGCAAAGCCTTTTATTTCGCGAAAAGCAAGCGTTTGTTCCAGCAGGCGTTCCGCCATAGGAGAGCGGCAGGTATTGCCCGTACAAACAAAGAGTATTTTTTTGCCCGTTTTCTTTTTCATTGCGTACCTGCCCCCTTCATTTTATCGTTTAATGCGCAATATCGACGGACGTGCAAGCTTTTTTCAAACGGTTCATTACCCCCGTCATCACCCCGCCCGTCAAGGTGGGTTCGACGGCGACAAGTAAATCGCAAATTTCTTCCGCTTTACGAAGCAAGCCGTACAATCTATTCGCCATTTCTTCTTCGGTTTTGCCCAAATTCAATACTTCTACGCCAAGCCCGCAAAAGCTTTGCGTTTCTTTTTCTTCGCACAATACCGCCACTTTTTTACCGTCGCCAAGCGCGGCGAAGCAAAGCGCTTTCGCTTTGTCCGTATCCAACGCAGTAAAAAGCGCCGTTTGACAGCGGGGAGAATAGTGCTTATACAAAACCCCAGGGCTTTTTACCTTTTCGCCTTTTTGTACGTTCGGCTCGTATTCCTTGCAATCCCCTACGACTTTGGCTATCATTTCGCAGGTAATCAAACCGGGACGGAGAATGACGGGGATTTCCCCCGTAACGTCGCAAACGGTGCTTTCAATCCCCCCTTCGCATTCGCCGCCGTCCAAAATTAAAGGAATTTTGCCTGCAAAATCGTCGTAAACATGCTTTGCGGAAGTGGGTGAAACGTGCTTGGAAAGATTTGCGCTGGGCGCAACAACGGGAATATCCACCGCTTTTAAAAGCTGTTGCGCGCCCGTATGCGCAGGCACGCGCACGGCGAGCGTGTTTAAACCGCAGGAAACGTAAGGACTTACCTTATCCGTCGACGGATATACCAGCGTCAACGGCCCAGGTAAAAAGGCTTCGCGCAGTTTTTTTGCGTACGGCGGGTCGTAATCGATGATTTTGGATAAATCGTAATCGGTATGCACGTGCGCAATCAAGGGATTGTCGCTTGGTCTACCCTTGACCGCAAAAATGCGTTTTACCGCTTCGTCATCAAAGGCGTTGCCGCCAAGCCCGTACACCGTTTCGGTGGGGATAGCCACTACGCCGCCGTCCATTATGATATTTTTTGCTTCCGCCACACTGTCTTTCGTGACGGGTTTGATTTGCGTCTTCATATTATTCGAAAGGCAATTCATCGTCGTCCGCTTTTGCCAAATCCCCCTTTCTGGGCGGCATGGGTGGCTCGGGAGCGCCGTAATCATCGTCGGGCGCTACGTATTCTTCGTCGTCATCGTCGGGAATACGGGGCGCCGTACCAAACTGCGGCGGTTCGTCTTCTCGGTTTTGTTCGTCCACGTCCACAAACTTCGTATATTCGCCAATGAATTTCAAGGATACGCGGCCTTGTTCGCCCGCTCTGTGCTTGGCAAGGATAAGTTCCGCCGCGCCTTTGACAATCTTACCCGAATCAATTTCTTCCTTGGTTGCAATCGCTTCGGGACGGCTGATAAACATAACGATGTCCGCGTCTTGTTCGATTGCCCCCGATTCACGAAGGTCGGAAAGCTGGGGTTCTTTGGACTGGATACGACGAAGCTGCGAAAGGGCGATTACGGGTACGCCGAGCTCTTTTGCCATAATCTTTAAGTCACGCGTAATGGACGCGACTTCCTGTTGTCTGTTTTCCGCGCCCGCCATATTAGAATCGCCGCTGGACATAAGCTGGATATAGTCGATCATAATCATATCCACGCCGCCTGCCGTCGTCTTTAAACGGCGGCATTTGGATAAAATTTCCGCAGGCGTAACACGGGACGAATCGTCAATGTAGATGTTGCTCTTTTTAAGTTGATCGCCCGCAAGCATAAGCTTTTTCCATTCCTTTGCGGACAATTCGCCCGAAAGCGCGTTTTTCATGCTCACGTTCGCATACGAACAAATGAGTCTTTGCACGATTTCGTGGCGGGGCATTTCGAGCGAGAATACCGCGCAGGTTTTGCCCGCGCGAAGCGCCGCGTGTTCGACAAGGTTCATCGCAAGCGACGTTTTACCCATACCGGGACGAGCCGCCAAAACGATAAGCGCGCCCGCTTGCAAGCCGTTGGTCATTCTGTCTAAACGCTTAAAGCCCGTCGGAATCCCCTTAAAGGCGTCTTGGTCGGATTGCAACTTTTCAAATTTTTGCAATACGTCACCGATAATATCGTCGTCGTTCATACTCAAAAGCGCGGAGCGTTCGGTTTGTTTGGAAATGTCGTAAATGCTCTTTTCCGCAAACGCAAGCGACGTTTTTTCGTCCACGCCCTTCATCGACGTTTCAATAATCTTTCTCGAAGCGCGAATCAGCTTTCTATTGACGCTGTCGCGAGAAATGATTTCATAGTACGATTTATAGTTTGCCGTGGACGGCGTAATTTGGGTAAGCTCGGTCAAATATACGATACCGCCCGCCTTTTCCAAAGCGCCTTCCTTTTCCAAATCGTCGGAAACGGTGACAAGGTCGACGGGTTTACGGTCGTTGAAAACGCGCTTCATCGCCCGTAAAATATATTTGTGCGATTCTTGATAGAAATCGTCTTCGGACAGCTTTTCCACGATGTCCGCAGCAATTTCGTTGTCGATAAGCAGACACCCCAAAAGCGCCATTTCCGCATCGCGGTTATAAGGCATCGTATTCGTTTCGTTTGCCATAGTTTTCTCCTTGTTTCGCGGCAAAATACCCGTTCATCGCGTACCTGCCCCCCTTGTTTTCTCAGTTCAGTAAATCTTTAAATTCTTGCAGCGTAGCGGCAAACTCGTCCATAGCCGCCTTGAAAGGCGTTTTCGTCGTCAAATCTACGCCCGCTTTTTTCAAAATGGAAACGGGGTCTTCGCAACCGCCCGACGAAAGGAAGGCAAAATAGTCTTTTACCGCGCTTTCCCCTTCGGTCAAAATACGTTTTACGATGGAAATTGCCGAAATGATACCCGTTGCATATTTATACACGTAGAAAGAAGTGTAGAAATGGGGAATTCTCGCCCATTCGTACGCGATTTGTTCGTCGTGGATAATGCCGTCGCCGTAATATTGCTTATTCAAGCCGTAATACAGCTCGTTCAAGCTTTCTTTGTTCAACGCTTCGCCGTTTTCCGCTTTTTCGTGCGCCGCTTGTTCAAATTCCGCAAACTGCGTTTGACGGAAGAGCGTGGTGCGGAACATATCCATATAGTAATTTAACAGATACTTTTTCAAGTTCTTGTCTTCGCTCTTTTTATACAAATGCTTTAAGAGCAAAACTTCGTTGACGGTACTTGCAATTTCCGCAAGGAAAATGGTGTAGCTGGCCTTCGCGTAAGGCTGCGTTTCATTAGATTTATAGGAATGGAGCGCGTGTCCCATTTCGTGCGCAATCGTGAAAATGTCGTTGGTGGTGGGCTGATAATTAAGCAATACGAAAGGATGCGCGTCGTACATACCTATCGAATACGCGCCGCTGCGTTTGCCTTCGTTTTCGCAAACGTCTATCCAGCGTTCATCCTTCGCTTTGCGAAGCAAAGCCTGATAATCACTGCCAAGGGGAGCAAGACCTTCTACCACAAGGTCGTACGCTTCTTCAAAGGACATTTTGATGTCGGCGTCTTCTACAAGGGGAACGAAAATGTCGTACATATGCTGTTCTTGCATAGCGAGCACTTGCTTTCTCGTGGTAATATAGTCGTGCATAGCAGGCAAAGCTTCGTGCACGGACGAAATCAAGTTTTCATAGACGATAGGTTCAACATCTTCCCCCGCCAAAGCCTGCGCTTTACAGCTTTCGTACTTTCTCACCGTTTTATAGAAAACGTCCTTTTTTACGTTGCCGTAATACGCCTGCGTAATCGAGTCAATGAGCTTGATAAACGCGCCGTAATATTTTTCAAACCATTCCTTTCGTTCTTCCGCCGTACCCGAACGCAATACAACGCCGTACATACCGTGACTGATTTGCGTTTCTTCGCCGTTGAAGCTTGCTTTGGGAAGGTTTAAGTTTGCATTGTTCAGCATAGAAAAGACGTCCCTAAACCCGCCCATAACGTCACTACCGAGCGCCAACAATTTTTCTTCTTCCGCGCTCAAAACGTGATTTTTGGATTTCGCTACTTGGAGCAAACGATAGTTATACGCCGCGAAATCAGGGTCGGAAATAAAGCTTTGCAAGGTTTCTTCGGGCAAAGCCGTCAATTCGGGGTCAACAAACGCCAAACGCGCGAAAATTTTAGAAAACATCGAGCTTACCATAGCCAGCGTGGACGTGTATTTGGAAACGCGCACGTCTTCGTCGTGACGAAGGTGAGCGTATAAATACAATTTTTCCAAACGGCGAGAGATGACGTCGCTCAACTGCAAGCATGCAAGCAGAGTTTGCTTGTCCGCAAGCTTGCCTTGGAATTGCGAATAATCGTAATTTGTATATTCTTGTTCTACTGCTTTAAATTCTTCTTCCCAAGCTTCGTCGGAAGGATATACGTCCGTTGTTTTCCATTGAAGGTTTTGGGGAATATCTTTTCTTTCCATATCTAATTATTTTCCTTTTTATTTTTATTGTGGTTTCGGCGCTTTCGTATAATAATGCCTGCGGCATAGTAGCGCAACCTATCGGTTGCTTTTAAAACGCTCCCAGCCTGTTGGCTGCGCTTGACTGCGGGTCTGCGGAAGGTTTCCGCTGACAAGTCTTACAATCTTTTCGTTCGTTTTTTAAGTTAGCAACGACTGTATGAGTTTATCTATTCTAATGCGAAATAAACTTCAAGAACGGGTGAATGATACACCAAATAGATGCAACGTTACGTTGCTTTTTAGTTTTTGAAGCTGTGTATGGGCGCAGGTATCAGCCCACCACGGTTGATAAGGCGGGAAGAATCGCCATTATGCACGGGCATAATCGGCGCTCTGCCCAAAAGCCCGCCGAAATTGACTTGGTCGCCAACCGTTTTCCCGGGCGCGGGAATAATACGCACCGCCGTCGTTTTGTTGTTAATCATAACGATTGCCGCTTCGTCCGCAATCATCGCCGCAATCGTCGTTGCGGGCGTGTCGCCGGGAATCGCAATCATATCCAATCCCACGCTGCAAACGCAGGTCATTGCTTCTAATTTATCCAAGGTGATTTTGCCCGCTTCCGCCGCGCGAATCATGCCGATGTCTTCGGATACAGGAATAAACGCACCCGACAGCCCACCTACGCGCGAAGATGCCATTACGCCGCCCTTTTTCACCGCGTCGTTGAGCATAGCGAGCGCCGCCGTCGTACCATGGCCGCCCACCGTTTCAATGCCGAGCTCTTCCAAGATTTGCGCAACTGAGTCCCCCATAGCAGGCGTAGGAGCAAGAGACAAGTCGACAATACCAAACTGTGCGTTTAAACGCTTTGCCGCTTCTTTTGCAACCAACTGCCCTGCACGGGTAATTTTAAAGGCGGTACGCTTAATCATTTCCGCCGCTTCCGTTAAATCGGCGTCGGGAATTTGTTCCAACGCGTGCTTGACTACGCCAGGCCCTGATACGCCCACGTTTACCACCACGTCCGCTTCGCCTACGCCATGGAATGCCCCCGCCATAAACGGATTATCTTCCACAGCATTGCAGAACACAACAAGCTTCGCCGCACCGATACCATCCGCATCTTTCGTAAGTTCCGCCGCGTCCTTAAACACTTCCCCCATCATTTTGACGGCTTCCATATTGATACCCGACTTGCTTGAACCCACGTTTACAGATGCACAAAGCCGCTTTGTCGTTGCCAAAACTTCGGGAATGGTGCGGATAAAGGTCTTTTCATATTCCGCTGTACCTTTGTGTACAAGCGCCGAATACCCGCCTAAAAAGTCGATACCGAGCGTTGCCGCCGCATCGTCCAACGCTTTGCCAATCAACGGCGCTTTTTCAGGAAACGCCGCGCAAAGCAAACTCACGGGAGTAACCGATACGCGTTTATTGACAATGGGAATACCGTACTGCGCTGATAATTCCTCTGCTGTTTTTACAATGTTTTCCGCCTTTGAACAAACGAGATCGTACACCTTTTTCGCTGTTTCTTCCGCGCTGTCGCGGATACAGCTGAGCAAAGAAAGCCCCATCGTAATCGTACGAATATCCAAGTGCTCTTCCTGCACCATTGCAATCGTTTCTAATACGTCTTTATTGCTGAACATACTTCTCTCCTAATCGCAATCAAACGGTATGCATCGCATTGAAAATTTCTTCGTTTTGCAAGTAAATAGACATACCGATTTGTTTGCCAAGCTCCGCACAAGCCTGCGACAAAACGGAAAATTCTTCCTTGGCTTCGGATAAATCGGCAATCATAATCATCGCGAAATATTCCCCCATAATCGTTTGGGAAATATCTTCGATATTAACGCCCTTTTCCGCCAAAAAACCGCTCACTTTTGCAATAATACCTTTTTTGTCTTTGCCTGAAACCGTCACTACCGCTCTCATAGCCTTTTCTCCTTTTTCTCGATTATTCCGCTTCTGCTTCTACTTCGACTTCTTCCGCTTCTTCCGTTTCTATTGCTTCTTCGTCGTATTCTTCGTCGTATTCTTCTTCAAATTCCAACGCTTTTTTCTGCAAAATATTGTATTGAATGACAAAGTTACTCTGTACGATATATTGCACGAAATCCCCGCTTTCAAAAGGGGGCAGGGGCTTTTCACAATCGCAATAGGTTTCGCGGTCCATCCATTCCTGCTTTTTCTTGTTCCACGTTTCAAACACGCAGGAAACAACGTCGATATTATCCTTTTGCAACGTTCTTTCTTCAAAGCAGTAAAAATGGTTTTTTTCTTCGTTTTTTAAGCCGATGGAAACGTACGTAAGCATTTTATAATATCGTTTGCAACGGCTGTATTTAATCGCCAAATACGGGAACGCGAAAATCATATACAACGCGGAAAGCACGTATACGCACGCTTTGGGCAGGGTTTGTCCGGGATCGGCGTACGGCAAGGACATGAAATATACCAAAAAGGCAATGCAAATGGCAAGATACGCCGCCGTAATCCCTAAAAATAAGCCGAAAATTTTTCTCTTTTGTTTGTACACCGCCAAATAATCGGCGTCTGTGTAAACGGAAACCATAGTTCTCTCCTAATTCGTCGCATACCTGCCCCCGCTTAACGAAGGCAGGCTGCCGTATTTTGATGCTTTTTAGTTGTTGTAGATGAACAATACGCCGAGCGTACCCTTGCCGCAATGGCTGGTAATGATAGAACCCGCAATCGTTTCTTCCACCTTGTCAAACTGGAAGTGCTCCGCAACCGCCGCTTTCGCCGCGTCCACAAGCTCTTGGTCTGCCGACGAGTGGGTGACAAAGCAAAGGCTCTTGTCGTAGTTGGGATATAACTCTTTCAAATCCGCTACGTATTGCTTGATAAGGGCAGTCATCTTGCCTTTATATTTTTTACCAGGCAAAAGCTGGCCGCCTTCCATGTAGATAAGGGGGTGGATTTTGAACATAGCCGCCACCGTTTTTACCATACCCGAAACTCTGCCGCCCTTGTGCAAATAATCCAAGGTGTCGGGTACGAAAGACGTATTGACTCTCGTTCTCAATTCTTCCATCACGCTGACGATTTCTTGCGCACTCTTGCCTTCGTCGCGCATATCCGCCGCCTTCAAAACAAGCAAGCCTTGTCCCGAAGAAAGCGCCATAGAGTCGATGACGTGTACTTTACCGTCAAAGCTTTCCGCCGCTTGCTTTGCAAAGTTATGCGAACCGGAGCTCTTGGACGAAATATTAAAGTGGATAATTTCGTCCCCAAAAGCAAGCTGTTCTTTAAAAAACTGCTCGTAATCGGCAACGCTGGGCGCGCTGGTTTTGGGCAATTCGTTGGTCTTTGCTACGTATGCAAAAATGTCTTGGGGGGTGATATCCACGCCGTCGCTGTATACGTCAACGCCAAGATTTACCTGCAAGGGCTTAATCCCGATATTGCGTTCTTCAACAAGTTTTCCCAAATCGCAAGTGCTGTCAGATGTAATACGAATCATATTTTTTCTCCTTTCGTATCTTTTTTATTTTATTTGATTTGATTAAAAGCGCCGTAACGCTTAATTTCCCGTTTCGTTTTTGCCAACCCCTAAAAAGGAATTGAAAAAGATTTTTTCTAAAAGCTTTTGATTGTCAATCGCCCATTGCGGTACGATACCGACGATATCCGAGCGTTTATACAGCCTGTTTAAGTGGGAATACCCTTCCTTATAACGGCTGTCTTGGCTGTTGTTGCGATTATCGCCAAGAAAGAACACTTCTCCTTCCCCTACTACGTATTCGTCGAAGTTATAGTTTTCTTTCCCGCCCATAAGCGAGCTGTTGTTGTAATAAGCGTAGGGCTCGTCTAAACGCGTCCACTCGTCCGTACCCGCGTAGCAAATTTCAATTTCTCCGCGTGAACAGCGTACCTTATCCCCTTCCACCGCAATCAAGCGTTTGATGAGATATTCCGTATTACTGCCCATAAATTCTTTATATCCGCCGACGTACACGACGATGACGTCGCCGCGCTCCGCGTCCGTTCCGTCCGTATTTTTCATAAGCAGCTGTTCGCCGCTGTATAAGGTTTGCGCCATGGACGAACCAGAAACCTGCACGCCGCTGTAATTTCTTGCAAAATATACGCGGAAGGTGAACGCAACAAACAAGCAGCAAAAAATAACAAAGAAGAATATCCTTGTTTTTCTGTCTTCTTTATATCCAAACCGCTCTTCGTAAAGCGGGCTGTTTTCAAAGCCTTGTTGCAATTTCACTCTTTCACTCCAATGGATTTTATTGTCTTGTTGGTATTTGGATACAGTTTTTGCCCGTTTGAAACGGAAAAACGGCGAAGATGCGAGCAGTTCAAGGCGTAGCGAGTACCTACGATGGAGCGTACATAGACGTACGTGACTGAGTGGGCACGGAGCTACAACGCTGAAATGAGAAGCATATGCGTCGTTTTTAGAGCCAAAGGATATTCGTAACCCCAAACTCCTTCTCTTCGTCCGCGCAAGCGAAAACGAGCGCGCTGCCGTCACAGAAGTTTGCCAAGGGATAGCCGTATTCGCCGCCTTTAAAATCGCCCGCTTTTAAAATCACCCGTTTCCATTTTCCGCCGCCTTTGACGGGCACGCGGCAGGTATAACTGCCGTCCCCCTTTTCTACGTGCGCCATTTCAATCGTCACCGCAATTTCTTGGCTTTGCGGAGAATACACGTCAAACGCAAGCAACGCGTTTTCCATCGGCACGAAGCGGGGGGAGCTGATTTTGTAGGTACGGATACCGCCCACGGAATACGCGCCCTTGATATCTCCGTAGCCGCAAAAATGCTTGGGTACGGCGGAGCGTTCTAAAAATATCCCGCCAATCGAATAATCGTTGTGGTTGGCAATGCTGAAACATTCCAAGCTGCCGTCCGTGAACACGTTTCTGCTGCGTACGGCGTTTGCGTCGGGTTTATTGAAGCGCTTGGATACGATTTTAGACATAACGCGGAAACCGTTGATATATTTTGCATAAGCGAACACAAACGCCGCCGACGCGCCCGAAAAAGGCTGTATCGTACAGGAATATTTCCCGTTTTTCACCGCTATGCCGTCCGTTTTATACTTACAACGCCATTCGCGGTACGCCGATTTCGTCTTGACGTCCGCTTCCGCGTAAAATACGCCCGATTCTTCCAAAATCCCTTCTTTATCACATTCGACGTCTACCTGCAAGCCGTCTTCCGTCTCTTTAATAGCAATATTCAAGGTGTCGGGTACGTAAATTTCTCTGCCCTTTAAGTTCTTTTCCAAGAACAGCTCCATATCCACCAAGCCGTTAGGCCCGATGCAACCGCCGCTTTCCATAGAATATGCCAAAGCGTTGCCGTCCCCGTTGCCTATTCTCGAATAGGTGTCGTAAGCTCTGTCGCAATCGAATTTTTTATCGTGCAAAGCCGCGAGCATCAACACGGGACATTTTACATAGGGGGCGTAGGATTGCGCTTCCACCGCTGCGATATAACGGTGTCTATCGTCGCTTAAATTGTGCGCGATATCGTCGCCGAACTTCGCGTAGTTGCCAAAAGAACGCCAGCCAGCCGCGCTGATAGGCACGCCGCATTTAATATCGGGAGAAAGCATAACTTGCCAAGCGATTTCCCCGCCCATACGCACGCCGATTACACCGATATTGCCCACGTCTTCGCGGGATTTTAAATAGGCGATGGAATAGAGCGCAACGTACGTCCATTCGAACCAAGTCGTTTGTTCCGTTTCCAAATCGCGCAAGCTTTCCAAGCCCTGCGCTTGCTCAAAATTACCATACGAAAGAGAAGGGGGGTATGCCGTGCGCAAAATCCCTTCGCCGTCCTTTGCCATTTTCCCCGAGTAATCGGGCATAAGCACCCCGTAGCCCTTGGATACGAAGTAGTTGATGACGTCTTCGCTGACCGCTTCGCCTGCGTCCCCTAAAAACAAAATGGTGGGACGCTTTCCGTCCCCGTCGGGGCGGGCAAAACGCGCGTAAACACGGACGCTGCCATCTTCGGCTTTGTGCCCGTAATAGGAAACGTGGCAACGGCGAATCCCGTCTTCGTTTTCAATCCCCCATTCGCTTGCTCCGAGCGGATTGTCGATATTAAATTTTTTCCATAAACCTATGGCGCTTACAATCGTTTTCATACTATATCCGTTCTTGTTGTTATTTAAAAGTTTTCTATTTTGATTTGCGAACCGTGACGTTCGTTTGCCCCCGTCACCAAAATCTTATTTTCTATTCTATGCTTTAATTCTTCCACGTGAGAAATCAGCCCGACCGCAAAATCCTTGCTCAGCTTCGTCAATACGTCCATAACCGTGTCTACGAGCTTTCCGTCCAGCGTACCAAAGCCTTCGTCCAGGAAGAAAAACTCCATCGAGCGTCTGGAACGCAAGCAAATTTCCCCCGAAAGGGAAAGCGCCAGCGATAACGAAACCAAAAAGGTTTCGCCGCCCGAAAGGGTTTTTACCGCGCGGAAATTTCCGCCTTCTAAATTGTCGCCAACCTTAAATTCTTTGTCGTAGCGTAAAAAATATCTACCCGCCGTCAACGACAGCAAAATCTTGCTTGCTCGCAAACAAATTTCCTGTAAATATTCACAGGCGATAAATTCCAAAAATTTATTCCCTTTTAAGAGCTTATGCAATTCTTCGCAAAGATTTTTTTGCTTTTCCTTTTGCTTTAAATCCGCTTCCAGTTCGAGATATTTTTCCCGCTTTTTCAACAAAAGTCCATATTCCGCGTTGCATTCGGCAAGCTTTTGCGAGAGCGTATCCCGACCGAGCTTTTTCTCCGCTCTATACGCACGCGCGTGCGAAAGCGCGTTTTCGTCAAACGCGGAAAACTTGCTTTTGTCCGTTTCTTCGTACTTGCCTTTTGTCAAAGCGTAGCCGTCGAAAAAGCGCGCGCAAGCTTCTTTTTCCCTTTCTATATCCCCGATTTTCGCAAGCAAAGCTTTGGCTTGGTCGGCGGTCGCAAACCCGCTTTCTTGCAAGCTCTCGCTTAAACGCTGTTGCAAAGCCTTTTCCGCTTGCGCTCCCTTTTCCGCAAAACCTTTTTGCTTTTCGTGTTCGGCGTGAAGATTGTTGATACGCTCTAACGCCGCTTCCACCTTGTCTTCCGCTTGCTTTTTTGCGTTTTTCAAAAGGGTTAATTGCCTATCCAAGCCGTCCTTATCCCCAAGCTCTTTCACCGCCGCCACTTTTTCTTTCGCCGCGTCCCATTGCTGGTGATAAATCTTGCCCTGTGCTGCAATCGCTTGCATTTTGATTTGGATTTTTTCAAAATCCCCTTTCGCGTTTTTTACTTGGTCGATTTTATCGCGAAGCGCAGTTTTCTTTTTCGTCAATGCTTGGAAAGCCGCGTTGATTTGCGCGACGTCCAAACCCCTTTCGTCCGTTGTAGACGGCGTGTATTTTTCCACCAAAAGGCAAATATCCTTTTCCGCTGTCGGGTGCTTTTTCGCCAAAGAACGCAAATCCGCGCAAAACTCGTCGTACGCCGTTTTCGCAAAGACCTGCGCGTAGTTATGTTTTAAATAATCGAGCAAGCTTTCGTCTTCGCCAAGGGAAGCAAGCTCCGTTTGCAAAGCGTTTATCTTGCCGTCGAAATCGTCCGCAACGCATTTCTTTTTGAAATCGTTGTATTCTTTTACGCTATCTTCGTACGCTTGTTTGGCTTTTTGTTCTTCTTGAATATCCCTATCCGCAGCCTTCACCTTTTCAAGATTGACGCTGTATTGCAGGATTTTTTCATCGTAATTTTCTCGGGCGAGTTTTTCCTTTTCAACGCGCAACTTTTCCGTTTCCGCTTGCATCGCAAACAAAGCCTTTTCCGCCGCCGCTTTGGCGTCCGCGGTTTCTTTACGGTTGGTTTCCAAAGCGCGCGCGTCGCTTTCCACCGCTTTTGCAAAAGGTATTTTTTCCAACGCCTTTTTGCGGTTTTCCATTTCTTCCAAACGCGCCGCATAATCTCGTAATTTCTTTTCTAAGGCGTCGAACGCCGCTTTTTCTTTTTGCAATTCTTCTATCGCCGACAAAGCCTTTTCCGCGTCGGCAAGCTCGGTTTCCGCCACGGTCAACGCGGCTTTTACTTCTGCAATTTCCGTTTGCTTTGCGGTAAGCGCGGCTTCGTCACAGCCTTCGTTTTCGCCCATTTTCGCGCGGACGAGATTACATTCTTCTTCCGCCTTGTAATACTTTTCCCCCGCCGCTTTAAACAGTCTTTCGCCGTATTTTTCCAAATCGAAAAGACGGGAAATCAGCTTTACCCTATCCCCGGGCGCGGCCTGCACAAGCGCCGCAAAATCCCCCTGCGGTAAGGCGATACACATCTTGAAATCGGCAAAGGTCAAGCCGATGATTTCTTCTATTTTTTCATCTACGTCCCGCGTACCTTCCGCCAAAGCAAGCAGTTTTCCGTCCGCTCCGTATTCGTACAAAAAGGCTTTCGCCGTATTGCTTTTACGGCGGCGTTCGCGCTGTACGCGGTATAAGCCCGTTTTCCCGTCTACGGTGATTTCAAAATCGAAAATCACGTACGCGGAATCGGCGCTGTGATGGATATACTCGCTGCCGCTGCTGCGTTCCATCTTGCCGTAAAGCGCCAAATGTATACAGTCCAAAATGGTACTTTTCCCGCTGCCCGTGTCCCCAAACACACCGAATACGCCGCCCGAAAGAAGAGAGCGAAAATCAATTTGCGCCTTTTCAGAAAAGCTATTTACGCCGCAAAATTCAAGATAAATAGGCTTCATTTTCTCTCCCCCTTTTTTGTTCGTGCCGACGCTTAAATCAGCTCCTTTCGGCAAGCTCTGCCATAGTTTGTAAGAACAAAGCTTTCAATTCGTCTTTCGGCTGCGCGCCGAAGCTGTTTTTGTAAAACATATCGAACAATTCTTCGTCCGAAAGCCCCTTGCGGGACTCGAACGTTACGCTTTCTTCCCCGTGAATTTCCGCGATGAGCGAAACGAGATTTTCGTGGGCGTTTAACGCTTTGCTGTCCGCCGACGTCAACGGCTGGGTTAAAATCAACGTCAGCTCGACGTAATTATCGGGATATTGCGCCAGCAAATCCAACGCCGTTTCCACGTCGGTTGCTTCCAAGCGAACAAGCTTTTTCCCTTTGGTCAAGGGTACGTCGCATACATTTTGTACCCCTTTCGACGTCAAATCAAACACCTTTACGCTTTTATCCGCTACTTCGTCGAATGCGTATTGCAAGGGCGAGCCGCTATAATAGCAATGCCCCGAGCCCATATGTTGTTTTTTATGCAAATGCCCAAGCGCGATATATTGACAGCTTGGCAAATTGCCGACGGGTATCGCCCGCGCGCCGCCAAGCTCGATATCCCGTTCGCCCTGCGAAGCGCTGCCGCCCGCGACAAAGATATGCGCCATTAAAACGGTGGGCAAATTTTCCGCGTTATCCGCCATACCTTCTTGTAACCATTTTCCCATTTGCTCCACGTAAGACAGCTCGGATTTTTCTTCACGGAAACGAGCTTCGTTGGGGTAGGGAAGCAAGGATACGTACACGGCTTGGCTGCCGTTGTCCATAACGATATACCCTTTTCCGCCGCAGGTGGGGTACACCTTGCGATTTTTTCCCTTTCGCAAAGCCGCCGTTCTATCGTTCCCGACAATGTAAATGCCGTATTCTTCCGCCAAGGGCGCAGCCGCCGAAAGCCGCACGCCGTCGTCGTGGTTGCCGCTGATGATAATCACGGCGCGGTTTTCCCCCGCCACCTTTTTAATCTTTTCGTAGAAAAGCTCTTCCGCTTCCGCGCTCGGCGTATAGGTATCGAAAATATCCCCTGCGACAAGGACGAGCTCTATCCCTTCCCGATCGCAAATTTCCACGATTTCGTCCAAAACTTCCGCTTGTTCTTGCAATCTATCTCGGGATACCAAGCGTTTGCCGATATGCCAATCGGACGTATGTAAAATTTTCAATGCCCGTACCCCCTTTTTGCAAATTTTTCTTTCGCGTTTTTAAAAAATTCTTGCAAAACGCCTTGCTTTTACGCCGAAAACAAGGTATAATAGTCCTACTCGCGTAGAAAAACACGCATAAGTTGACTATTTTATTATACACCATTTCTTTCAGAAATGCAAGGAAAGAACGAAGAAAGAAGAAAGTTTTTCGCAAATTCCCCGCGATTTTTACGACTTTTTTCGCAAGGAGTTTATTATGGCATTTTGTTCCTTTTCCAAGGACAACGACAATGCGTACACCATCGTCGAAAATAAGTTTATCACAAAGTACTTACCCGAAGCGGACGGCTTCGCCGTAAAGGTTTACCTTTACGGACTTTTCCTTTGCGAAAATAACGACGCGGATTTCTCCGTGCGCTCGATGGCGGAAGTCCTGAAAACGACGGAAGAAAAAATACGGGAAGTTTTTGCCTTTTGGCAGGATTACGACCTAGTAGAAATCCTTGCGCAAGAGCCCTTTACGGTGCAATATTTGCCCGTGCGCTCGGCAATCGGCAAACCCAAAAAGGTACGCTATGAACAATACGCCGATTTCAACAAGGAATTGCAACGCAAAATGCAAAAGGTGGGCAAATTTATCTCCGCAGGCGATTATATCAAGTATATGCGCTTTTTGGAAGAAAACGACATTCAGCCCCAAGCCTTTTTGTTGATTGCGGAATACTGCGTCAACAAGCAGGGCGCGGCCATCTCCCCTTCGTATATTTTTAACAAGACGAAAAAGCTTATCCGCAACGGCTGTACTACGTACGAGCAGGTGGAAAAAGAGCTGTCCAGCTACAACGCCCACGAAGGGGATATTCTCAATATCTTCTCCGCTTTGTCTATCTTTGGGCGTTCCGCCGACGAAACGGATTACGCTCTGTTTAGAAAATGGACGGAAACCCTTGGTTTTTCCACCGAAAGCGTGCTTACGGCGGCGAAGAAAATCAAACGCGGCAGTATGAATACCTTGGATATGGTTTTGGACGAGCTTTTCGCAAAAGAAAAGACGGACAAAGCCGCCGTGGAAGAATATTTAACGGGCAGGGAAACCCTTACAAACCTTACCTTCCGTTTAGGCAGAAAGCTGGGCGTCAAGGTACAAAACCCCGCCGTGTACGTGGACGAATACGTGGAAAAATGGTACAACTACGGCTTTGAAGAAGCTTCCTTGCTGGATTTGGCTTTGTTCTGTTTAAAGACGGAGCGCGGGAGCTTTGAAAGTATGCACGCCCTTATCAACGCCCTTTTCAAAGACGGCGTGGTGTCCGCGGACGGCGTGAAAGCCTTTTTAAAGGAAAAGAACGACGAATTGAAGCTCTTTACCAAGATACAAAGCATTTGCGGCGGTTTGAGAAAGAGCGAAACCAACCTTGCCCTTGTCAAAACGTGGCGGGAATGGAAATTCAGCGACGAAATGATTTTGGAAGCGGCGACGCGCAGCGCAAGCGGCGCAAACCCCGTGCCCTATATGAATAAAATCCTTTCCGACTGGAAACAAAAGGAAATTTACACCCTTTCCGCTATCCCCGAAAAGCCCGTTTCAAGCAATTTGGGCGGGGCAGGTACGAGTTCAACCGCAAAATCGGGCTATATCAACCCCACGATAGAAGCGGCAAACGCAAAGTCGGACAGAGACCGTTATTACGCGCTTTTGCGAGAAAAAGCGCAAAGCCGAGCGGAAAAATTCTTAACGAAAGCAAACGCCAACGCGCGCTTTAAGGAAATCACGGCAGAGCTTTCCAAAATGGAAATCGCGCTTGCGAAAGCGGAAGTTTTCGAGCCGCAAAACCTGCCTGCTTTGCAGGATAAGAAAAAAGCGCTTTTGCAAGAGCGCAAAAACATTTTGTCGGGCTTGGAAATCCAAGAACAAGACCTATTGCCGCAATTTGTATGCAAAAACTGTTCGGACACGGGCTTTTTGCCAAGCGGCGTTGCCTGCAACTGTTACAAAGCCTAAATATAACCGCCCTTTTCCCAAGGGCGGTTTTTTATAACAAAACTTTTTTAAGAAATTGAAAGATTTTTTCGAAAGCAATGCAAAAACGCTTGCATTTTTTGAAAAAATACAGTAATATAAATAGGCAATTTAAGAAAAGCAGTTGCAGAGATGTCTGAGTGGTTTAAGGAGCACGATTGGAAATCGTGTGTAGGTCTGAAGCTTACCGGAGGTTCGAATCCTCTTCTCTGCGCCACGGAAGAGCACCCTTTACGGGTGCTCTTTTTCGTGGTGCAAAGAAGAGATTGAGAAACATACGAATTATCGGAGATTCGCGCGAGCACCGTCCGCAAATGATAGCCTATCTCCTTCCCTTTTTTTATCGGCGGTGCGACGCTTTGCCGATTTTATCGGCAATATACTCCTTCTCTGCGCCACGGAAGAGATTGAGAAATATACGAAGTATCGTTTGTAACAAACAAAAAGCACCCTTTGGGGTGCTTTTTATCCTTATTATCCTTTTACGCGCTTGCGGCTTCCTTTTCTACGGATTGCTTGTCAGCTTCGTCCGTAAATTGCATTTTGCCAAGCTCGTTACATCTATCCAAAAGCTTTTTCGCAATCTCGTCCTTGGTTGCTCCGTTTGCCGCCAAATCCTTATAATACACGGGTTTGTCAATGATATACGTCAAATCCGACTTCCTAAAATACGTCACGAAAACAGGCGTGTTCATACCCTTTTTATCGCAAAGCTCCATCAACGCCACACAGCCCTTGTGGAAGCCTTCCAGTTCCGCCAAATACCCGTTGTCCGAAATTTCGGGGTAAATTACGACGTTCGTGCCTTCCTGCAAAGTTTTAATACTTTCGCGCAAGGTTTTCAAAAACCGACCGTCGCGATAGGTGGAAATCAAATTCAAGCCCTTATAATACAAGTTGGTAATGGGGCTTGCAATCAAGCAAAACATACGCGCCCCAAACAAGCTCCAACCCTTTTTTTCGTGGAAGTATACGCGGCTTTGGTATTTGTACATTTTCACCAAGCCCGAATTCATTTCATACGCCCCCCACATGCGAATGGGCTCGTCGCAATACAATTCCCAAGACATCGGCGCGTCCGTGCCTTCGTGATTGCTTAAAATAATACACCCTTCGTCAAATTTTTCTTCACCCAAGTACACAAACTTAGGTTTTTTATACCGCACAAGCGTCAGTTTCTTCATAAAACGAAACCACCACTTCCGCTTTTGTACGGGCTTCTTTTTCGTCGTCATTTTTTCCATTGCCATATATTTACCTATGTCTTGTCATATTCTTTTATGACATTTTATCATATATTTTTATGACAGTCAAGCACTTAACCAACTTTTTTTTGTTTTTCACAAAAAAAACACAGCCGTTTTTTAAGCGGCTGCATTTTGTTATACAAAGTAAATTTATGCTTTTTGCAAAGCTTTTTTGGCTTCGCTTTGCGAGCCCGTAGGGTTGAGAATACTGTACCCGACGTTGACAAGGTGGTCGGCAACTCTTTCCAAACCCGTAACGTAGGACGCGAAATAAGGACTGAGCTCCACTTTGCAATTCCCTTCCGCAAGACGGGCGTAATGGCGAGCAATCAACTCTTTCTTCAAGCCGTCCACTTTATTTTCAAGCTGGGTCAATTCTTCCAAGCGCGCTACGTTTCCGTCGTCAAACGCTTCTTCGGCGATTGCGAACATTTGCAAAACGGTATCCTGCATACCTTTAAGCTCTACGCCTGCATTTTCGGAGAACGCAAGCTCTTTGCTTTGCATTTCGGCAGCGATTTCCGCGAAGTTTTCCGCGTGGTCGCCGATACGTTCTAAGTCGTTAAGCACGTGGAAATACGTACCTACCGCCATTTCGTTTTTGCTGTCTACGTGCGGGGAAAGCTTGATAAGGAAACGGGTTAAGGCGTGGTTTGTGAAGTTGATGGTTTTTTCCTTTTCTTTCACTTCCGCCATATATTTGGTATTATCTAAGCCAAGCGCGTCAAACGCTTTTCCAAGGTTCTCACGCGCAAGCGCGGACATATATTCCACTTCCTTTTTTACCTGCATAATCGCAACGGGGGGAGTGGTAAGCAAGCGTTCGTCCACAAATCTAAGCTGACGCACGTCTTCCGCAGACTTTTTATCGGGAATAAGCTTTGTCGCCATTGCAACGAGCTGTTTAATAAACGGCAACAATACCAAGGTCGTGGATACGTTGAAAATTACGTGGAACCAAGCGAGCTGTATTTCGAGCTTGGGCGAAGTCTTTTGCAAAATCTCTACTACGTAACCCGACAACGGCCAAATCAACGCTGTAAATAAAACCGTACCGATAATATTAAAAGACAGGTGAATGAGCGCGCTGCGCTTTGCATTCGTGCTTGCGCCCATAGCCGCCAACGCCGCCGTGATACAAGTACCGATATTCGAACCAAGCACCAAGAACAGCGCGTTTTCCATTGCAAGCATAGGCGTACCGTCTGCCGCAATCGTACCGACCATCGTAATGAAAATACCGGTCGCCGCGGACGAGCTTTGAATTACCGCCGTAAAAATAGCCCCGACGATAATTAAGAGTAAAGGAAATTCTATGCTTGAAAACAAGTTCTTAAAAAAGGCGAACAACTGCGGATTGCTTTCTTCCGACAAAGCGCCGCCCATCAAATCAAGCCCGATAAACAGCAAGCCCAAGCCGCACAAAATCGAGCCGAACTGTTTAATTTTATCCTTTTTGATAAAGGTCATCATAACGCCTATGAACGCAAGCGCAGCCGCAAAATCCGCAATCGGCAAAGACTTCAACGACACCAAAACTCCCGTGATCGTCGTACCGATATTCGCGCCCATAATAATCGCCGTCGCCTGGAACAAGGTCATAATCCCCGCGTTTACGAAACCGATGACCATAATCGTCGTTGCCGCAGAGCTTTGTATGATAGCCGTAACCCCCGCGCCGACGCCTACGCCCGCAAAACGGTTACCGCTGATTTTTCCAAGCAACCTTTTCAGCCCGCTGCCTGCGCTTTTTTCCAGCCCGTCGCCAAGCATATTCATACCCGCGATGAAAACCCCGACGCCTGCAAACAACATCAAAATCGAAATTAACATATACTCTCCTTCCTACCTTCGTATAATGTAAAAATGCATTAGTAAAATACCCATTGCGACCTTCAATCGCACTTACACCCCATTTTATCGATTATCCATATTATACCACAGCTTACCCCCACCTTGTCAAACGTTTGAAAAAAATTTTTTATTTTGAGAAAATGCGAACATTTGTTTGACTTTTACGCTTACGCGCGATATAATAAAGGTATGATTTCACAAGAAAAGCTGACAATTTTAACGGAAAGCGCGAAATACGACGTATCCTGTTCGTCGTCGGGAAGCGGACGGAAGAATGCAGGCGGAATCGGAAACGGGTACGTTTCGGGTTGCTGCCATTCCTTTACGCCCGACGGACGGTGCGTATCTTTATTAAAAATCGTACTCAGCAACGATTGCATTTACGATTGTAAGTATTGTCCCAACCGACTGAGCGCGGACGTACCGCGGACGACGGCTACGCCCGATGAGATTTGCGAGCTGACCATCGATTTTTACAAGCGTAATTACATAGAAGGCTTATTTTTGTCTTCCGCCGTGCATAAAAACCCCGATTATACGATGGAGCGCTTGCTTTTGACGGTGAAAAAGCTACGAACGGAGTATCATTTCCACGGCTATATCCATTTAAAAGGTATTCCGCGCGCGGACGAAAAACTGATGAACGAAGCGGCTTTGTACGTGGACAGAATGAGTTATAATATCGAGCTGCCGACGGAAAAAAGCCTAAAACTGCTCGCGCCGCAAAAAAGCAAGGAAAGCCTGCTTTTGCCGATGAAAACGCTTGCTTTGCAAACGGAAAAGTTCCGCGAAGAAAAGAAAAAGGGGCAATTTAAAGGGCATTTTTTACCTGCGGGGCAAACCACGCAAATGATTGTCGGCGCATCCCCCGAAGCGGACGGACAAATTTTGCGCCTGACCCAAGCGTTGTACCGTAAAAACGGATTAAAACGAGTATATTATTCGTCCTACGTACCCGTTGTTCGCGACCCCGCCCTGCCCGAATCGGCTGTTGGGCAGCTGCGGGAGCACCGATTATACCAAGCCGACTGGCTGCTTCGTTTTTATGGGTTTACCGTCGAAGAAATCGTAGACGAAGGCGAAAATTTAGCCGCCGAATACGACCCAAAGTGCGCTTGGGCTTTGCGGAATATGCACCTTTTCCCCGTGGAAATCAACCGCGCGCCCTTGGAAGTTTTGTTGCGCGTCCCTGGCATCGGCGCAAAAAACGCCTATAAAATTATCGAAGCAAGAAAATATTGCAAGCTTTCCTTCGAAAGTCTTATAAAAATGCGGGTCGCCTTAAAGCGCGCCAAGCATTTTATCACCTGCGACGGTAAATTTTTCGGCGCAAAGCAAGAAAGCGCCGTTCGTGGGCTGTTGACAGCCGCCGAAACGCAGGAAAGCGCAACGCAACTCGACCTTTTCAACGCGCTCTCCACGCCGCAAAACGCCTTGATTGCCCTGCACGGACAGTTATAGTTTCTTTTTATTTGACGCATAAACTTAAAAAGGCGTAAGATATGCGAATAAAAACAAAAACGGGCATACCAGGTACGAGATGAATTATTTATGATGTACTTTTTTGACGGAACGAAATACGGATTTTTAACCGCCTTTTTGGCGGCTTTTTCCGATGTGGACGCGCGGGTTTACAGCGGCAACGGGCAGTTGGCTTTGGGCGAAAGCCCTGTCTTCGTCAAAACGGACGAATACAAAGCCAAACGCGCGGAAAATAGATTTTTGTCCTTTGATAGGGACTGTATGCGGGATTTAGACACCCTGCTTCGCAGCGGAAATCCCGAAAAAGGACAAATTGCCTTTGCTTATTTTCGGCTTTTGGCGCAAATCAAGCGCCCTATCGGGAAACGCCTTGCCGAGCCCGCCGTTTTCGCGGCGGTGGAATGTATCAAAAAAGTGGGCTTTGAAATTCATCGATTTCACGGCTTTATCCGCTTTATCGAAACGGCGAGCGGCGCTTTGTACGCGCCTTGTTCTCCCGATAACGATATCGTGGATTTACTCGCAAACCACTTCCGCGCAAGGTTGCCGCAATTCCCCTTTGTTTTACACGACGTCACCCGTAAAAAAGCGGCGGTTTACGACGGAAAAAACACGTTCATCGCGCCCCTGCCCCAGGCAAATTTGATTTTGTCGGCAAACGAAACGGAGTGGAAAACGCTTTGGCAAAAGTATTACGCCGCCGTCAATATCCCGTCGAGAGAGCGATTAAAACAAATGCGCGGATATATGCCCGCTCGGTACTGGAAATTTTTACCCGAACTGCAAAATCCGCCAAACGACCTTTAAATCGCCCGCTTTTTCCGCAACGTAGTTGCGGTTTTGGATAATTTACGAAAAAACAATGCCAAACCGTTGACAAAAAGCGAAAAAAAGAGTTATAATAAACGCAAGATAGGCAAAGGCGCTATTGCCTTTGCTTGTTTTCGTTATTTTAGCCCGCAAAATACTTCGGGCGGATATAACGGCATTTACGCAAGGAGAAAAATTTATGAAGTTGATATCCGATTATTTTGGTTGTATGGTCTTTGACGATAAGGTGATGAAGGAACGCCTTTCCGAAGACACCTATAAGACCTTAAAACGCACCATTCAGGACGGCAGAAGCTTGAATTTGTCCGTGGCAAACACCGTAGCCAACGCGATGAAGGAATGGGCGATTGAGCAAGGCGCAACCCATTACACCCATTGGTTTCAACCGATGACGGGTATCACCGCGGAAAAACACGACAGCTTTATTTCCCCTTCCGACGACGGCAGAATTATTATGGAATTTTCGGGGAAAGAGCTTATCAAGGGCGAATCGGACGCTTCGTCCTTCCCGTCGGGCGGGCTTCGCGCCACCTTTGAAGCGCGCGGCTACACCGCTTGGGACGCAACTTCCTACGCCTTTATCAAGGACGGCGTATTGTGTATCCCCACCGCCTTTTGTTCATACGGCGGCGACGCGTTGGATAAAAAGACCCCCTTGCTCCGTTCGATGGAAGCCATCAACCGCCAAGCGCTCCGCGTGTTGAAATTGTTTGGCAACGACGACGTTACTTCCATTAAAACGACGGTCGGGCCCGAACAGGAATACTTCCTTGTCGATAAAGAAACCTTTAACCAAAGAAAAGACCTTATCTATACGGGCAGAACCCTTTTCGGCGCAAAGCCGCCCAAGGGACAAGAGCTTGCCGACCATTATTTCGGCGTAATCAAGCCCCGCGTCCAAGCTTTTATGCGTGATTTAAACGAAGAGCTTTGGAAGCTCGGCGTGCTTGCGAAAACCGAGCATAACGAAGCCGCACCCGCTCAGCACGAGCTTGCGCCCATTTTCACCACGACGAATATCGCCGCCGACCACAACCAGCTGACGATGGAAACGATGCAAAAAATCGCCAAGAAGCACGATTTGGTATGTCTTTTGCACGAAAAACCCTTCGCGGGCGTAAACGGCAGCGGTAAACATAACAACTGGTCTATTTCCACCAACACGGGCGTAAATTTATTAGAGCCCGGCGATACACCCAGCGAAAATGCGCAATTTTTGCTTTTCCTTTGCTCGGTTATCAAGGCGGTGGACGATTATCAAGATTTGCTCCGCGTATCCGTAGCCACGGCAGGCAACGACCACCGTTTGGGTGCGAACGAAGCACCCCCCGCAGTCGTTTCCATTTTCCTTGGCGACGAATTGACGGAAATTTTGGAATGTATTGAAAAGGACGTACCCTACGGCGCGAAAGAAGCGGAGCTGCTCCGTGTCGGCGTACATACAATGCCGAAATTCCCCAAGGACACGACGGACAGAAACCGTACTTCGCCCTTTGCTTTCACGAATAACAAATTCGAGTTTAGAATGCTCGGTTCGGCGGCGTCCGTTTCCGGTCCAAACACTTTCTTAAACACGGCGGTTGCGGAAGTTTTAAAGCAATTTGCGGACGAGCTGGAAGGCGCGGAAAACTTTGAAACGGCTTTGCACGCCTTGATTAAGCGGGTTATCACCAAGCACAAGCGTATTATTTTCAACGGCAACGGCTACGATGATAAGTGGATTGCCGAAGCGGAAGCGCGCGGGCTTTTGAATTTGAAAACAACGCCCGACGCTATGCCCTATTTCTTAAAGGAAAAAAATATCGCTTTGTTCACTTCTCACAAGGTTTACACCGAACGCGAAATGCGCTCCCGTTACGATATTTTATTGCAAAGCTATTGCAAAATCATCAATATCGAAGGCAAAACGATGCTGGATATGGCGAAAAAGGAGATTTTACCTGCGGTGAGCGAATACAGCCAAGTACTCGGCAATACCATCTTGACGAAAAAGGCTGTATGCAAAAAGCTGGATTGTTCTTATGAACAAGAAGCCTTAAAACAAATCTCCGACCTTACGGCGAGCGCGCATAAAACCGTTCAATCCTTGGAAACGGCTCTGTCGCAAACCAAAGCGATTAAGGACGTGACCACACGCGCCGTGTATTATAAGGATGTCGTGCTGACGATTATGAAAAAGCTTCGCGCGGACGCAGACGCTTTGGAAGACGTTGTTTCCGCCGATTATTGGCCTATCCCCACCTACGGCGACTTGCTTTTCGGCGTGTAATTTGATAAGAAACGCGCAAACTGATAAAAGGAGCTTATTATGCAAAATTTTGACGTAAAAAAGACGACGGAAGCTGCCGTACAATGGATACGGGACTGGTTTGAACAAAACGGAAAAGGCTGCAACGCCGTTATCGGTATTTCGGGCGGCAAGGATTCGAGTATCGTAGCCGCTTTGTGCGTACAAGCGCTTGGGAAAGACCGCGTCATCGGCGTGCTGATGCCCAACGGCGAACAAAGCGATATTGACTGCTCCAAACAACTCGTCGCGCACCTGGGTATCCCTTTTTATGTTTGCAATATCAAAAAAGCCGTAGACGGCGTGTTAGAGAGCCTGCAAGCGAGCGGTGTGGAAATCAGCCGCCAAACGATTGTCAATCTTCCCCCGCGTATTCGTATGTCTACCCTTTACGCTTTGTCGCAATCCAACAACGGGCGTGTGGCAAACACCTGCAATTTATCCGAAGACTGGGTGGGATATTCCACCCGTTACGGCGACGCGGCGGGCGATTTTTCCCCGCTTGGCAAGCTCACTGTACAAGAAGTAAAAGAAATCGGGAAATATTTAAATTTACCCATCAATCTTGTAGAAAAAGTACCTTCGGACGGGCTGACGGACAGAACGGACGAAGACAATTTGGGCTTTACCTACGCCGTACTCGATCGGTATATCCGCACGGGCGTTTGCGAAGACTCCGACGTCAAAGCGCGGATCGACCGGTTGCATACCTTAAACGAGTTTAAGCTGAAACCCATTCCTTGTTTTGAATTCAATCCCGAACCGTAAACTATACACGTTAAAGCCCCCTTGCGAAACTTCGCAAGGGGGCTATTCTTTTCTTCGAAACTATTCTGCTTTTTCTTCTGTTTTTTCGTCCTTGGAAAGCGTTTCCGACGTCTTGTCCGCTTCCACGGATTTTTCAAGCAACATCAAAAATACGCTATAATAGACCAAGAAATACAACCTAAAGAACAACGGACTCAATA
>JBGVRC010000006.1:0-6078 GCA_045128055.1 Candidatus Scatosoma sp. | reverse complement strand
TTTTTAAGCTCGCTCTGCAAAGCAAATCCAGGTTTATACAACGCGGAAGGATTATAAAATTTTTCAAAAAGGTATACTTTTGCCGCATCAATAGCTCTTTCGCTTGGTTTCGTCGTAGCGGCATTATCCAAATATATCATTTATTTTTCTTTTCCTGCGAAATATAATCGTGGTCAAGCACCGTTCTCTTCATAAACTTCAACATATGAATCAACAATTCTTCTCTGCATTCCAAAACAAACAGCTTTTTGCCATTATATTCGGTGTGAATATACATAAAGAATTTATCATCGGAAGCCACAAAATTAGACGTGCAAAATACCGTTTTAACCCCAGGCGTTCTACGGAATCTTTCAAAAGCGGGACAATCCGCGTCGCCTACTTGTATCATTTCCGCGCAATCTAAGCGCGCTACGAGTTTACGGCGATTGACATTGATTACTTTCGCAATGCGAAGCTCACCCGAAACAAAGCTATAATCATAGCTTACGTTTACGCCCATTTCCCATTTGCGAAGCAAAAACCAGTTTACCCAACAAAATAGCGTGGGGAAACCCGTGAGAATCATCAAACCAACGTCGCCAATAAACATAATAAAAGTAAATAGGCAAATAATACCAAGAATTAGAAAGAAAATGGTAAAACAATGAATGATTTTATATTTCGTTTGCTTTTTCTTGGAATTGTTCACAATGGAACTTTCTTCATAAAATACGTCCATATTATCTCCAACGCATACGCAAGTTAAATTTCAAGCGTACCTTCGTATACTGTTTTTACGTTACCCATCAAGTCAACCGTTCCATCCGCATGGTAATTTACTGTTAAATCCCCACCGCGAAGTTTTACGGTGACGTTGGTATCCATTTCGCAATACCCTGCAAGCACCGCCGCAACCACAGCCGCGCAAGCGCCCGTACCGCAAGCCCACGTTTCGCCGCTGCCACGTTCCCAAGCGCGCATTTTAATCGTTACTTTATTAACAACGCGTATAAATTCTACGTTGACGCCTTCGGGGAAGTATTTGCTGTCTTCAAACGCAGGACCTATCGCAGGGATATTGATCGCATCCACTTTATCGCTGAAAATTACGCAGTGCGGGTTACCAACATTGACAAGCGTTATGTCGTAATCCACGCCGTCCACTTTAATCGTTTTTCCTACGATCTGCGCTTCGTCCCATACGCAGGGAATATGCTTGCCATCCAAAAGAACTTTGCCAAGATTTACGCTTGCCGAGTTTACTTTCCCGCTGAAAGAGTATACCTTTACGTCGCAAATCAAGCCAACGCCCGTTTCGATTTTCATATCGTTTTTGCGAACGATATTCTTTTCATACAAATACTTGCCCATGCAACGAATTGCATTACCGCCCATAAACGTTTCTTTACCGTTGCGGTTGAAAATACGGACTTTGGCGTCCGCTACGCAAGAATCTTCAAGCAAAACGATACCGTCGCCGCCGATGCCGTAATGGGGATCAACATAGTTCACCGCTATCGATTCGGGACAAGTAATTTTACCGTCGCGGTTGTCAAATACAATGAAATCGTTGCCGCAGGATTGCATTTTTGTGAAGTTGAGCTTTAATTTTTCCGTACGCAAAGCGTTGATATCCACAAGCTCGGTATTGTCTTCGGTAAATTGACTTGCAATAATATCCGCAAGCGCGTTTGCCGTATCAAGCGCCGTCAAAACGGTGATGCCAAGCAAAATTGCGTGGTGGTGCAAACGAATGAAGTCGTTGATGGATTCCATATCCGTCTTACCCGTATAGATTACGTAGTCTATTTTTCCTTCGTCCATCAACTTGATTACCGTATCCGTCGCGGAAAGTCTATCCACCACTTGACAATCAAAGCCAAGGTCGGTGATAACCTTTGCCGTACCCTTCGTTGCGTACATCGTACAACCCAGGTCGCCAAATTTTTTAGCAATCCCCAAAACGTCTAATTTGTCTTGGTCGTTTACCGTCATATATACGCCCACGGGACGGCGTTCGGAAGGATGACACATCTTAAAGCCAGCCGAAACAAGGCCTTTGAACATCGCTTCTTCCATCGTCTTACCGATACCCAAAACTTCGCCCGTCGATTTCATTTGCGGGCCAAGCTGCGAGTTGACGTCATTCAATTTTTCAAAACTGAACACGGGAACTTTTACCGCTACGTAAGGCGAAGAAGGATACAACCCCGTACCATATCCAAGCTTTTTCAATTTTGCGCCTACGATAATCTTCGTTGCAATCTCTACCATCGGCACGCCTGTAACCTTGGAAATATACGGTACGGTACGCGACGCGCGGGGATTTACTTCGATTACGTAAAGCTGACCGCGGTAAATCAAGTATTGAATGTTGATTAAGCCCTTCGTCTTTAATTCGAGCGCAAGTTGGGTGGAAACTTCGATAATTCTTTCCAACATAGCGTCGTCAAGGTTATACGGGGGATATACCGCAATCGAGTCGCCCGAGTGAATACCCGTACGTTCGATGTGTTGCATAATACCGGGAATAAGCACGTCTTTTCCATCGGAAATCGCGTCTACTTCCAACTCCGTACCCATCAAATATTGGTCGCAAAGAACGGGGTTTTCAATGCCCTGCGCCAAAATTACGTCCATATATCTGCAAACGTCTTCTTGCGTGAAAGCAATCGTCATATTTTGCCCACCGATTACGTAGGAAGGACGAAGCAAAACGGGATATTCCAAAGCTTCCGCAGCCGCAAGTGCTTCTTCTTTGGTCATAACGGTCATTGCCTTGGGACGGGGAATGGAATATTTTTCCAAAAGCGCTTCAAAACGCTCTCTGTCTTCCGCCCTATCTACGCTGTCCGCAGACGTACCGAGAATACGAATTCCGTGCGTATCAAAATACGAACAAAGATTGATTGCCGTTTGACCGCCGAACGTAATGATGACACCATAAGGTTTTTCCACGTCAAGAACGTGCTGTACGTCTTCGGGCGTAAGCGGTTCGAAATACAATCTATCCGCCGTATCAAAGTCGGTAGAAACGGTTTCAGGGTTATTGTTGATAATAACGACTTCATAGCCAAGTTCTTTCAACGTCCAAACGCAATGTACGGACGAATAGTCGAATTCAATACCCTGCCCGATACGAATAGGTCCCGAACCGATTACAACGATTCTCTTCTTATCGCTCTTTTGTACAAAAGGCTTCGCTTCATCGTGTTCGTGCGGGTCAAACGTCGAATAGAAATACGGCGTTTTTGCAGGGAATTCCGCCGCGCAGGTATCCACCATTTTATAAGCCACCTTTTTTCTATAAGGAATTTTTTGACCGCTGAACGCCGCTATGTCTTTATCCAAATAGCCAAGGCGTTTCCCTTCTTCGTACAATTCTCTCGTCAATTTTTCTCTGCCAAGTCTTGCTTCGTAACGAATCATATTCATAAACTTGTTCAAGAACCAACGGTCAATTTTGGTAATATTGAACACTTCGTCAACGCTGACGCCCTTCTTCAAAGCTGCGTATACAACGAAAATTCTTTCGTCCGTCATTTCGGGAAGCTTTTCAAGTAATTCTTCCTTGGTCCAGTTAATAAATTTCTTATAATTAAAGGTGCTGGTGGAAATTTCCGCGCCGCGAACAGCCTTCATCATCGCCATTTCAAAGGACGTACCGATGGACATAACTTCGCCCGTCGCTTTCATTCTCGTACCAAGCTCACGTTTAGCATACAAGAATTTATCAAACGGCCACTTGGGCATTTTTACAACCAAATAGTCGATTGTCGGTTCGAAACAAGCATAGGTATTGCCCGTTACGTCGTTTATAATTTCGTCGAGAGTATAACCGAGCGCAATCTTCGAAGTCACCTTTGCAATCGGGAAGCCCGTAGCCTTAGACGCAAGCGCAGAAGAACGGCTTACACGGGGATTTACTTCGATTACCGAATATTCAAAGGAATCGGGATTGAGCGCAAACTGCACGTTACACCCGCCTTCGATACCAAGCTCGGTAATAATAGACAACGCCGCGTTACGAAGCATTCCGTATTCCACGCTGGAAAGGGTAACGGCGGGAGCAACTACGATAGAGTCGCCCGTGTGAATACCAACGGGGTCTACGTTTTCCATAGAGCAAACGGTCAACACGTTTCCCGCGCTGTCGCGCAATACTTCAAACTCGACTTCTTTCCACCCTGCAATATATTTTTCAATGAGAACTTGCGTAATAGGCGAAAGCATCAAACCGTTATGCGAAATCAAACGAAGGTCTTCTTCGTTGTACGCTACGCCGCCACCTGCGCCGCCAAGGGTGTACGCAGGACGAATGATTACGGGATAGCCAAGTTTGTTGGCAATCGCTACGCATTCTTCTACCGTATACGCGATATCGGACGGAACGCAAGGCTGATTGATTTTTTCCATCGTATCCTTGAAAAGTTCTCTATCTTCCGAACGGTCAATCGCGTCAAGCTTCGTACCGATAAGCTTTACGCCGTGTTGCGCAAGAAAGCCCGATTTTGCGAGCTTGCAACCCATCGTAAGCCCCGTTTGTCCGCCAAGCGAAGCCAAAAGCGAGTCGGGTTTTTCCTTGATAATAATTCTTTTTAAGGATTCTTCCGTCAAAGGTTCGAGATAAATTTCATCGGCAAGTGCTTTATCCGTCATAATGGTTGCAGGGTTGGAGTTGCAAAGAACGACGTTTACCCCTTCGCTTTTTAATACGCGGCAGGCTTGCGCGCCAGCGTAGTCAAACTCCGCGGCTTGTCCAATGACAATAGGCCCTGAGCCGATAACCAAAACTTTCTTTATATCACTTCTCTTAGGCATTTTCTTTCTCCTTGTCCATCATTGCAAAAAACTTGTTATATAAAGGATTTTCCACGTAGCCGATCCCGCAGCACTCGGGAACAAACTGCGTAGTAAACGCGTTAAGCGCGTCGTAATCGATACCTTCGCAGGAGTTATCGTTCACGTTAATAAACTTCACTTTCCCTTCTTTAATGGTGTCTGTCACAACTTCATAGCCGTGATTTTGCGCGGAGATATACACCTTACCGCACTTGGTACATTTGACAGGTTGATTGCTGCCCCTATGCCCGTATTTTTGCTTTTTCGTTTCCGCGCCAAGCGCCAAAGCAACAAGCTGATGCCCAAGCCCTACGCCGTAAACGGGTTTTTTGCCTAAAAGCTTTTTCACTTCTTCAATAACGGCTACGTTTTCGGCAGGATCGCCAGGTCCGTCGCCAAGCACTACCCCATCGGGGTCGTAGGACAATATTTCTTCCGCTGTTGTATTTGCAGGCACGCTGATTACCTTGCAATCCTTTTGTACAAAATTTTTAATCGTGCTCATTCTCGAACCGAAGTTCCAAACAACAACGTTGTATTTGGCATTTTCTTCACCATATACAGTCTTCGATTTCGGCGCTACCGTTTGCACGGCGTTTTCCATTTTATACGCAGCCAAAGCCTTAATTTCATCTTCGCTTAAAGGCTTCGCGCTAATGCGCGCGTTCATTGCGCCTTCTTCGCGCAAAATCTTCGTGAGCTGTCTGGTATCAACGCCGCAAATCCCCACTACGCCTTGTTCAATCAAATAAGCTTCCAACGTTCCGTCCGTACGGAAGTTTGACGGCTGGTCGCAGATTTCGCGCACAACGTACGCAGACGCCCAAGCGCGCTCGCTTTCCACGTCCGCATACACCATACCGTAGTTCCCGATTAACGGAAAGGTTTGTACGATTATTTGACCGTAATTAGAAGGATCGGTCAACGTTTCAATATAGCCTACCATGCCCGTAGAAAATACGAGCTCGCCCATCGCGTCGCCTTCCGCGCCAAAGGAATAACCTTGGAAGACGACTCCGTTTTGCAACGTCAAATACACCTTTTTTCTCATTATTTTATACCTTTACATTAAAATTTTTTCTTAGTAAATCGTTAAATATAAAAAATAAGACTGATTTCGAAAATCAGTCCGTATTTTTAGAATAAATAGAAATTGAAAAAATAGAAAACGCAACAGAGCCGTTGGCGGGCATTCCCATATCGCAACGGTCCGTTTTTTCAATCGAGTTGTTCAACATATTTGCTAAAAACATA
>JBGVRC010000005.1:0-13670 GCA_045128055.1 Candidatus Scatosoma sp. | reverse complement strand
AACGCATCCGCGCAATCAATATTGCCGCCGAGCACGTAATACCCGTCAATCTTCTTACCTTGCTTGGTTGCGTTAAGCAAATGCAAATCGTCTGCCGTTTTCAAAATCTTCGTTGCTACGTATACGTTGGTAAACGCAATCGCTTTGCCTTCCGTGACGCACGTAATCGTCGTTGCGCCCACGGTAAGCCCCATCAATTCTGCCGTAAGCTTGCCTGCTTCGGTTACAACCGTTTGCACGCTTGCGCTACCGCACTTTACGGTGTAAACCGTACCTACTTCAAACTTATCGCTTTCAAGCGAAATTCTGCCGTTTTCTACGTATACCAAACCGTCTTCCGTTTCTTCCATAAGGGTATCGGTGTACGTTACGCCCGTAGGCCAAGCTGCAACTCCCGTAGAAGAGTTTGCGCCTGTGCAAGCAATCAAGATGTAGCTGTCGCCCTTAATCGTTACATTGCTAAATTGTACACCCGAGATTTCAGTACCGAGCGCGTTTGTAATTGTCAAGCCCGTTGCATCAATCTCTACGTTATTTACCTTAATTGTTGCCGCAT
This sequence comes from Candidatus Scatosoma sp., assembly GCA_045128055.1. Classification (GTDB taxonomy): domain Bacteria; phylum Bacillota; class Clostridia; order Christensenellales; family Borkfalkiaceae; genus Scatosoma. The sequence continues at coordinate 13,114 of JBGVRC010000005.1, read as the reverse complement.
TCGTCCAACGCGCTACAAGCAAGCCCGTCGCCGCCCAATCAGTAAGAACATTGTTAATAGGCCATTCGATTGTCTTAAAGGTTACGTTGACATTTTCAATCGTCGTATTGCCCCATGCTTGACCTGCAAGCAATGCCGTAAAGTGACTGCTATCTTTTACTATTGATACGTCCGTAAAGTTTACGTTCTTTACTGTACCTGCAAGTACGCTGAAAATACCGTTTGCACGTGCATTTAAGTTGCTAATCGTATAACCTTGACCATCAAACGTACCAACGAAAGTCTTGTTGGCGTCACGTCCATCTGCCCCATAGGTTGCTCCGGCACAATCAATGTCGTTACCAAGGACATAATAGCCACGAAGATGCTTATCTGTAGTATTATCGCCTTCTTTGTTATATGCGTTCAACAAGTTGATATCATCTGCTGTTCTCAAAATCTTCGTTACGGGGATAACGTTGGTAAAGTTTACCGTATAATCCGCGCTGGAAATCGTTACAGTTCTCACTGTACCAGGCCATATTTCGCTCACCAAAGCAATGTTAAGTTCGCCGTCCGTCGTTGCGGTGATACTGGAAGCAGTTGCACCCGTAACCGCATAGGTCGTTCCGGCCTTAATATTACCGTTTTGAAGAGTTATTGCATACGTACCGTCAGCTTGCACTTCGCCCAAGAATGCATCTTCAATCGTTACGGATTCGATGCTACCGCTAATTTCACTTAACGTTGCATCAATCTTCACGTTTTCGCCAAGATAGCTAATATCCCACAATCTTACGCCCCAGACAAACTCTTCCGCGTAATCAGCCGTCATCCCGTACAATTCAATCAAGAAATATTCGGGAGAAAGTTTTTCTAATATAATGTTGTTATAATATTGCGTATAGTTAGGGTCGTTTTCGTCAAGATTCATCAATGCCGCATCTGCATAAGCAATCCATTGCTGCATGGTTGCCTTCGGGAAGTTGGACGTTGTGACCATATCCTTATGGATTGCAGGGTTGCTGTCAGACGTTGCATATGCGGACGTACTGTCATCCAGCCAATCGTTAAACCACTTACGCATAGCCGTTGCGCCGCTGCCGTACGCATTTTCGAAATACGCGTCAAGCCATTCGTTCCATTCCGCATCGCTGGGGGTTGCATTCCAAGCAAGCTGGGAAATAAGGTAATGCTTTAACATCGTCCAGCCCGATCTGCCTTGAATGGTTTGGTTGAACATATAATCTACGCCTGCGTTATACGCCATTGCGTAGTTTTCACGGATTGCCGTGAAGGTATTGTAAGGCACGAAGCCGTTTTTGGTGTTGGTATAGTAAACCCAAAGCAAGACGTCCGTTTCCCCTACCAAGCTGGACCATTTTTGGAAGTTGGTATAGATTTCTTGGTTCTTGCTGCTGGTGCTGTCCTTCAAACCGTCGGTATAATCGCCGTAGCTATCCCCAAACCAAAGCTCAACGTGGTTTTTAAAGGAAGCATAATTTGCAAGCGAAGCGATATTTTTCGGCGCTTCGTTGGTTTGGTGATAAGCAAGCGTTACGACCTTGAACGTGCTTTGTCTTGCATCGCCAGCCAAGCCCGTTTCCACCTTTGCGCAAACGTCGTTAAGGAACGCCACTAACGTATCGGAAGTGTTGCCCTTTGCTTCACAAGCGTCACAATTACATTCGTAGTAACCGTCGCGAACGGAGAAGCTTATTCTATGCAACGTGGGATTTGCCTTAAACCCATCTACGATCTTGTTTGCCGCAGTGTTTACCATCGCGTTGTACGCCGTAGAATTGCCGTGCGCGGTATAGCAAAGCTCTGCCGCCTTACCGCTGCTATCTTTTATCAATTCGGTAGTTTCCCACCACAAAACCGTAGTCGTTTTCGTCGCATACCAATCTGCGTAAGAATTATAATAGGTATCAGGATGGAGAACGAGCGTAGAGTTGTGGGTGTTTCCACCGAGTTGGATTACGCCGTCGGAATATTTTTGCAAACCGTAGTCTTGCATTACGTCTGCGCTACGGTCAATCATATTGTATTCAATATCAGGCGTGTATGAAGTTGCCGCGGGCAAATTCACCGCTTGCGCGCTTACGGAATACGTATCTTTCGTATAATAATCGTAATCCAAAGCGTCGCCCAACCATTGTTGTACGCCGTTAAGCGTACCGTTGTCGGTCACGCCGCGAATAAACATCGTATTATCAACCGAGCTTACCTGCGAAGCCGTAGCTTTGGTTACGGAAAGCGCAACGTTTGCTTTTGCTAACGCCGTTTCACCGATAGAAATATATTTATCCGCAGTCGTTTCATTCCCTGTTTCGGTGGCAATTTCAATCTCCGCGCCAAGCTTGCCAAACGCCTTTTTCAAGGTATTCGCCGCTACCGTTTCCGTTGCCGTAGCGTTTGCGGAAAGCAAAATCGTATAATCCGTTTGCCCAACGAAGTCGTTAGATACGGTAATCGCGCTCGTCGCTTCATAAGACTGCCCATTGTATTCGCAAGACGCGGTAAGGATTGCGTTGCCTACCGATTTGGCAACGATTTTGCCGTTTTCGATAGCCGCTACGTTCGTTTTATCAATCGAATACGTAACTTCCACTTCCGATTTGATACCGCCGATTTCCAAATACGCAACGTCCAAGCCCGACAATTCGCTTGCATACGCATTCTTCAAAACAACGCCTTCCGCGCCGTTTATGCTCAACGTTTGGTTGCTTGCAACAAGCGTTTTCGTCGTGCCGTTGACAATCTTTGTCAAAAGCTCGCTCGAATCGCCGTCGTCCGTTGCCATTGCCGCTATGTAACCGATACTACGCACAGCCGTATTTTCGGTGTAGTACGTATATTCGTTGCCGCCCTTTGTACCCGTGATATACCCGCGCGCAACGATGGGACGGTTATAAAAGCTTGCGGGAATATCCGTTACATTGCCTTCCGAATCCACCGAACCGCCCAAAACGCTTTGATAAGTTACCCCTTCCGTACGCCATACGGTCGTAGGAATATTGACAATTTTAGCCGTTTCAAGGGTCAATTCGCCATCAAGCATATTTTGGGGCAACAAAATAGAACCGCACGTAACGTTTTCCAAATCTTCGTATACGTCCTGCGCGTTTGTGTCTAAATTTACCGTAAAACGAATACCGACGGGAGTGCTCTTTCTAATCGCCGCGGTCTCTTCTACCATGAAGCCGCTCAACGTCGACGCGTATGCTTCCACGTTACGTTCGCTTACGTTTAAAAGGGTAATCCCACAGCCCATTACAAGCAAGGTGACGCTTACAAGCAAGGTGGAAATTTTTCTTTTTAACATCTTTCTCATCGTCTATCTCCTTGAATTTATTAATCTTCCCAATCGTCGGGGATCCCCCCAACGTTGTCGTATTCCGACGCACAAATAACGTCTTTCCGTTGAAGTATCACTACTTCCAGCTTTAAAGGTTCATAACTTTTCACGCAAGTTACCTCCATTATAATTTTCTTCTCTAACAAATGTTTTCTTTTGGCGTTTCACGCCAAAAGCCCCTAGGGGCGACTTTGAATAACATTGTTATTCCTTGTTGTTTTATTGCGCTTTTAAGCGCGTATGGAAGCACAATCCCATACTACGACACATTATATCACAAAAATACCGTTTGTCAATACTTTTTATTATCAAAAAAGTGCTCTAAAATTGCATCGGGGCTTAAAAACCATCATTTTTTCCCTTAATTTGTTACGGTTTTATAAACAAAAAAACGCGGTTTTTTATTCGAAACACCTTTAAAAAACAAGGCGGCTATCCTTTGTGAAGATAACCGCCTTTGGTCTTAATTTTATTAAATTTTTATTAAATCGTAACCCCTAAAACACCGCTCATAAATAAGTACAATAGCGGCAAGGTTACAATCGAGCATATCGTCGATAAAACCACGCCTATGGACGCGAAATCGCTATCTTTTCCGTATTGCACCGCCATCATCGCGCCGCTGGTTGCGCTGGGCATGGAAAGCAAGAAAAAGATGGTGTATTTAATCGTTGTCGCGATAGGCAAATAGGCAACAAGGAGCATCGTAACAAAGGACATAGCAATCAGCTTCACCGCCGTCGCTACGTACGCCCATTTATCCGTCAATAATTGCTTTGGCTTGATATTCGCCAAGCGAATACCGATGACGAACATAGAAAGCGGCGTCGTCATATTGGACAAGAATTGCAAACTGTTCATCAGCTTGCTTACTATTTTATATCCAACCGTCCCTGCCGTCGTACATTCGATAAGCGGTTTTTTCATAATAAAAAACAAGGCTAAACTGAAAATGACGGAAATAATTACGGGATTTAATAACACTTTCTTTACGGCAATTTCTTTCTTTTCACCCGTGATAATATACACCCCAAACGTCCAGTTTAAGACGTTGAATACGGCAAGAACAACGGCGCAATATACGATGAGCTCCGCCTGCACGCTCCCTTCCGTGAACAAGGATTGTAAAAAGGGCAAGCCCATAAAGCCGCAGTTGGAAAACACGCTTAAATATTTTACAAGCTTCACCTTATCGTCGCTTTGCCATTTGATAAAAGCCAGCTTTACCAAACCAAACATCAATAAATGCGCCGCCGTGGCAATCCCTGCCACCAACAACATATTGACGGCTATGCTTGGATTATACGCGCAGCCTTGAAAGCTTGTTACAATCAAAACGGGCTGACAGCCGTATAATACGATTACGGACAGCGTTCCGCTTGCCGATTGGGGAAACATTTTTATCTTTGCAAAAATAAATCCCGGTACAGCCAAGAGCAATAAGAAAACTACCGTTATTAAAACGTCTAAAAAATTTATCATTGTTAAAAGACCATCTCTTTTTTCTATTTGTTTGATTATACCAAAGCGTTATCCTTCCGTCAAGCAAATCGCAATCCGTAACAAAAAAAGACAAGATTATTTCTCATCTCTGCCTATATACCTGTTTTTTGAAAATAATTTTATAGAAAGGTAAAAAAATTTTTATTCCCCCACTTTACAAAACGCAAAAATCGTGTTATACTGTTTTTAATGACTGTTTTTAACAAAAACAGATAAACAAAGTAAAGGAGATTTTCTAAAATGGAACCCAAGATTTACGTTCCTTTAATTCTCGTCGCCTTTGCAACGGTTATCACTTTGTGTTACGTATACGTTTTGTTTCGCAAAGTGTCAAAGCTTAAAATTGGCGACAAAAAAGTAGAAGAGCTTCAATCCTACATCCACGGGGGCGCGATGACATTCCTTGTCCGCGAATATAAAATTATTATCCCCTTCGTTTTGGGCGTAGGCGTACTCTTGGCGGCGCTCGGCTTTATTCCCAAGTTGCAAGGCGCGGAAGGTATCGGTTGGCCCGCGGCAATTTGCTTCGTGATCGGCGCTCTTTTCTCCGCTGCGGCAGGTTGGATCGGTATGGCAATCGCAACCAAAGCAAACGCAAGAACGGCAATCAAAGCGAAAGAAGAAGGTATGTCGGGCGCGCTGAAAACAGCTTTTGGCGGCGGCGCGGTGCTTGGTCTTTCCGTAGCAGGCTTGGGCCTTTTGGGCTTAGCGGCAATTTTCCTGGCGGTATACGCGCTTACCAAAAACCTTAGCCAACCCGTACAAGTGCTTACCGGTTACAGCCTTGGCTGCTCGTTGATTGCGCTTTTCGCGCGTGTGGGCGGCGGTATTTATACCAAAGCGGCTGACGTCGGCGCGGACCTTGTAGGGAAACTGGAAGCAGGTATCCCCGAAGACGACGCGAGAAACCCCGCAACCATCGCGGACAACGTAGGCGACAACGTAGGCGATATTGCAGGTATGGGCTCCGACCTTACGGAATCTTACGTAGGCTCGATTATTTCCTGTCTTACTATGGCGTTGTTCTCCTTTGGCTCAACGAGCTTTAAATTCTTGCTTTTCCCCCTTTTGATTTGCGGCGTAGGCGTTTTGGCTTCCGTTATCTCCGCATTGATTATCCGCGCGAGAAACTGGAAAGATCCCCACAAAGCCCTTAATATTGCAACGTACATAGCAACGGGCATCGTCGTAGCCGCTTCGGTATTGTTGTCTATTTTCTATCTCGAAGCTTGGAAATATATGCTTTGCGTAATCACCGGTCTTGCCGCAGGCGTAGCAATCGGCTTTGTCGCGGAGTTGTACACTTCGGACGAATATAAGTCTGTAAAACAAATCGCAAAAGAATCGCAAACGGGGCACGGCACGAACATTATCGCAGGGCTTGGCGTGGGTATGAAATCCACTTGGCTCACCATCGTTTGCCTTGGTCTTGCGATTGCTCTTTCGTTTTTCTTCGGCGGCGCGTACGGTATTTCGCTTGCAGCGGTCGGTATGCTTTGTACCGTAGGCATTACCGTTTCCGTAGACGGCTACGGCCCTATCGCGGATAATGCGGGCGGTATCGCGGAAATGGCAGAACTTCCCAAGGAAGTTCGTTCTATCACCGACAAGCTCGACGCGGTTGGTAACACCACGGCGGCTATCGGTAAGGGCTTCTGCATCGGCTCTGCAACCCTTACTTCGCTTGCATTCATTTTGTCTTTCATCGAAGCGGCTGGCGTAGTCATCAGTCTTTCCGATCCTTGCGTACTCATCGGTATGCTCGTCGGCGCAATGCTTCCCTATCTCTTCTCCGCAATGACCATTTCTTCGGTTGGTAAAGCGGCGAATAAGATGGTAGAAGAAGTTCGTTCGCAATTTGAAAAAGACCCTGCTATTTTGGAAGGCAAGAGCGTTCCTGACTATAACCGTTGTATTGATATTTCCACGAAAGCGTCTTTGCGTGAAATGATCGCGCCCGGCGTTTTGGCACTTTGCGCGCCTATCGTTGCGGGTTTTGTTCTCGGCGCGGCTGGGCTTGGCGGTTTGTTGATAGGTGGTCTTGTTTCGGCGATTATGCTTGCCGTATTTATGGCAAACTCGGGCGGCGCTTGGGACAATGCGAAGAAATACATTGAGTCGGGCAAGTTCGGCGGCAAGGGCAGCGATACCCACAAAGCGGCAATCACGGGCGACACCGTAGGCGACCCCTTAAAGGACACCGCAGGCCCCGCAATGGATATTTTGATTAAATTGATGTCCGTCATCTCGTTGGTGCTTGTTCCTGTTCTTGCTGAACTCGCCCCGCTTTGGGATATCATCGTAAAATTCTTTGAAGCATTGTAAAAATTGATTATATAAAAAATCGGCAAGTGTATGCTTGCCGATTTTTTATTTAGCTTTAAGCCGCTATCCCCTTTATTCTTCGGCTAAATCCGCGTCTAATTTGGTTTTATGTACGGTGCCAAACGGGTGCTTAGGAGGCGCGTAAACGGAATACACTTTCAAGGGGCAAGAACAAGCGTTGATAACGTTATGCCACGTACCCGACGGAATAACTATCGCGTAATCGGAATTGACTTTGCCTATAAATTTTACGTTTTGCTTGGTATCGCCCATATAAACATTGGCGCACCCGCCTTCCACTCTAATAAACTGGTCCAAATTTTCGTGTATTTCCAAGCCGATTTCTCCGCCGACAGGGATAGACATTACCGTCACCTGCAAATATTCCCCCGTCCAAAGCGCCGTTCTAAAATTCGTGTTGCATAACGTTTCGTTATGTATATTGATTACGCTTGGTTTTGCGCCCAAATCTTTGTTGTTTTCTAATGTAAACATCGTAGTATTCTCCTATATAAGATTTGTATTATTATATGCGAAAATGAAAATTTTTGAGATGGCTGTTACGAACCTATTTATGGCTCTATTCATACACTATATATGAACCGTTTTATACGGAAATACAACAAAAAAGGATATATGGATATGGGTGTAACCAATTATAATAAAGAATTAAGCGCGACTGAAACTTCCTGCGACGAATCGTTTAATATTCGTCTATCTTTAACGGCGGAGCCTGATATTACGGCGAATCCCGTCGATATTGCGCTGATTTTAGACCGTTCTGGGAGTATGTCAGGCAGCGCGATTGCCAACCTGAAAAACGGGGCAAAAGCGTTTGTAGACATTATTTATAACGCTACGGGCGGAACAAACGGGCAAATTGCAGGCGGAACGCATATCGGCATTGTCAGCTTTGCCGACCTTGCCACGCAAAATCAGCCTTTAATTACGGATATTAACGCTTTGAAAACGTCCATCGACGGTTTGGCGGCAGGCGGTTCTACAAACCACGCGGACGCATTTACGAAAGCAACGGAGCTTTTGCAAAATTCTACGGCAAACCAAAGGTTTATGATTATGTTTACCGACGGTTTTACGACTGCGGGCGGAAATCCAAATCCGATTGCCGCGGCGGCGAAAGCGCAAGGAATTATTATTTACGCAATCGGGCTTTCGGGCAACGGCGGCATTGACGAACAAGCGTTGGAAGATTGGGCTTCCGACCCTTCGTCTTCGTACGTCGTTATCACCCCCGACGACGCGGAGCTGGAAGAAATTTTTAAAAATATTGCCGAAAATATATCCAAGCCGGGCGCAACCAACGTTGTTATTACCGACAAGGTTTTGCCTTGCTTTACGATAACGGCTTTATCTTCGCCGACAAAGGGTACTGCCACTATGCTGGACGCCAACACGGTGGAATGGGAAATTGACGAGCTGGGCGTCAACGGCAGCGAAGGCGCTGTGTTTGAGTTTACCGCGCGCCGCACGGGCGATTGCGTAGGCGAAACGGAAGTAAACGAGTCGATTGTATACGCCGACGCGGAAGGCAACGTTGTGAATTTTCCATCCCCTACCCTTAACGTGCAATGTGGCGAGCCCATTATAGAGCCTTGTCCCACGCCCGTAGAATTCGTTACGCTTGGCTGTTCGGATAGTATTGAATTTGACGCAGGCGAAGTGGAAATGCAATCGCTTGGGCGTATCGTAAAAGTGGATTTCACCTTACAAAGCGTTTGCCCGAACAAACGGGTTGCCGCGGCGGTTGTTTTAAATGAAATCGACGCAGAAGGCAACGAGCACAAACGCGGTATGAAAACGCTAACCATTCCCGCGCACACGCAAAATAGTTGCCGCGACGTTTTGGTGCGCTGTGTAAAATTTGTTTTACCCGAAGATTTAGACGTTTTTGATACGACGGGTACTTGCAACCAGCGCAACTTGCGCGTAAGGGTGTTCGCAAATTATATCGACAACGATTTTGATTGTTGCGAATAAAAGAGCAAAGCGCGGGAATGTTTCCCGCGCTTTTTGTACAAATAAAAATATATGCCGCTAAGATGCCCAGTTTTTATCTACTCATCTTTTTATTCCCAACGAATTATAAACCGTTGCTTCAAAATTGTTTGCGGAGCAATTTCCTGCGCCGCCGTCGTGTTTGGAATTTTTCATATATACGGCAAAAAGATTGTTTGTTGGATCTATCCAAAAATGCGAGCCATAAGCGCCGCTCCAACCAAAGCAACCTTTGGGCAAGAAAGGATGCTCGTCATTAACAATCACTCTTACCCCTAACCCCCAACGCGTATCACCAGGCATAATGGATTCGGGAACTTGCGGAGTGGAAAGAAGTTGCACGCTTTCTTCCCGCAAAACCCTTCCGCCTTCCACTTTACCTTTGTTTAATAGCATTTTTGAGAAATTGCAATAATCTTTTAACGTGGAAACGAGTCCTGCTCCGCCTAAATAATGCGTTGCGGGGAAATTTTCAAATATACAATTTTTAGGCATATTATAAACAACGCTTTGGCCGTTTTCTTTATTATGCATATCTATAAGGCGTTTGCTTTGTTCATCATTTAAAATAAAGGTAGTGTCTACCATATCGCACGGCTTGAAAATTTCTCTTTTCAAAAAATCAAGATAGTCTTCTCCTGATACTAATTCTATTATTTTCGTCAAAACGTTAAACGCGCTCGTACCGCTATACACCGACCTACTGTTCGGCTCGAAATCCAAGCCGTTTTTTATGTAAAATACAATCGAAGAATCCAGCGTTGCTTTGTCCGCTGGCGTCATTTTAGACAACTTGTTGTCACAGCTTGCAATCCCCGAAGTATGCGTTAAAATATTCCTAATCGTCGGTAATTTTTCAGGGATTGTTTCATTGCCAAGCTCATCTATTATTTTTATATTTTTACATTGCGGTAAAAATTTGGCAATGCTGTCGTCTAATGCCAACAAGCCTTTTTCCACAAGAATTAAGGTTGCTACCGCCGTAATCGGTTTTGTCATGGAAGCCAAGCGAAATAGCGTAGTATTCGTAACAGGATTATCCGAATTTAACGAAATTGTCCCATAGCATCTTTCAACACTATGCCCCTTGTGATCTACAAAATAGTTACAACCAAAAACCTTGTGGTTATCAAAATCGTGTTGTGCAATTTGATCAATATTTTCAACCAAGCTTTCCATTTATACACCCCCTTGGTATTTTTTATGTGGAATACGTATTATATCTCTATGATAGCATACATTAAAAACTTTTGCAAATGATTTAAGAAAATTTCTTAAACCTTTTTTAGAAAATGGAACAACCCAAGCCGACTGCGCGACATAGCGACCCGTACGGGGGCTTTCGCTTTTGCTCAAAGAAAATGCAAGCATTTTCCGAACCCATGTTACCACCGTGAAAGGGTGGAGGTCGCACGCAAAGCTGTTCTTTGCGTTTGGTCGCGTTCAGGGCTACCCATCGCCCTTCAATTAACTCGCCCCTAAAAAGCATTATCAATGCTTTTCTTAACGGGCAGCTCGGCTTAACCGCTTGAACTTCAAGCGATTTTCAACACCGCCCCCCGCACCTACAAAAGCGAGTCCCGTACTGGGGTTTTATACAGCAAAAAAGGAGAGCGTGTTGCTCTCCTTTTTTGCTGGTGACCCGTACGGGTCTCGAAACCTATTACCAAAGTGCCAAATCCCTTTAAAATAAAGGATTCCAGCGCATTCTGTCCAAATGCTGCCCAAAAAAATAACCGGGATAATTTTTTTCTAAAAAGGCCAAGTCAACATAACGTTGCTTGACCTTTTTTGTTATTACAAATAAATATTTTTTCATACATTTACACAGGTGTATTCGAAGCACATCATCCTTTCTAACGCCTTTATTTTAAAGCCATTCAGTGTTTGTACACCAATTACCCGCCGAATTGTTTTAAGTATTTTTTAATTTTGATTAACAAGGCTTTTCTCATTTATTTTTTTAACAATAGTACCCCTGCCTTTGCCGTGGAATAATCCATACCATTTCCATCGCCTTCAGCGCCCGTAATGGAGGCAATATTGATAATTAATCCGCTTTTTTGTTTGCGCATTTGCGATAAAACAGCGTGTACAAAATAGAACGGCCCTTTCAAATTGACGTCTAAACCCCAATCAAATACTTCAATAGGAATGTCGGGAAACTCGGCTTCCCAACCAACGTTTAACATTCGTCTGCCGTACCGCCCGCGAAGTTTGCCATTACGTCAATCGAACCGAACGTTTTTACGGCTGTATCTCTTGCAAGACAAACCTGTTTATAATCTCTTACGTCGCAAACAAGTCCAATTGCTCTGCCTTGCCCTTTCGCATTGATTTCAGCTACTTTTTCCTCGAGAACTTGTTCGTTAACGTCGCAAAGAACAACGTTCCCGCCAAGCGTGGCAAAATTTTGAGCAAATAATAATCCCATTCCTGATGCCGCGCCCGTAGAAAGCGCCGTTTTACCTTTAAAATTGCAACACATAAAATCGCTTCTCATATTCGCGCTTTTTTGTTTAACACTTAATAGTTCCCCGTCCATCCACCGTTGAGCCATTCTGCTGTCAATATCACTTCCGCGGTATCCGCATCTATATCCCACGTACCGCTCAATGAAACGTTGGTATCATTATACTTCCATCCAACAAACAATTTTGTATTATGCACGGGCGTCATCAGGTTATATGTCTGCCCATACGTTACCGTAATGGTCGTTTGCGTCAAGCTACCGCCGTTAGCGTCAAAAACAAGCGTATATGTCTTTGCCGTTTCTATTGCATTGACGGTCAGGTCCACCGTTATATTTGTGAAATCAATCGACTCCCACTCTACCATATAACCTGTTTTAGGCATTGGCGTAGGAATATCCGTCAATATGTCGCCTTTTTTAAGCCTTTTGACGATATCAACCTGTCCGCTTTGCTTAAACGTCACATTTACCCACTGTATTTCCGTTTCTTCTGAACTATCCAAAGTCGAATCTTCACTTGAAGAGCCGTCTGCATCGATCTCCCCACTTGAAGAGTCGGCTTCATCCATTTCCCCGCTTGAAGTTTCGTCTTCATCAATTTCCCTACTTGAAAAGTCGTCTTCGTCGGGCTCTCTACTTGAAGAGTCGTCTTCACCAAGAACCGCGCTCCAAGAAGATTCGTTGCTTCCCCCTACGGAATTAGAAGACGAATTACACGATGTCAAAGCAAAACACATACCTGTTGATAAAATTAGTATAATGATTTTCTTCATAAAAGACCACCTTTTTTAATATTATAATATTTATTCCGCATTACATTTACCGTTTGTAAAATTTTACGGACATTGATCGTTAATATCCTTCGCTCCAAGCTTGTTTGACAACAATTTGGCACTCTACAAAGCTATTTCCGATTTGTGCGATCACGGTTGCCTCACCTTCTTTCAATGCCGTTATACAGCCGTTTTTATCAACTGAAACAATACTGTCTTCGTATGTTTTCCAAATCGCAACGTACCCTTTGTTTCCCGTAAGACTTAATTGATACGTAGCGCCTTCTTCGATTGTAACGTTGCTTTCCATTGAAAGCCTTTCATTACGCAAAACTGTATCCACGTATGTATACAGCACTTCTTCCGTATAACCGTCCTGAATTGCATACGCCGAAACTTGCGCAAGGGAACGTTCTATCGGAGCAGAATAATAATATACGCCATTAAAGTATACATAACTACGCGCAACAATTACCTTATCGTAATGTTCCGCAGGAATTTCCGTCAAAACAGCATTAAAATACGCATACCCTTCTTCATAAGTTTGGGGATCATTTTCTTTCACGTTTTCCGTTGCCCACTTCGTTTGCGGAATATTCCGTACAGTTTCGGTTTCCACTGTCAACACACTTTCGCCCAGCGTCGATTTCGGGATTACCAGCGTACGAAACCTTGCGCCCTGCA
>JBGVRC010000004.1:0-1590 GCA_045128055.1 Candidatus Scatosoma sp. | reverse complement strand
CTCGTTGCAAAGTGTTAATTGGTTACGGCTTAAATATAGCTTTTAAATGCTAGATTGGCAACTGATTTTTTGCCAAATTGTGTAAAATTTTATAAACAAAAAAGCCCGGCGGCAAACGCCACCGGGTTCCCAAAAGTTGCCGGTCCACCCTTATCCGGCTCTTTAACCCCATGCGCAAAAGGGGAGGGGCTCGCGCCTTTTGGGTTTACCTTGCAATTTCCTTCACAACGCTTTGCAGTTTGGCGATAAATGCCTTGTCGCACGCCTTGGGCGCCTTGCCCATGCTTTGCAGCACTGCAAGGCGTTTTAAAAATGTTTGCCCAATGCGTGCCGTTGACGTTGCGTAAAACTTGCGCAATTTGTAACGGCGGTCACAATTTTGTTGAGCCGTTCTGCCTTCAACCGAGCCGCCGCCAAAAACTATCATATCTTGTTCCGGCGTCCAGCCAAAAGCCTTTCCGCGTTTAGCCATTTAAGCCTCCTTTAAGAAAACGATTCAATGGTTGCAAGCGTCAAAACGTGCCACCCGTAATCAATGTTATTTGTGTCAAAGTGCTTGTCGAAGTTTTGCAGCACCGAAGCGGCGGTTTGGATGCGCTTTGCTCCAAGGTTTGCGCCGCCCTTGCCTAACAAAATTCCGTTTGCCCAAGCCATAGCCATCTTCCCGAGGGTCATGCTGTCTTCCTTGCCTTCGGTTTTCATTTTCTTAATGAGCGCGAGGGCGTTTGCAAGGTTTGGTTCTTGCCCGTCGCCAAAGCCGCCCATCAATGCCAAACAAAAGTTTTTAGCGTCCTCGCTTTCGGCTTCAATACAAACTTTGTTCGTAAGAATTTTAATTTGTTCTTCTTCGGTTGCAATGCCGTTCACGCTTTCCAGCGCAACCAGCAACGCACGCGGGGAGCCTTCACCAACTTCAATTATTTTGTTAAAAACCGGGTCGGAAATGTTAATGTTTTCTTTGTTTGCAACTTCGTCCACCAGTTGCATCGCGTCCTTTTTGCAAAGCGGTTCGACCTTCCACTGGGTCAAGCGGGTTGTAAGTGCCGAAACCTTTTCGCCCTTGTCGCCCTTGAAGAACTTGTCCGGGTTTGTGGTGCAGAAAAAGATGTAGTTAAAGTCCGCGCCGTCTTCACACGGCTTTAACAAAAGGCTTTTTGCGGCGGGTGTAAGTTGCTGGCATTCGTCAATGATAAAAATGTTGTACTTACCAATGAGAGGCAAACTTTTCATAGATTCTTCAACTGCACGCATTGCGTCAACGCCGTTCAAACTGGAGGCGTTAATTTCGTCAATGTTTGCGTCAGTTGCGCCCAAAAATTCCTTACTTACGGCACGCGCAAGCGTTGTTTTGCCGCAACCGCTGGCACCATAAAGGAGTATCGCGTGATTGTGGTCGGGCTTTGCAAAGTGTGCCTTGATTTGGCTAATGAGCGCGGCGTTGCCCTTCATTTCTGCCAGTGTTTGCGGGCGGTGCTTTTTATAAAGTGACATATAAATTTTTCCTTTTATTTTTTTGGTGTGGTATTATAGCAAAAAGTTAAATTGCAAGGTGTGCGAGCTGGTGGTAAACGCGGTCGGTGGATTTCACGT
>JBGVRC010000003.1:0-44607 GCA_045128055.1 Candidatus Scatosoma sp. | reverse complement strand
ACCGCCGACACGACGATGGTAAAGGAAAATTGCGTTTCCGCGAGCTTGAACTCGAAAAACATATTGCATACGACGACGAGCGCAGTGACTACCGCGATATACGCCAAGCGTTTGCTGAGCGTTTTGCTCGCCAAGGTGGGCGAGAGCAATATTTTGCGCCATTTTTCCCGTTTCGTTTCCGTTTTCGCTTGCGACATAAAAAAATAAACCCCCTTAAACAGAGGTCCGCTTGCTTTCGTATGGGAATACCTTTTTTGCGTTCAACGCGTACCTGGGTACTCCGTTTTGTAGCGGACGCGCCTTGACACCGCAGAAATTTCTTTCTTTCGTTCACCGACAACGTCCCGTTCGGTGACACTTTACGCGTCAAAGGCTACTCTTACATTTTTCTTCATTATACTCTTTTTTATAGAAAAAAACAACTGTTTTATCCATACGCAGAGCATATTTTTTGACGTATGCAACAAAATAGGGATATGGGGCTTATTTTTATCCGCACGACCATTCTTTTCGTGACTTTATTTATCATTATGCGACTTATGGGCAAACGCCAAATCGGGGAAATGCAACCGTACGAGCTGGTCATTACGCTTATCATTGCAGAGCTGGCTTGTATTCCTATGCAGGACAATTCCATTCCGCTTTTATACGGCGTCATTGCCATCTTAACCGTCTATCTCCTGCATCAAATCGTATGCGTACTTGACCTTTCTTCCTTGACGATGAAAAATATTTTAAGCGGGTCGGCAAGCGTCGTCTTAAACAAAAACGGTATCGACGACCACGAATTAAAGAAGAATAATTTGGACGTATCCGACCTTGTCGAAAGTCTGCGTGTAGAAGGATATTTCGCTTTGGACGGCGTGGAGTATGCGCTATACGAAGCGGAAGGCACGTTTTCCGCTTTGCCCAAGGCAAATTATCAAGAGCTGCAAACTTCCCTGCCCATCGTGGTAATCGACGAAGGGAAATTCGACCCTAAAAATTTACAGCAAACGCAAAGAGATAAGCAATATTTTTTAGACGTTTTAAAAAAGCGCGGCTGTAACGACATCAAAAAGGTGTTGATATTGACGGTGGACGGCAACGGCAAGGCATATATGCAACAAAAAGGTAAAAAATACGAAGTTTTCAACCTGCAATGGCAAGAAAAGCTTTGGTAAGGAGAGAGTATGATACGAACGATTGTCAGTATTTTTATAACGCTCGGTCTAATCATCGGGCTGTCGGGATATGAAATGTATTACGTACAAACCACTTTCAAATCTTTCCGCGTACTTTTAGACACCGTGTACGACAAAACCCAAGCCCACACCGTCACCGACAACGACGGCAACTCCCTGCACGCTTTTTGGGAAGATAAAAAGAGCGCTTTGCACGTTTGGATACCGCATACCATCTTACAAGAAATCGATTATCAAATGAGCGAAGCCGTCGGCTTTATCTACCAAGACGATTACGAAGGCGCGTTACCCAAAATCAAAGTTTTAATCGGGCTTGCGGAAGATATCCCCGAAGCCTACACGCTTGATTTCGGCAATATTTTTTAACAAACAAACCATCAAAAAAGGGGTTCACCGCGTACCTGGTGCCCCCTTTTTAATTTTTTTCGTTATACTTACGCCAAACCGTAGGCGTAGATAATACGCACGGTCGCGTCGAAAATGTTGTGCAAAAATTTCTTGACTGCGGACGAAGTTACCTTATCCGCCCTGCCGCTTTCGTTGGTGCTTACCATCGTCACCACGGCGTTAAAATTTTTACAAATCGCCTGCATATCTTCGTCAATTGCCGTATAGGCGTCTTCCGTCCCTACGCTTTGTATCGCGTACATTTCTTCCACAACGGGATTCATCTTTTCCAAAACGGAGCTGTCCCCCGTTTTGATAATATCCGCCGACAAATGGTTAAGCTCCGCCAAAAGGGCGATAAAGCGTTGCAGCTCAACGTTCCCTTCCAATTCCGTAGCCATTATAAGGTTACTCCGTTCATTTTCAAAAGCTCTCTTGCCGATTCTACGCTGTCTACGCCCGTTTTGTTCTTAATAGGCGCAAATTCCTTTTCGCGCACGACTTCAAAAGGCAATACGCTGCCCATCAGCTTGACAAGGTCAACCGCAAGCGTTTCAAACTTCTTGCCGTTTTCTTTTTCGGGTTTTCTCGTTACTCCGTCTTCGCAAAGACATTCGATCTTCTTTTCTACGATGTGTACGGGGATTTTCTTGTCGGCAATTTCTTCCAGCTTGGAAAGACGGAACAAATAGTTCATAATTACGCCGTCGCTGTACGCAAGCTCGCCGTTTTCGTTCTTTTGGTTCGCCATTTCGTCCGTAAGCTCGTAATATTCAATAATATCGGGGGTTTCGCCGTCCATACAAAGCACGCCCACCTTTTCATACGGGTTGTTTTTGCAAATGGTTTTCGCGCCGCAGTTTACGCCGCTTTCAATCGTCGCGCCGACAAAAATAGGGTCTGCAATACGTTGCAAAACGTTGTCTACCGCGTAAATATTCAACCATTCCACGCCGCGCGCGTGCAAATCTTTGTCCAAACCCGCTCTTTGCAAGGAAACAAACCAACCGCCGTTGCCGTTGGGCGAAAGCGCGGGCATATCCTTGGTTTCCAAGATAATTTTGCCGTCATAGTCCACAGCAGGCGCCATATCTTGCTTAAAGAACTTCACTTCCGTTTCAGGATAACCAAAATAATTATGTTCTTTCCAGAACGAAACGGTTTGTTCGTGGTTTTTATCACTCGTCATAATATAAAGGGGCACGACCTTGCCGCACTTTTCCACAACTTCCTTCAAATTGTTCATTTGTTGTTCGAAAATGTACAAGGGTTTGGTGATACCGATATCATACGCGCCCTTAGGCCCGTCTACGCCAAGACGAGTACCCATACCGCCCGCAAGCAATACAGCCGCCACCTTGCTTTGTTGGATAGCCTGCACGCCGATGGCTTCAAACTCCCCTTTGCGCGCCTGAATTTCCGCTTGGTGCAAACCCTTGATGGGGCGAATATCTCTATCCTTGCCCGTAAGGTCAACGGGGTGAAGCAAATCTTCTTCAAAGCTCCAATTCAAGTTTTCAATCGCGTCTAAAAGCTTTTCTTGGCTCTCCAAAGAAAGTTCGCCGTAGTACTTTAAAAGATGTTCTTGCCCTTTTTCTTCAAGCAAAGCTTTGGCTTGTTCGTAGGTCATTTTTATATACTCCTTTCTATTTTATTCATCTTTATTATTGTAGCAAATTAAACGGGAAAATGCAATAGTTTCACCTTAAAATTTCCATCAAAATTCTTTCCGCGTTTTGTGAGATTCTTTCATCGTTATGATAATAAAATTTTTTCATCCCATCCGCGCCCCGCAAAGCCCTTTACTTTGCCGCGTTTCTATGTTATACTATACGTATGGGCTTAAAAAATTTTTGGACAACCTACAAACGCCGTCAACGAATGAAAAAGAGCGGACTATCCTTTCCCGTTCTTACCAAGCTTCACGGCGTAAAATCGCAGGATAGACAGGGCGCGCTGGCGCAAAGCGAAATCGGGGACAAATTGCAGTTCGTCCACGTAGCTTTGCCCGATTACCCGCATAATACCTACGCGTACAGTATCCCTTTAAATAGAGTGCTGGGGTATTTAGACAAAGAGCTTGCGGAAAAGCTCGTCTACATTTTCGGCAAAGATTTTTGTTTGGACGGAGCTATCGACAAAATCATCGGCGGCCCGCCTATGAAATACCGCGGCGCGCTTATCCGCGTATTTGACAACAACGTTTTTATGGAAAACGAAGATATATCTTCTTTGAAAGAGCAGTAAAAAAACGCCCGTTAAGGCTTTTTTCTTTTTATTAAGCAAAAGGCTTTATACAACGGGAAAAATAGCCCGCCTACGCTCACCGCCGTACAAAGAATTTGTAAAAATGCCACAGGCAGAGACGCGATGAAGTGCACCCGAAAGGCTTTTGGGGTATATCGATACCAAAGCGGCGTCAATATATTATCCATCAACGTAAAGCACGCCGTACAAAGACAAGCTACAAGGGTAAGCCACCATAAAGACCGCAATGGGTTTTTCACTTTTCGCCCCAAACAACCAAATACAGCCGTCAAGCCATTGAAATATAGTAAATATAAGATCAAAACGGTGGGATAAAAACCAAACAATAGCTGCCTAAGCACGGAAAACACCGTAGCGGCAAGCATTCCGCGGCGTACCCCAAACACAAACGCATAAGTAACGAACAACAGCGTAACGATTTCCACGCCCGCCACAAAGGACAAAGCAAGCTGCGAAGCGATGACGAGCGCGACAAACACAGCGAGCTGCGCAAGCTCTTTCGCCGTGTTTTTTATTACTCTTTTCTGCTCGTTTTTAGATTTCATCGCATACCTGCCCCGTCAAATTAAAATTTTACGTATTCCCACACGTAAATTTCGCCTACGTCCACAACCAGCTTTTCCGCGCCTACAATCGCGCTGCCGAGCGTTTTGCCTTCATAGGTAATCGTTCCCCATTCTTCATTTGCCATATCCGTATCGGACGTGTACAGCATCCAGCAATAGCTGTAATCCGCAGGGTTTTCCACGCCGTTGATTTCCGTCACCATTCCCCCTTTGGTCTTATAAGAAAAGCTGTCCGTCATCGCCGCCAGCGCTTCCATACAGTTTTCAACGGTCACGTTGCCGTCCGCTTCTTCCACGTAAATCACCACACGGGTTTGCGAAGAACTAATCAACTGACACTTTACGTTCCCCCCACCGTAACACGCGAAAGAAAAAATCGCCACCACTACCAACAACAAAGCCAAGATTTTGCGTTTCAACATACCTTTCTCCTTATAAAATAAAATTTCCAAACCGTTTGTTTTCAACGGCTTGGAAAAAAGTACGCGCAAAACACCGCTTTCATCAGCGGTTTTCACTCCCTTTTCCGCCCATCCGCAGAAAAACAGTATCGTAAAACGCTCGGCAGGTCTCCCGGCTTACAACGCCCTTGTACGAAAATGCATTTCATCGCGTACCTGCCCCCAC
Organism: Candidatus Scatosoma sp.; assembly: GCA_045128055.1. GTDB lineage: Bacteria > Bacillota > Clostridia > Christensenellales > Borkfalkiaceae > Scatosoma. The sequence continues at coordinate 39,575 of JBGVRC010000003.1, read as the reverse complement.
CTTCCCACGTTTTGCAGTGGTGAAAACAAAGCGTTCTTACGGTTGCGGGGGCAGCGTAGCAACACGGAATCATCCGCTTTCCATCTTCCCTATTAAACCCTTTTCGCAAAAAGAGTACCGCGCGTTCCTATTCGGTTGTGATAATATTATACTCCTTCAAAATGTAAAAGTCAATATTTTGTAAAAGAAAAAACGGCCGTTAAGCCGTTTTTTATATTAGCCAAGCGTGGAAAGAAGCTCGTCGCGGGTTTTGGTCGAAAGCCAACCGCAGGACACTGAACCAGGCCCAACGTGCGAACCGATTACAGGTCCCATAATGGTAATCAACGGCGTAACGCCCATCTTCGCTTCAATCAACGCCGCCAATTCTTCCGCGCCCTTTTGATTGTTGGTATGCACGACGATAGCAATCTTCTTACCGTCGATTTCCGCAAAAGGAGCGATATTCATATGCTCAACCACGCGCGAAAAGGCTTTCTTCATACCCTTGCATTTTTCCAAGGTTTTCAGCTTCCCTTCTGCGTCAAACGTAAGCAAGGGCTTGATATTCAGCATCGTACCGAACGCCGCCGAAGCCGCCGAAACTCTGCCGCCTTTCTTTAAATAGAACAAATCGTTGGGAATAATGCAATGTTGGATATTTTGACGCAAGCCCATAATAAAATCGTACGCTTCTTGCGCGGACATACCCTTATCGCGGCAATCCGCCGCCAAAGCAACCTGCATACCTTGCCCAACCGTTGCCGTCAACGGGTCAACTGCGTATACGTTGAAATCGGGATATTCCTTTTTTACGTCCGCAGCCGCCTGCACGGTGATGGTAATGGTGTTTGCAAGTCCCGACGAAATCATAAAATGCAAAACGTCCTTTACGCCCGCCTTCGCCATTTTCGTAAAATGTTCTACGTGCGCGTCGTAATTCAACTTCGCCGTACGGGGGAAATACCCCGCCGAAACCTTTTCGTAAAAGCTTACGTATTCTTCTTCCGCCGTAAAGTTATCGTAATATTCTTCCAAAGCGCCGTCCTTTTCCATCGTAAAGGTAAGCGGTACAAACCAAATCCCGCGTTCTTGCACGTAATTTTGTTTCAAATCGCACGTCGAGTCGGTGGATACAGCAAACAAAGCCATCTTCGTTCTCCTTTTTTTTCTTATCTTACGTCCATATTATATCACTCCCACCATTTCCCGTCAAGCAAAAATAAAGAAAAACGGGAAAAATGTCACCCTTTTTTATGACAAAACCCTATCCCCGTCCCCTGCAAAAAAAATCTTTTCTCTCTTGCCGTTTTTTCTACGTCAAAGACTTGAAAAAATACAAAAAAAACGCTATAATAAAAACGTAGCGATATTCGCTCGCAAAAAATAAAGAACGTTTAGGAGTACCCATTATGAACGTCCAAAAAAACACCATCAACGCTATTAGAATTTTGTCCGCGGAAGCGATCGACAAAGCAAAATCCGGCCACCCCGGTTTGCCTATGGGCTGCGCGCCTATCGCGTATACCCTTTTTCAAAATTTCTTAAAGTTTAACCCCGACGACCTTACTTGGAACGACAGAGACCGTTTCGTCCTTTCCGCAGGCCACGGGTCTATGCTCTTGTATTCCCTTTTCTATTTATATAATATGGGCTTAACGAAAGAAGATATTATGAACTTCCGTCAATTCAACTCCAAAACCCCCGGTCATCCCGAATACCGCCACACGGCAGGCGTCGAAACGACCACGGGGCCTTTGGGACAAGGGATTGCTACGGCGGTCGGTATGGCTATGGCGGAAAGCCACCTTGCCGCAAAATACAACAAGCCCAGCTATAACGTAGTCGACCACTACACCTACGTGCTCTGCGGGGACGGCTGCTTGGAAGAAGGGATTTCCTACGAAGCTTGCTCGTTCGCAGGCACGCATAAGCTCGGCAAACTCATTCTTCTTTACGACGACAACGAAATCACCATCGAAGGCAACACGGACGTAACCTTTAAAGAAGACGTAGCGGCGCGTTTCGCGGCGCAAAATTGGCAGGTGTTGGACGTTGACCTTGTGGCAAGCCCCGACGACGTAAACGCTTTGAGCGCGGCGATTGAAAAGGCAAAGGCTTGTCTTGACAAACCGTCCATCATTGTTTGCCATACCCACATCGGCTACGGCTCGCCTTTGGAAAACACGGCGAAATGCCACGGGTCTCCCCTTGGCGCGGAAAACTTGCAAAAAACCAAAGAAACCTTGGGCTGGGAATACGCTCCCTTCGAATGTCCCCAAGAAGTGTTTGACCACTGCGCGCTCGCAGGCAAAGCAGGCGCTCAAAAGCAGACGGCTTGGGAAGCTACGTTTGCAGAATACGCAAACAAATACCCCGAACTTGCCGCCGCGTACAAATCGGCTATGGCAGGCGAATTGCCTAACTTTGACGAAGTAGAAGGCTTGTACGATTTCGAAAAGCCTATGGCGACCCGCCAAACTTCCGCAAAGGTTCTCAACACACTCGCGGCGCATATCCCTACGCTTATGGGCGGCTCGGCAGACCTTGCGCCTTCCAACCTTTCGGATATGAAAGACACGGAAGCAAACAAGTACGGCTACTTCTCCCCCGACAATTTCGCAGGCAGAAATATCCATTTCGGTATTCGCGAACAAGCTATGGCAGCTATGGCGAACGGTATGCAGCTCCACGGTGGTCTTTTCGCGTATTGCTCCACCTTCTTCGTATTCTCCGACTATTGCAAATCTTCTATCCGTTTGTCCGCGCTTATGCATTTACCCGTCACCTATATCCTTACGCACGATTCCATCGGCGTTGGCGAAGACGGCCCTACCCATCAGCCCGTTGAACAGCTCATTATGCTCCGTTCTATTCCCGGTTTGAAAGTGTACCGCCCCGCAGACGGCAAAGAAACGGCGGCCGCTTGGGTATCCGCGTTAAGCGGTAACGAACCCACGGTGCTCGCACTCACCCGTCAAAACCTGCCCCAATACGCAAACAGCGGTAAAATCGCCTTGAAAGGCGGCTACGTGTTGGAAGATTGTGACGGAACGCCCGACGTATTGCTGATTGCCAGCGGTTCGGAAGTAGAGCTTTGCGTGAAAGCAAAAGCGGTTTTGGCGGAACAAGGCGTAAAAGCGCGCGTCGTATCCATGCCCTGCTTTGAAGAATTTGAAAAACAGAGCGACGAATACAAAGCTTCCGTTCTTCCCAAATCAATCAAAGCAAGAGTATGCGTAGAAGCGGCTTGTCCTTACAGCTGGTATAAATACGCAGGCGACAACGGCGAGTTGATTTGTATGACTTCGTTCGGCGCGTCCGCGCCCGCAGGCGAGCTTTTCAAACACTTCGGCTTCACGGTAGAAAACATAGTGGAAAAAGCCTTGAAATCGATTGCGAACTGCAAATAATCCCATTAAATACCAAACGCAGGTTTTGAAAAATCAAAACCTGCGTTTTTTCAACTATTTTTCACAATTTCACTATATACTTTACGCAATTATCCGCTATTTTATATATGCAAACTTTTCATAGCTCATCCGTTTCCTATCAGGAACACCTCCATAATAAATAGAAAGCGCACCCTACCCCAAAGGCGTGCGTTTTCCCCTTTTTTGCATTTTAAAGGGGCAGGTTTTTTGCACTCATCGCATACCTGCCCCGCTCTTTTTATAAAAATAAGCTCTGTATCGCCGCCGCCAGCTCTTTATCGGAGTCCATTTGCTTTTCCACCAATTTCGTCCCGTCCGAAGCCAAAATCCCCCTATCGTGGATACAAGTCCCCGTCGTCGGCCATAAAATTCTCGCTGTCGTCAAGCGCAACGCGTCCTGCTCGATAACGTCCATCACGTAGGTCGTTTGCATAATCCCTTTCCCAAAGGTTTTCGCTTCGCCGTTTTCTTCAATCAAACAAATATCGCTATACGCCGTCGTACCATAATCCAGCATCGCGCCCATCAATGCTTCCGACGCCGAAGCAGACCCGTTGTCCGCTATGACGCAAACGCGGCTGTCTTGGGAAAAATACTCGTAATAATCGTTTCCGTCCGCTTTAAAATATTCTTTTTTATCCCCGTAATCCGCAATCGAAACGACGGGTTTTCTGCTCTTCGCGTCCTTGCATAAATAGCTGGCGATCTCTTGCAAAATTTTCATATCCCCGCCGCCGTTGCCACGCAAATCCAGCACCAGGTTTTTCTTCCCTTCCGCCTTAAAAATTTCCAAAGCGTTTTCAAAAAAGTCGTCCGCCTTGCCCATAAACCGAATTAAACGAATATACGCCGTATCGTTATCCAAAGCGGCAAGCGGCTTCCCTACGGCAAGTACTTCGTCATCGACGTCGCCCACTATCGTATACGAAGCGGTATTCGATTTATACAAAACGTAGCTTTCCACGTAATTCGCGCGCGTGACGGATAAAATCACGCTCTCCGCTCCGCGTTGCACCCGCACGTAAAGGGCTACGTCGTCCGCCGTTTGATACAAAAAATCGGAAAAGTGTTGGAAGCTTTCGCAATCGGCGATATTTTCTTGACTTACGCCAAAGCCCGTCACCTTATCCCCCACCAAAAAGCCCGCCTTTTCCGCAGGCGAGTTTCCGCTCACGCGGGTAACGACCGTTCGCCATTCTTTCTCGTAGGCACTGCCGTAAAACACCAAGCCCAAGCCGCTGCGTTGACCTTGATTGCTCGCATTTTCCGCGCTATAATCTTCGGGACGGATATATTTAGAATAATCGTCCAAAACTTCGTTGTTAACGGCGTTAAAAATAGGATTATAAAATTCTTCGTCGGAAATATCTTTATAATATTCCTTGTCGATTTTATTTTTCACCTTGATAAGGGTACGCATATCCTTATCCAAGCTAAACCAATGCGCGCCAAAGCCCCCAAAAAAGGAAACGACGGCGATTATTACGCCAAAAACCGTATATTTCCACTTCCCCTTTCGCGAAGAGTTATTTTGCGATTGCACGGGGGCAGGGTCGCGTTCAATCTCTTTTTCCTGTCTATTTTCACCCAAATTTTCGTTCATAGCCACTCCTATTTTTTCTATTATATCTTATATTACCATTTAAAAAAAATATATCCGTCAAAACACGCACATTCCGACGGATTTTTCTTTTATTTTTTTAATAATTTATACAAAACGGTCAAAACGCGGAAAGAAACTGCGTCCGAGAACAAGCGCACGTTCAAGCCCGTTGCCTTTTCGATTTTATCCAAACGGTACAGCAAGGTATTGCGGTGCATATACAAATTTCTCGACGTTTCGCTCACGTTTAAGCTGCTTTGCAAAAAGGCTTCCGCCGTCGAAAGCATTTCTTCGTCTTCAAACACTTCTTTAAAATGCTCGTCCGTCAGCTCGGACAAATATTCGGCGCACTTGCTTGCGGGGACGTCTTCCAGCATACGCACCAAAATAAATTCGCGGTAGGTATGCACGTTGCCCGAAATTTCAAATACGTCCGCATAGCGCAAAGCGTTTTCCGCGCCTTCGTACGAAGCGGCTACGTCCTTTAATTCCTTGACGATTTGCCCCACGCCCGCCAAAACGTTGAGCCCCAACTCTTCCTTTAAAGACTGCGTCAAAAATTCCGCGTAATCCACCGTCGAGCGGTAGCCGTCGTCTTCCCCCGTAAAACGTACCAAAATGCAGGTATCTTCCGAAATTTGCAAGGCGGTATCCAGACTGTTGCCGACGTACTGTTCTAAAAGCGCGATGCTTTCCGCCATCAATTTGGGGATACGCAAAGCGATCACGTAACAAGGCATACCCTTTACCGAATATTTCGTCGTGTATTTATACACGCTCATCGACGAACATTCCCCAAGCAAAATGCGTTTTAAATGCTCGGTTTTAGAAAGCTCCGCTTCCTTTTCCACAAAACTCTCGATATACGAAGGCAAAAGCCGCGCGTAATTTTGCTCCGCTTCGCCCACGCCGCGAATACAGCCGATATACCCTACCGATTTATATAAAAAACGGAAAAAAGTATATTCGCCGTCGTCGGTTACGTCTTCAAATTGTTTGTCGCAAAAGGGCGCGCCGCTTGGCTGCGTATTCTCCGCATAAAAAGAAAAATCAATATGCAATTTTTCCGAAATCTTTTGCGCCGTCTTATTAAGCTCGGACATGGTTTCTCCCTTTGCGCTTGTCAAGGCGCATTTCTTTTTATTACCCACCATTATACCTTAAAACAAATTTTTTTTCAAGGGCTTTTTCGAAATATTTTTCCTTATCTTCATTCTTTCGCAAAATTTTCATTTTTTCGCTACATTTTTGCGCTTTTTTGGCAAATTTTCAAAAGAATTTTTCCGTACGGGTATTGACATAAATAGATAAAGATGATATAATAATGTAAATAATATACCCAATTCTTTCTTTTGTAAATAAAGAGTCTTTGGGAATTGAAATCTGTTCACAGGAGATTTGATTATGACTACTTGCAATCAAAAAACCATTTCTGCTGAAAAGAACGCGAAAACCGTCAAAACCATAGCTGCTATTTTCATCGCAGTTTGCGTAATCGCCTTCTTCCTTCCCGTAAACTATCTTGTAAACGGCGCAAACGGCGGAATCGTTACGAAAAAGGGAATGTTCATCTCGGCGTTCGCTTCCATGTTCGGCTCCGGCGCGGATATACTTAACTTTATTCCCGCTCAAATCGAATCGGTTATCGGCTACGTAGCGGCGATTGCCGTTTACGGTATGTTCTTTGGTTTACTTATTGCGATTGTTTGCGCAATTCTCGCGCTTGCAAAACCCCAAAAAGCAGCTCTCTATATCAAGCTTGCCGCTATCGCGTTTACTTGGGGCGTAGCCATTCAATCTCTCGTCGTGCTTATCGTTACGTCCTATTTGACGTCGGTAAAAATTACGGTAGATATTACCACCTGCATCTTGGCAGTTGTCGGCGCAATCTTCTATTTCTTGCTTTTGAAAAAAGAACACAAGAACGCAGCTTTCGTCGTTTCCTTCCAATTCATTTTGTCTTTGGTTGCAGTTGGTTTTCTCTTCCTTGCGCTCACCTTGGACGGACATATCGTTAAAGAAGCGGTTCGCAGCGACGACGTAAAACTCTTGCTTCTTCTTTCCGGCTTGGCGGCTATGGCAAGCCTTGTCCTTACCAGCCTTTTGTCCGTAAAGGTAAACAAGTGGACGACCATTCTCCAACTCATCAACGTGCTTGCGATGATGGCCCTTTCCCTTTGCGTAGCGCTCCTTTCGCGCGTAATTAGAATGAGCAACTATACATATCTTCTCTTCTCGTTGTTGGCGGCTATGACGTCGTTTGTACAAGTGCTCGTTTGCGTATATCAATTCTACGTTGCAAGCAAAGTAGAAGACAACAGCCTTAACGACGCGCTTGCAAGCAAGTTTGAAAAGGAAGAATACGTAGAAGTTATCCCTTACACGGGCGACGCTTCCAAGGCGCAAGTTGCACAACTCGTTGAAGAACCCGCGCAAGAAGCGGTAGAAGCTCCCGCAGAAGAAGAAATCGCAGACGACCCCGAAAAGGAAGCTCTTTTTGAAGGCAAGGAAGACGCGTTCATCGCTACCCTTTCCAAAGCGGAAAAATACGAATTTGCCGACCTTTACATCTTAAAGACAAAAGGCGCTATGGCTGGTATTCCCACGTACGAAGTCGGCGAAGAAAACAAAGCGTTCTTCTCCAAAATCTTCATTTATCTCAGCCAATACAGAGAAAAGATTTCTTCTCCCTTGCTGGCAAAAATTTACGACTACGCGCAAAAAGACTAATCTGTTAAAACATAAAAGAACCGACCGCGCGTCGGTTCTTTTCTTTTGCCGAAAACCCTAAAAAACAAGGACGGAGCGAGTTTGCTTCGTCCTTATTATTTGATTTTGATTTTGATAAAGATACCGCCGTCGTCCGTCATACGCCGTTCTTCGCATACGGTATCCACCAAATACAAGCCCCTGCCGTGTTCGCTGTACGTATCCGCGCATATCCGCGTTTCCGTTCTCGGCGGGGGACAAAACGCCTTTTCCGCCAAAATTTTCAGCTCTACGTACCCGTCCGCAATCCCGCTATGCAGCTTCGCGCTGCCGCCAGAGTGTTGTAATACGTTGCCAAGCAATTCATAAACGGCGAGCTTGCTGTCGAAAATACTGCCTGCTGACACTTTTTCTTCCGAGAGAAAGGCGCAAAGCTCTTCTACGGCGCGCCGCAGCGTTTGATAATTTTCTATTTCAAAAATCATACCCCTTTCCCCCTTGCGTTATTTTTTATATTTGTTAGAAAGAATCCTTTAACGATTCTCTCAGTCTTGCCAAAATCTTTTTTTCCATACGGGAAACGAACATTTGCGATTTCCCAAGCCGTTTCGCCGTTTCGCTTTGCGAAAGCTCGTCCACGTACCGATATTTCACCACCGCTTTTTCCGTCCCCGAAAAATCACGCATAGCCACCCGCAACGCTTCCTTGGTTTCAAAGCTCTCGTACTGGTCTTCTCCGTCCGCCAACATACCGTAAAGGGATTTTTCTTCTTCATTATCGCCGCTCGCTACGCCGTCCAAAGAAACCGTCGCGCCGATTTCCAAAGCGCGCACCACTTCTTCTTCCGTCAACTGCAAAGCTTGAGAAATTTTCCGCACGCTGGGCTTTACCCCTTCCTTGGCTTCGTATTCAGCGGAATATTTTTTCACCAGCCCGCTGATTTCCCCAAGCCTGCGCGGTAGCTTCACCATTCTGGATTTATCGCGGAAATAGTTTTTGATTTCCCCCGTAATCGTCGGAGTAATAAAGGTAGTAAACTGCATACCCAAATCGGGATTAAAGCGGTCGATGCCACGCAAAAGCGCGTACGACGCCACTTGTTTCAAATCGTCGTACTCCACTCCGCGCCCTACAAATTTTTTTGCAAGGATATCGGCTATGTAGAGATATTTTTCGGCGATTTGGTTACGAATTGCCACGTCGCCGCTCTCTTTATACCGCTTAAAAAGCTCGTTTACTACTTCTTCGGTCATTATATTTCTTAACCTTCAAACTCAATTTTTACGACCTTGTCGCCGTCTTTTATCAATTCCACTTTGCCAAGCAACGCCGACAAAAGCGCGTAGGAAATTTCGTCTTCAAACGAATCCGCCCTTTCTTCGTCGCCGTCCAAGCCCTGCACCACGCAGCCAAGCGCTTCCCCAACGGAAAAATCAATCGTCGCGCTCGTAAACCCGTTGCGTTTCAAAATCAACAAGCTTTCCGTAACGCAAACCTTAAAATCTTCCGTTGCGTCCACGTCAAACCCGACGAGAGAACAAAGCCCGCCCGTCGTCAGCCGCACCGTCGTAAGATATTCGCCCGTTAAGGGCAACGTAACGCAAAATTTTTCCATATTACAATATCTCCATAATGGAATCTAACGAACAAATCAAAAATAATTTTTTAATCTTGGGCTGTAAAGAAGCAAGCGTCATTTTATATCCGTCCGTCTTCACCTTTTTCAAAATTTTTACGAACGTACCAAGCGTCGTACTGTCAATGAAGGTAAGCTTTTCACAGTCAAAATACAAATTTGCGGGGGTTTGCTGATACGCCGAAATTACTTCCGTGTAAAATTCTTCCGCATTCCCCAAATCAATATCCCCCGACAAAACCACGCGCAAAGCGCCTTCTTCCAAGCCTTTTATCATTACTTCTTGCATATCTAAATCTCCTTATAAAATGCAAAGCTGTTCTACTTACTATATACCGCGTTTTTCCCTATTTTAAACGTATAAAGGAAAAAGATTGAGCGCAAACCCGATGAGCACGGACACCGCGTAACACACGAAAATCAAAAGCAAATTGCGCTTCCATTTCCGTACGTTGCGAAGCAAGACGACAAAGCCCATACCCGCGTTTGCACAAAGCCCCGCCACGCACGAGCCAAAGGTGATCGCGCCGCTTAAAAAGGTCTCCGTAATCACCACGCTGGACGCGCAGTTGGGGATAAGCCCGATTACGCCCGCAATGACAGGCTGCAACGCTAAATTTCTGTCCATAAACGCGGACAGCTTGTCTTCCCCTATCCATTCGATTAAAAATCCCAACACAAAGTTGACAAGCAAAATAAACGCGCCGACCTTTACGGTGTGCAAGAAAGGATAGAGCAAATATTTCTTCCACGCGCTCTCGCCGCTGTGGTCGCGCCCGCAAGAGCAGCTCGTTTCCACGTCCCTTTCTTCTTGATATCTTTGTATAAAAATTTCACGGGTCGTCGTGGGGTTGCCATTCACCGTTTCCGGCATTTCAACGCATACCTGCCCCCGTCCAATCGCCTTTAAAAGCAAATCCGCGCCGTAGCCTATCAGCACGCCCACAAGCACCTTTACAAGAAGCGTCGGCACCAACCAAACCGCCCCTTCACCCGATGAAAGCATCACGATAAAGGCTTCGTCGCTGGTCGCCATAAAAATCGCAAGCAGCGTGCCCACGGTGATATATTTTTGTTCGAAAAGCCTTGCCGCCATCACGGAAAACCCGCATTGCGGGATTAAACCCGTCGCCGAACCCAAAAGCGGCCCCATCTTCCCGCCAAAGCGGTTATTTTTCTTTAAGTCCGCTTTGCTTTCCAACAGCTCTATCAATGCGTAGATGAAAAACACGAAAAGAAGCAGGGGCGCGGTATCCTTTAAGGCGTGCAGTAAGGCGTGTTCAATATTTTCCCACATAGCTTACTCCTTATTTTGCGCGGCGCGTTTGCTTTGCACCGTTTCCAAAGTCGCCGCCAAAGGAATGGACGCCTTTGCCGTCAAAGTCATATCCGCAAAATTGCCCAAACGGTATTGTATCAAGCCTTCGGACGCAATCATCGCCGCGTTGTCCGTGCAATAGCGTTTTTCGGGTAAAACCAAGCGTAAGCCCGCCTTTTTACAAGCGGTTTGCAAGCGTTCGCGCAAATATCCGTTCGCCGCTACGCCGCCGCCCGCGGTGACGGTAGACACCCCCTTTTCTTTCGCCGCTTCCACCGTTTTTTCCACCAAAATATCCACCGCCGCGCTTTGGAATGAAGCCGCTACGTCCGCTTTTTCATAGCTTTCGCCCTTTTGTTCTTTGGTATGGCAATAATTGATGACGGCGGTTTTTAAACCGCTGTACGAAAAGTTGTATCCACCCAAGCCTTTCAACATCTTGGGCATAGGAATATTCGCCTGCCCGTCCTTTGCGCAACGTTCAATGTGCGGACCGCCGGGGTATTGCAAACCCAGCACCCGCGCCACCTTGTCAAACGCTTCGCCTGCCGCGTCGTCCAACGTCGCGCCTAAAATTTCAAATTCCGCTTCCGACTTTGCATACAAAATCGCCGTATGCCCCCCGCTTGCCAGCAAGGTAACGAACGGAGTTTGCAAATCGGGCGCGTCCAAATACGCCGCCGACAAATGCCCGCGGATATGATTGACGGCGATAAGCGGTTTATTGAGCGAATACGCCAAAGCCTTCGCAAAAGATACCCCGACGAGCAAAGCGCCCAAAAGCCCCGCGCCGTAGGTGACGGCTATCCCGTCGATATCTTCGTACCCGATCCCCGCGTTTTTCACCGCCGCGTCCACCACTTGGGCGATGGCGTCGGTGTGCGCGCGCGAAGCAATTTCGGGGACTACGCCACCAAAAAGGGCTTGTACGCTCGCGGAAGACGCGATTTCGTCGGACAAAATCTTCCTGCCGCGAATGACAGCCGCCGCCGTTTCGTCGCAAGAAGACTCAATCCCCAAAATAATCGGGTCTTTCTTATTCAAATCGATTGTATCCAAAGGATTGTACATACTACCACCGTTTTGCAAATTGTATCGTTAGGGAAGAAAAGGAGCAGTTTCCCCCTGCCCCCTTGTCTTGTTAAGATTTTTTCAAATAATCGATGATGAAGCCGTGCAATTCGCCGTCCATAACCGACTGCACGTCCCCTTTTTCAAAGCCCGTACGATGGTCTTTTACCAAGGTATACGGACAGAAGACGTAAGAGCGGATTTGCGCGCCCCATTCGATTTTTTTCACGTCCCCTTTCATAGCCGCCGCTTCCGCTTGGCGTTGTTCTATCTTCTTTTCCAAGAGCTTGGAACGAAGCATTTGGAAACACATCGCCTTGTTTTGAAGCTGCGAACGCTCGTTTTGGCATTGTACGACAATACCCGTCGGGAAGTGCGTAATACGCACCGCGGAAGCAACCTTGTTTACGTTTTGTCCGCCTGCGCCGCCCGAATGGTAAATATCGATACGAATATCGTCGTCGTTGATTTCCACTTCGTTGTCGTCTTCTACTTCGGGCATAACTTCCAAGGACGAGAAAGACGTTTGACGGCGTTTGTTGGCGTCGAAAGGCGAGATACGCACCAAACGGTGTACCCCCATTTCCGCTTTCAAATACCCGTACGCGTTTTCCCCTTCTACGCGGAAAGCTACGCTTTTCAAGCCCGCGCCGTCCCCCGCTTCGCGGTCCAGCTCGTACACTTTAAAGCCCATCTTTTCGCAATAACGGCTGTACATACGATACAGCATTTGACACCAGTCGCACGCTTCCGTACCGCCCGCCCCTGCGTGCAAAGCAAGCATAGCGTTGTGGTTGTCGTACTGCCCTTTCAAAATAGCGCGGATACGCATATCTTCGATGTCCTTTTCCGCCGCCGCCAGCATTTCGTCCAGCTCGGGGATAAGGCTTTCGTCTTCCGTTTCTTCAATCAAATCCACGACGTCTTGCGCGTCGGAGAGCGCCGTCGCGCCCTTTTCGTAGGCGTTGATTTTGTTGCGGATTGTAGAAATTTCCTTGCCGATTTTGGTGGATTTTTCCAAATCCTGCCAAACGTCAGGGTTTTCCTGCTCTTTTTCAAGTTCCGCAAGGCGGGGCTTTAAATGTCCGATGTCCAGCGCGTATTCCGCTTCCTTCAACACTTCGCCCATCGCTTGAATTTTCAATCTGTAATCGTCTGCTTTAAACATACTTTTTCCTTATTTGTTTTCGTCCTGCGAAGGTTGTTCCTTCGCTTGCATAGCCGCTTCTGCCGCCGCAATTCTTTCTTTGAAAGAAGACATGCTGCTCAAAGGCGAAGGCATTTGACGACGGAAAGGTCTTGCCGCTTGCGTAGGCTGCGCGGAAGCAGACTGCGCAGGTTGCGCGGGCTGAACGGGCGCGGGAGCAGGCGCAGGTCTGGTTTCAATCTTCACCTTCAACAATACGCTGATGATAGAGCGTTGAATACGCGCCACCATTTCGTCGAACATATCATACCCTTCCTTCTTGTAAGAGATGATGGGGTCAACCTGACCGTACGCGCGAAGACTGATACCCTTACGGAGCTGATCCATCGCGTCGATATGATCGATCCAGTTTCTATCTACCGTCATAAGCATAACTCTGCGTTCTACCGCGGAGAAATCTACGCCCTGTTCTTTCAATTCTTCAATTTTCTTTTCGTATTCTTTTACGACCTTGTTCGAAATCTTCTTCAAAGCAAGCTCGTAATCCCATTTCGCCAAACGTTCTCTCGTAACGTAGTTCGTGCCTTCGGGCAATACCTTCGCTTCCAACGCCGCGTTGAGTTCCGCTTCGTTCCAAAGCTCGGGCATATCTTCCACATTGACTGCCGAGCAAAGCGTTTCCGCTACGTAGTCGGGAATATATTTCAATACCTGTTCGTGTACGTCCGCGCCGCGCAATACGTTCATACGTTCTTCGTACATAACCATACGTTGCTTGTTCATAACGTCGTCGTATTGAAGGACGTTTTTACGGATACCGAAGTTTCTGCCTTCGATGTTCTTTTGCGCGTTTTCGATACCGTGCGACAACAGCTTGGATTGCAAGCAGGTATCTTCGTCAATACCAAAGGTATTGTACATTGCTTTCATTCTTTCGCCGCCGAAACGAAGCACGAGTTCGTCTTCCAAGGAAAGATAGAACACGGACATACCGATGTCCCCTTGACGGCCTGCACGGCCGCGGAGCTGGTTGTCGATACGACGGGATTCGTGACGTTCCGTACCGATGATGCAAAGACCGCCCGCCGCGATAACTTCTTCCTTTTCCTTATCCGTTTGCGCTTTGTAGTATTCGTATACCTTTTTGTATCTTTCACGAAGAACCGCAATATCTTCGGGAACGTCCGTGATATACATACTCATCGCCAAATCGATATCTTCGGGCGACGCGCCTTCTTCGCGAAGACGTTTCTTCGCCAAATATTCGGGGTTACCGCCAAGCAAGATGTCCGTACCGCGCCCAGCCATGTTGGTGGAAATGGTTACGGCGTTGAGTCGCCCTGCCTGCGCAACGATTTCCGCTTCGCGTTCGTGGTTCTTTGCGTTCAAAATGTTGTGTTTTACGCCGTTGCGCTTCAACAAACGGGAAATTTCTTCCGATTTATCAACGGACGAAGTACCCACCAAGATAGGTTGACCGCTTTCGTGGCGTTGCATAATTTCTTCTACGATCGCGCGCTTTTTGCCGTCGTTGCTCTTGTAAACCTTGTCGGGCAAATCGACGCGCTTTACGGGACGGTTGGTGGGGATTTCCACTACGTCCAACGAATAAATCGTTCTAAATTCCGCTTCTTCCGTCTTCGCCGTACCCGTCATACCCGAAAGTTTGGAATACAAACGGAAATAGTTTTGGAAGGTTACGGTTGCGTACGTCTTGTTTTCGCTGCGTACTTCCACCCCTTCCTTCGCTTCGATGGCTTGGTGCAAACCGTCGGAGTATCTTCTGCCATTCATCAAACGGCCGGTAAACTCGTCTACGATTACCACTTCGCCTTCGCTGACGATATAATCTTCGTCCAAATGGAAAAGCTTGTGCGCTTTCAAAGCCTGCTGAATGTGGTGGTTCAAATCCGCGTGTTCGATTTCCGCAATGTTGTCGATATGGAAAAATCTTTCCGCTTTTCTTGCGCCACTGTCGGTGAGCTCTACCGTCTTTTCCTTACGGTTGATGATGTAGTCCCAATCGCGAGCCGCCGCCAAGGATTTTTTGCCTTCGGGAGCCGCCGCCAAAGCCGCCGCGCGCTTTTCTTCCAACTCCGCTTCGTAGTTGGCTTGTTCTTCCAAGGTCATTTTGGTGTAGTCGACGTATTCTTCATCGTCGTCTTCGTCGTCCACTACCTTTTTCTTATTCTTCTTGTTTGCGCGCTTATCCGCCAAAGCCGCTTCCTGCGCGTCTTTCAAATCGTCGTCAAAACCGCCCGTAAAGGTGCGCACCAAACGGTCAACTTGAACGTACAAATCGGAAGATTTTTCCCCTTTACCCGAAATGATAAGCGGGGTTCTTGCTTCGTCGACCAAAATGGAGTCGACTTCGTCCACGATAGCAAACGTCAAATCGCGCTGTACCATTCTCGAAAGGTCGGTTTTCAAATTGTCACGAAGATAGTCGAAACCAAATTCGTTATTCGTACCGTAAACGATGTCGCATTGATATGCCTTGCGCTTTTCGTCGTCTTCCATACCGGGTACGACTACGCCGACGGTAAGTCCCATAAAGCGGTGTACCTTACCCATCCATTCCGCGTCACGCTTCGCCAAGTAATCGTTTACCGTTACGACGTGTACGCTCTTACCCGTAAGGGCGTTAAGATATGCAGGCAAAGTGGAAACGAGCGTTTTACCTTCACCCGTACGCATTTCGGCAATACGGCCTTGATGCAAACAAATACCGCCGATAATCTGCACGCGGAAGTGACGCATACCCAGCACGCGCTTTGCCGCTTCACGAAGCGCCGCAAACGCGTCGTATAAAATGTCGTCCAACGTTTCGCCCGCCGCAAGTCTATCTTTTAAAACTTGCGTTTGCGCTTTCAACGTTTCATCGTCCATCACCTGATATTTCGGTTCGAGCGCTTCCACCTGATCCGCCATTTTGTTCAGCTTTTTCAAGCTTCTTCTGCTGTCGCCGTTCATCAAAAATTTAATCAATCCCATTAGAAAACTCCGATAGATTTATTTTACTTAATTTTGCTTTTTGTTTTATCTTCGTTGCAACGGTGTTTTATAAAACACCGCACTACGCCATTATACTCTTCTATTGTACAATATTTCCGTAGAAAATCAAAGCGTTTTTACCTGCTTTTCTTAAAAAATATCCCAAATGGCCCTATGAAAAAGCCGAGAAAAGCCTTGATTTTTCTTTCTTTTTGCATATCTAAACATTTATACCCGTTTTTTTGCCCTTCTACACGCTTTTTTGCATAATTTACCATTTCCTTTCAATCTTTTTTCGCCATAGAAAATTTCATTGACAAGGAAAGATGAAATATGCTATACTAAATGCAATTTATCACTTGATTAAGGTAGGCAAATTATGAGCAAGACCTTTATCCCCCACGGGTATCAATCCACCCTTGGCTTATACGATACGCAGACGGCAATCGGGCTTTTAAAACGGACTTTCGAAGAAAGG
This sequence comes from Candidatus Scatosoma sp., assembly GCA_045128055.1. GTDB lineage: Bacteria > Bacillota > Clostridia > Christensenellales > Borkfalkiaceae > Scatosoma. The sequence goes on along the minus strand of JBGVRC010000003.1, from coordinate 23,205 downwards.
CTTTGTCTTGCGCTCAATTTAAAACGCGTTTCCGCGCCCTTGTTCGTTGACCCCGCAACGGGTTTAAACGACGATTTGAGCGGAAAAGAACGCCCCGTCCGTTTTGATTTGAAAGAAACGGGCAAGGACGCCGTCGTCGTACATTCGCTTGCAAAATGGAAGCGTATGGCGTTGCTCGCCTACGGTTTTTCCGCGGGCGAAGGTCTGTATACGGATATGAACGCCATTCGCCGCGACGAAGAAATGGACAATTTGCATTCCGTCTACACCGACCAGTGGGACTGGGAAAAAATCATTACGCGGGAAACGAGAACCGTGGATTATTTGAAAAAAATCGTACAGGGAATCGTCGGCGCGATTTGCGACACGCTGGATTTTTTAAAATGCCGCTATCCGCAAATCGAAGTCACCTTGGAACGAACGGTATCCTTCATCACTTCGCAGGAATTGGAAGATTTATACCCCGATTTGACCCCCGAGCAGCGCGAAGACGCCTATACGAAAGCGCACAAAACGGTGTTTATTATGCAAATCGGCGACAAATTACAATCGGGAAAACCGCACGGCTTGCGCGCCCCCGACTACGACGACTGGTCGCTGAATGGCGACATCTTATTCTGGGACGAAACGCTTGGCTGCGCGATGGAAATCTCGTCTATGGGTATCCGCGTCGATGAAAAAGCGTTGGCGGAGCAGTTGAAAAAGGCGAATTTGGAAGAACGCGCAACGCTCCCTTTTCACAAAGCGCTGTTAAACGGCGAGCTTCCCTTAACCGTCGGCGGCGGTATCGGGCAATCCCGTCTTTCTATGCTGCTTTTGGGCAAAGCGCACATCGGTGAAGTACAGGTTTCCCTTTGGGACGATGAAACCAAGCGTATTTGCAAAGAACACGGCGTAATTATTTTATAGCTTTTACCCCAAAGGAGCGCGTATGCAAAAACAAACGGTGACAAAAGCAAAGCACGTTGCAAATTTATGCTTTACCTTTCTTTTTCTTACCACGGCGTTGGTGGCTTGGTTTTACGAACCGCTCGCCATCGATAAAGCGCAAGAAACCATTCCCGACGAAAGCGCCCAAGCCTTTGCGCTCGTGGCGTTGGTACATATGATAGGTATGATTATTTTCGGCTTTGCCGCTCTTTGTGCGGGTGTGGTTTGCTTTGTCGCGAGTATGAAATTTAAAAAATATTACCGTAAAAATACCGTTGGCGCGGGCGGTTTCATCTTGGATATGATCGACAAAACGGCTTTTGCCGTTTTCGCCTATCTCGTCGGTTTGGGCACGATGGGCGGAGCTTGGATAAAAGCCTTGCATTTTTCCGCCTGTACGTTGGCTTTGCTTTCCGCTATTTTCGATATCGTCTTTATCGTTTTGGTGGCAAAAAAGAAATTATAATTATTCATAAAAACGCAAAAGAGCGGTTTTCACCGCTCTTTTTTCATTCCGTACCTGGTACGGTCTTTTTTATTTCATTGCGTACATGGTATCCCCGTTTTAGTGGAGATATTTTTGCAAATCTTCCACTCTGTCCGTTTGTTCCCACGTAAAGCCTTTATACCCAAAGTGTCCGTAAGCCGCCGTCTTTTTAAATACGGGTTTACGCAAATCAAGGGTTTTGATAATCGCGTAAGGACGCAAGTCAAATTCCTTTTTAATAATTTCGACAAGCTTTTCATCGTCCACCTTGCCCGTGCCGTGAGAATCCACGAATACGGAAACGGGGTTTGCTACGCCGATAGCGTACGCCACTTGGATTTCCACTTCATCCGCAAGGCCCGCCGCCACAAGATTTTTCGCCATATATCGGCAGAAATACGCCGCACTTCTGTCCACCTTGGTGGGGTCTTTACCCGAGAAAGCGCCGCCGCCGTGCGCACATCTTCCGCCGTAGGTATCTACGATAATCTTTCTGCCCGTCAAACCGCTGTCCCCTTCAGGGCCGCCGATTTCAAATCTACCCGTGGGGTTGACGTAAATTTTTGTTTTTTCGTCCATAAGCTTAGCGGGCACGATTTCGTCAATGACGTACTTTTTCATATCCGCGCGGATTTGTTCTTGGGAAACGAACGCGTCGTGCTGGGTGGAAACGACAACGGTATCCACGCGCTTCGCTACGCCGTCCACGTATTCCACCGTCACCTGCGTTTTGCCGTCGGGGCGAAGATAGGGCAAAAGCCCGCTCTTTCTCACGTCGGTAAGACGCTTTGCAAGGCGGTGGGAAAGGGATAAGGTGAGCGGCATCAATTCTTTGGTTTCGCGGCAGGCATACCCAAACATCATACCTTGGTCGCCCGCGCCGAGCTGGTCGGCTTCGTCGCCGCCTTCCGTTTTCTTTTCCAAGGACGCGTTTACGCCCATAGCGATGTCCGACGACTGTTGATGAATCGCCGTGATGATTTTGCATTTATCGTATGCAAACGTACCGAAATCGTAGCCGATTTCTTTGATGATTTCTCTTGCCTTCGCTTCGTAATCGACGTCTGCCGTCGTCGTTACTTCGCCCATAATCAGCAAGGTGTCGAATGCAGCCGCGCACTCGATTGCCGCGCGGGCATTGGGGTCTTTGCTTAAAACAGCGTCCAAAAGTCCGTCGGAAATATTATCGCAAACTTTGTCGGGATGTCCTTCCGTGACGCTTTCGCTTGTAAAAAACTTTTTCATGTAAAAATCCTTTTTTAACATAGTTCATCACCGCGCTTGGGATTTGCGGCGAAGTTTCCACTGAAAAACGGCGCGCCAAAATAGCCCGCGTTTTTACTTGGGATTTACATTATACCCCATTTTTTTTGCTTTGTCAACTTATTATGCCTTGCGCGCGTATGCTTGCAAAATTTTTTTATCCGTGTTATAATGTGTAATATGGATTGGACGAACGCATTAAAAAACTGCAAACTCTGCCCCGTGGAATGCGGCGCGGACAGAACGCAAGGCGTCGGAGCGTGCGGCGCTTCGGCTTTGCGTATCGCAAAATATTATTTGCACCCCTTTGAAGAACCTTGCATTTCCTTTGAAAAAGGCAGCGGCACAATTTTCTTTTCGGGTTGTAATCTGCGTTGCGCTTTCTGTCAAAACTATGAAGTTTCCCGCGCAAACCGCGGTAAAGCCATCACCGCGCAAGAGCTTGCGGATATTTTTAAAGAGCTGGAAGATATGGGCGCGGAAAACATTTCGCTCGTCACTCCGTCCCATCTCATCGCGTACCTGCTACCCGCATTTGAAATTTACAAACCCAAAATTCCCGTTGTGTATAACACGGGTAGCTATGAAAAGGTGGAAGTTTTACAAGCCATTGACCCGTACGTGGATATTTACCTGCCCGATATGAAATTTTATTCTTCCGCCCTTTCCAAACGGTATTTGGGCAAGGAAGATTATTTTGAAGTTGCCGAAAAATCCGTTTCCTTTATGGCAAAAAAGCCCCTTGTGATGACGGACAAGGGAAAAATGCTGTCGGGCTGTATCGTGCGGCATTTGGTTATGCCCCTTTGCGCAAACGATTCGAAGTCCATCGTCAAATGGTTTGCAAGCGAGCTGCCTAAGGACGTCTATTTAAGCCTTATGAGTCAATACACCCCTTTTGGAAAAATAGACGGTATGCCCGAGCTTTCGCGGAAAGTGACCGCGCGCGAGTATAGCTCCGTCGTCGATACGGCGTTTTCGCTCGGCATCGATAAGCTTTTTATACAAGAACGGGATTCCAGCGGCGAAAAATATATTCCAAGCTGGGATTTTTAAGAAATTTTAAGGGCTTTGGTTGCTTTCATCGCATACCTGTCCCTTCCATTTTACAATTTTGTTGGCTAATTTAGCCGCGCGGGCGGGCGAAGCGTAAATCAGCTCTCTTTCCGCTTTACGAAGCTTTTGAAACAGCTTTTTTCTGTCTTTCATACCATTATTTTGATAAAATCAGCGGTATTTATACCATTTTTAACACAAACCCAACCCAAAAAGGAGCGCGCCTATGTTGATTTCGGCTGACAATTTAAATTTTGGCTTTAACGGCGGTTCTCTGCTCGAAAACGTCTGTTTTTCCTTAAACGAAGGGGACAGGGTCGGATTGATTGGCGGAAACGGCGAAGGAAAAACCACCCTTATCCGCCTGATTTTAGGCGAGCTTGACGAAGAAAGCGGCGTTTTATTCCGCAAAAACGGGATTCGCGTCGGGTATTTGGCGCAAAACGGCGGCTATGATTCTTCCAACACCGTTTTTGAAGAAATGCGAGAAATTTTTGCCGCGGACATTCGCGCAATAAACGCTTTGCGGGAAGTGGAAAAACAAATCTCTGCCACGCAGGAAAATACCATAGAGTACCGCGCTTTGGCGGCAAAATACGAATCCTTAAACAAGCAAATCGCCGCAAGGGACAGCTATCATTACGAAGTAAAAATCCGCACGGTGCTCAACGGTATGGGCTTTGAAAGCGTGTACGACCAGCCCATTTGCACGATGTCGGGCGGCGAAAAGACCCGCTTAAAGCTCTGTCGGTTGCTTTTGGAAGACCCCGAACTTTTGATTTTGGACGAACCCACCAACCACTTGGATATGAAAACTTTGTTTTGGCTGGAAGAATATCTTTCCACATTCAAGGGCGCGATTTTAACCGTTTCGCACGATAGATATTTTTTGGACAAGCTCGTCCACTTTATCTATGAATTAGAAAATAAAAAATTGTCCGTTTTTAAGGGCAATTACACCAAATACAAGGTTTTAAAGGCGGAAAAGACGGCGCGGCTCATCAAAGAATACGAAAAACAACAAGAAGAACGGGCGCATATGCAAGAATACGTGGATAGAAATCTCGTCCGCGCTTCCACCACGAAAATGGCGCAGTCACGCAGGCTTGCTTTGGAAAAAATGGAACTCGTGGAAAAGCCCGTTTTGCCGCCCCCGCCGCCCCGCTTTGTCTTTACCTATTTAGATAAGCCGTACGAACGAGTGTTGGAAGTGGCAAATTTACGCTTAACCGTCGGGGACAAAGTGCTTTTGCCCGACGCGTCTTTCACGCTTACGCGTGGGGAAAAATGCGCCGTAATCGGCGACAACGGCACGGGAAAATCTACCCTTATCAAAGAAATTTGCAAGGCTCAAAATCCCGCCGTTAAGTTTGGCAGATTTGTCAAAATCGCTTGCTACGACCAAGAAAACGCCAACCTTAACCCCAACGAAAGCGTGCTTGCCGAGCTTTGGGGACGGCACGTTTCTTGGGATCAAACCAAGGTGCGCTCCATCTTGGCGCAAGCAGGCTTGGTGGCGGAAGATATGGACAAAAAGGTGCGTATGCTCTCAGGCGGCGAAAGAGCCAAGCTTGCCCTTGCCGTGTTCGAGTGTGAAAACGGGAACTTCTTGATTTTGGACGAACCGACCAACCATTTGGATTTGTCGGCGCGCGAAAGTTTAGAAAGCGCTTTAAAAGAATTTGACGGCACGCTTTTGTTTGTTTCCCACGACAGATATTTTATCCGCGCTTTGGCAGGAAAGATTTTAGAGCTTGAAAACAGTCAAGTCACCGAATTTACAGGTAATTACGATGATTTTACCGCTTACAAAACTCTGTTGCGAGAAAAAGCAAAAATAGAGAATGAACGCGACCCTGCCCCCGTCGTTTTAAAAAATACCGAGCAGAAAAGCGGGTATTATAGGAGCAAGGAAGAGCGTGCCGCCGACGCGCGTAGGCGTACGCGGATTAAAAAGATAGAAGATGAAATCGCCGCCTTGGAGCAGGAAGACGAGGCAATCAACGCTTCTCTCGCCGACCCTGCCGTTACGGGAAATTTCGCCCTTTTAAACGAGAAATGCAACCGCTTGGAAGAAATTAAAACCCTTCTCGACGCGTTATACAACGAATACGAAACGTTGATTTAAAGAGTAAGCTATGCTGTGACGCCACGGCATAGCTTTTTTATTTTTTTCATAAAAACTATTGACAATCCAACATTTTTGTGATATCATTTTGATATCATATATAGGAGGTTTCTATATGGAAGAAAAAATTTTAACCAACAAAAAGAACGGAATGCGAACGCTTTTGCTTTGTATATTGATAGAATTAGCGGCGATCGCAGGTTTGATTTATGCAATCATTTTAGACGAAACAACGGACGTTACAACGATAATTTGGGGTCCGCTTGCCGCTGTATCCCTTATCCTTTTATGTGCTGGGTGGATTCCCTTGGCAGGATTAAAAGTTTTGCGTCCGCAAGAAGCGCTTGTTTTGACTTTATTTGGGAAATACGTCGGTACGATTAAAGGCGAAGGCTTTTATGCCGTCAACCCGTTTTGCGTGGCAGTAAATCCCGCGGCGAAAACGAAGCTCAATCAAAGTGGCGACGTTGCCAGCAAGCCTACGCTTGCCAAAGCCGCTAACGGACAAACGAGTGAATTGGTCGATAAACGCATTTCTTTAAAGATTATGACGTTGAACAACAATCGTCAAAAAATCAACGATTGTTTGGGTAATCCCGTAGAAATCGGCATTGCCGTTATGTGGAAAATCGTTGATACGGCAAAAGCGGTGTTTAACGTAGATAATTATAAAGAATATTTATCCTTACAATGCGACAGCGCGCTTCGTAACGTCGTACGCGTTTACCCCTACGACGTAGCCCCTGGCATTGATACGACGGGAGACGGCTTGGCTGACGAAGGCAGCTTGCGCGGATCAAGCGACGTCGTGGCGGCGCGCATTCGAGACGAAATTCAAGCCCGTGTTGACGAAGCGGGTATTGAAATTATCGAAGCGCGCATCACGTATTTAGCATACGCGCCAGAAATTGCGGCAGTTATGTTACAAAGACAACAAGCGAGCGCAATTATCGACGCTCGAAAAATGATTGTAGACGGCGCTGTGGGTATGGTAGAAATGGCGTTGGAGCGTTTAAATGAAAACGCGCTCGTTTCTTTGGATGAAGAAAGAAAAGCAGCAATGGTTTCCAATCTTTTGGTTGTGCTTTGCGGAAACCACGACGCCCAGCCTATTGTAAATACGGGCAGCTTGTACTAACGTCTATACCGATAATTTTCATAAAAGGGCATAGGCAGGTACGAGATTATGAACGAAAAAGAGAAAAAACAAATCCCCTTACGCTTATCAGCAAAACTATATAACGCTATTGCCGCTTGGGCAGAAAATGATTTCCGCTCGGTAAACGGACAAATCGAATATTTACTCTCAGAATGCGTACGACAACGCAAGAAAAACGGAAAATACGTATCTGAAGAAATCGACATCCCGCCCGAGTTGGATATAGAATGAAACTTAAAAAGCTACGCTGTGACACCACGGCGCAGCTTTTTTCTTATATACAACAAAAAAAGTGCCCCCACAGGGCACTTCGTTGGCGCAGGAAGAGGGATTCGAACCCCCGTGGGCTTTCACCCAAACGGTTTTCAAGAAATTGACAGCATTTCCCGTTTCGTCCCTAATAGTCCCTAATCGTGTGGGTTTTTACCCCAAAAATCGCCCTTTTTTGCACGTTTTTTGCATTTTTGCGAGAAAATTGCGAGAAAACTGCGAGAAAACCACCCCCACAATTAGCCATATTTTCTTCATTTTTCTTCCGTTTCGTCATCGGCAAATTTTGAATAAGGAAGATAGAAAATGACCAAAGAAGAAAAGATTCAAGAACTCGAGCGCATGTTCAAAAACTGCCCCGAAATTTTAACTCCCATGAAAGCAAGCCGTTTCGCTCCCATCGGTAAAAACGGTATCTACGAGCTCATCAAGAAAAAGGAGCTTCGAGCTTTCAACTACCGTGGTTCGTACCTGATTGCCAAGGCAGACCTTATCGAATATCTCGCCGACCACAGCGACGACGAAAGCACCAAACGTTTCTCTATCGGGAAAGGCAGGCAATCAAGATGACGGCAGAAGAAAAGAAGACACTGCGAGCGCAATATCCTAAAAAGCTAACGCTTAATAACGTCCGTTGCATTCTGCATATCAGCAAACGAAAAGCGTCTTGGCTGCTCGCAAACGGCTATATCAAGCACAAAAACAACGGGAAGAAAACTCGACAGTACTCCATCGACATTAAGGATTTATTCGAATACATAGACACGGCAGAAAGTCTATGCCTGCCCTGCGGTATTTTTTCAAGCCGACAATCAGTCAACCCTGCATTTCACTTACCACCGCCCGAAGATTTTGCGCAATGGTTGGAAAACGAATGGCTTTCCGTGAATGACTTGCTACGCTTAGACGAAGTCGCCTTGATAACGGGCTACGCCTTATCGAGCGTACAGAAATGGACTTACAAAAAGAAGCTACAATGCTTATGGGCGCAAGCAAAAGTTCTCACCACCAAAGAATGGCTCATCCAATTTTTCGTCAGTCACGGACACCATATTATCCGCAAATCCGACATCCACCTACGCCTACTGCAAAAATACTATTCTAAATCCTAAGCAAAAAGCATCTGCAAAGCTCTCGCTTCGCAGATGCTTTTTATTAAAATCCCTATACCATGTCCTTGATGAACGGCTATATATAGCACGATTCTATAATAATTTTTAGCCTTTACGCTTGTTCTTTTTGGTTATTAAAAACAACTACAATCGTATAATTTTTAACATTAACAACAGTTTCTGTTTTACACCACGGACAAAACAAAGGGAATTTTTCCATTTTTGTCTGTTCATATACTTTTACTTTTGTTTTTCTATTGCATTTAGGACAATACAACCATTTGCCTTCATCCATATCTATTCAGCATTACTCCATAGGTGTTTCTTTTATTCACTTCGTTGCATTCCCATCAGCCAATGATTACTGCTTTGCACGAGCAGCTCCACGCGGTCTTTTATCCACCGCAATTTTATTTCTCCTTATCATAAAGTATTGCATTTGTCTTTCTCTTAAAACTCTAAACGGATATAATGCCGTTTTTCTTCGTTCGCTTTTAAGATTGGCTTTTCAAAGCCGTCCATATTGATTGCATTTGGTGCAAACTGTGGCTCTAATGCTACGCCGCCTCTATCCGAAATTTTCTCGGCATTTCGAGTTTCTTCTTTTCCTGCACCCGTATACATTTGTATTGCTGGCATATCCGTATAGACTTCCATCTTTAAGCCCGATATGTCGCCAACCATTGTTGCTGCGTGTTCGCTATTCAACATAAAGTTATGGTCGTAAATCCCAAGTTCCGTCTTATCTTGGCCAATTCTCTTTCCTTTGCGGAAATCAAACGGCGTACCCGTTACGTCAGCCTTATAACCAAGCGGAATCAACTCCTTATCTACGGGAGTATAAGTATCCCCATAAATCGTCAAATGATTAGAATTTGCATAACCAATTGGTCCGTTCATATTGAAATAGAAATGATGCGTAGGTGCCCATACTGTATCCTTATCGGAAACAGCCGAATATTCAATACTCAATGTTCTACCCGTTAAAATAAATTCTACGGTAAACACAAGCCGTCCGGGATAACCGTCTTCGCAGTCGGGAGAAACACAGGTCATTTTCAGCCCGTTTTCAATTTCTTTCACCTCGTAGAACTTATGATGAAAGCCCTGCAAACCGCCGTGAAGTTGATTCTCCCCTTCGTTTTTGGTGAGTTTATATTCTTGTCCGTTTAAGGTAAACTTTGCCTTTGCAATGCGGTTTGCAACACGCCCGATTGCACCGCACACGTATCCACCGCGCAACTTATAATCTTCCGCAGTTTCAAAACTTTGCACGACGTTTATTCCGTCTACATATAAGCTTTGTATGGTTGCTCCAAAGTCCAACACATCCACCGAAACGTTATCGCCCGTCAACGTGTATTTATATACTTCTTTTCCGTCTACTTTCCCAAATGCTTCTTTTTTCATATTTAATCACCAAAGCAAACGCCCATTGCTTTTGCAAGCGTAACAAGCTCGCCGTTAGGATCTACGTTCTTCGTCTTTTGACCGATTACGTCTTCCAACGAAACGTCTACGATTTCGTCTCCTTGCAAAGCCACCATTCTGCCGAATTTGCCCTGCATGCAAAGCTCTACCGCAGCATACCCGTAACGGGAAGACAATACTCTATCGTGCGCCGTAGGCGTACCGCCTCTTTGGATATGACCAAGCGTGGTTGCTCTTGCTTCCGAACCCGTCAATTTTTCAAGTTGGTCGGCAACTACTGCGCCTACGCCGCCCAAACGGATGGAGTCCGCGCTGTCTTCGATAACCTTTGCAACGACCTGCTTGCCGTCCAAGGACTTCGCGCCTTCGGAGCAAGCAACGATAGAAAATTCTTTACCGTTTGCCTTATCCGCTTTAATCTTATCCGCCACCTTGTTAATATCGTAAGGAATTTCGGGAATCAAAATCGCATCCGCCGCGCCTGCAATACCTGCGTGCAAGGTCATCCAGCCTGCGCCTCTGCCCATAATTTCCACTACCATAATTCTATGGTGTGACATACCCGTGGTACGCACTCTGTCAAGTCCGTCCGTAGCTACAGAAATTGCCGTATCGAACCCGAAGGTATAATCGGTGTTTGCCAAATCGTTGTCAATTGTCTTAGGAATAGCAACCACGTTTACGCCCTTACGAGAGAAATCTCTTGCGGAGGTAAGCGTACCATCACCACCCAAAATAAACAATGCATCAATACCTGCCCCCTTCAAATGCTCTACCGCTACGTCAGAAACATCCTCGTAGGTGAGCTTGCCGTTTTCGTCGCGGACGAAGTTGCCGTCTGCGTCTTTTACAGGGTACTGGAATAAATTATCCTTGTTAGAGCTGTACAAAATCGTACCGCCCTTGGTGATAATTTCTTCTACGTCTTCCAAGCCAAGCTTGATGAAGTCGCCGTGGTAAAGCCCGTGATAGCCGTGACGAACACCCATTACTTCCAAGCCGTACTTGAAAATAGCGGTCTTAACAACCGCGCGGATTACGGGGTTTAATCCAGGACAATCCCCACCGCCCGTCATAATTGCAATCTTTTGTACTTTCTTCATATTCTTATACCTTTTATACCTTTCGTATTTTTCTCACGACTAAATTCAAATAAACAATTAACACAACAAGTAAGATTGCCGCTATTGCAGAAACAACCTGCTGTGCATATACGTTCATTCCCAAGAACATATTTCCACTCTCTTGAATATGCGAGACTAAGGGACTAATTGCAAGCGTAGTAAAAAATCCAGCAAACCCTGCCAACGTACTCTTTAAGGCAAGCGCACCCACTCGTTTTTCTTTGTCGACATAATCGTAAATAAGATTGATTACCGCACTATTTATCCCTGCCATCGCAATAGCATTCAGCATATAGTATATCGTATAAAAAACCTTACCATTTTCAGGTACGGTAAAAATATTAATACCAAACCCTACAAGCATGATGATGAAACAAATATTTAACATTTTTGCAAATGAGTATTTGTCTGCGAATTTACCCATCGGCGTGGAAAATATTGTTCTTACAATCGCATATGCCGCAGATAAAATAGAAACGAATGTCATCGTAAAGCCAAGCTCTTTAATTTGATACGAACCATAAAAAGGGGTTGCTGAATAGCTTACGATATTCCAAAGCACCGAAACCAGAATAACCTTAAGCAAATTTTTATCCCTAATCAGTTCACCCAAAAGCTGTTTTGTGGAAAGCTTTTCCGACTCCTCAACAGGTTTTTCTTTTGCAAAAATCAGCGTTGCACTATGCAACAGCATCAATACAAATACACTTATACCACACACGATAAATGCGCTGTTAAGATTGCCTATTGCTTCAAAATGGTCGATTACTGCTCCCATCGCAAAAGAGAATACCATCCCTCCAATCAAAGAAACCATTTCCTTGCTCGCAGTAAAACGCCCACGCTTTTTATCATCCACAAGCGACATAAACCAATTTATCTTTGGAGAATTCACAACATTGTTGATAATATGCCCTATAAGCAAAAAGGTTATAAATACCGCTACTTTCACCGTCGGTGATAGGTTAATAAACGGTAAGAGATAAATCAAGGCAAAAGCTAACTGATTTAAGCTATGTAATACCGTCACCCAACGCTTAACAGGACGTTTATTAGCTAAAAATATTGCAATAATTTGAAATCCGCAACCAAGAGATACGAAAGACGTCAAAATGCCTGTCATCGTATCATTCATACCGATAGCATCCGTCAATTTTGCAAGATATGCCCCCGTCACCAAAAGGGAAATAAAATATTCAAACGTCGCCTCTAAAATATATAAAAAGCGACTTCTTTTATAAATATCTTTGCTTTGTTCCATCTTCAATTAGTTTCCCTCTTCCCAAGTCTCTACTTCCTTTCTCGTCGGAATAGAAGGTTGAGCGCCCTTTCTTGTGCAAGCGATAGACGCGGCTTTACTACCGAACTGCGCGGCTTCTTCCAATGTCTTTCCTTCCGCTAGCATAGCAACCAAACCGCCGCAAAGCGTATCCCCTGCCGCCGTAGTGTCTACGGGCGTTATTTTAATACATGGGTATGCCTTTTTCGCGTTTTTGGTGATAATTTCAAAGCCGTCGCCGCCAAGCGTTACCAGCAACGTATCCACTTGTCCAAGCAGCTTTTCTCTGCCACCCAACAGCTCCACTTCCGTTTCGTTGGGCGTAAGCAGGTCGCAATACCCCAAACACGGCTCGATTTCCGTATTCGCAGGCGCGGGGTTGAGAACGACAAACATCCCCTTTTCTTTCGCCTTTTTTAAGCCGTAACCGATGATCTCAATCGGGTTTTCAAGCTGGGTTACGTAAATATCCCCAGCCTGCCCTGTTTCCAACGCTTTGTCGATATCGTTTTCCGTCAGCTGCCCGTTCGCACCCTTATCCAAGATGATACGGTTATCGCCGTTTTCTACGATAATCACCGCCGTACCCGTCGGTACGCCGTCTATTTTGCGCACGTTTTCTACGTCAATGCCTTCTACTTTCAAAGCGTTGATGGCGCTTAACCCAAAATCGTCATTACCAACGCAACCGCACATTTTGACTTTACCGCCAAGACGCGCCGCCGCCACCGCTTGGTTTGCACCTTTACCACCATGCGCCGTGAAAAAACCGTTGCCCGTAAGCGTTTCGCCTGCCTTGGGCATATACGGCGTATTGATAACCAAGTCAGTATTGATACTTCCTACTACGTAAATATTTTTCATCATCATACCTTCTTCAAAGTAAACGTTCTCGTCTGGAAATCCCCCGACGGGAATCCTACAATTAAGCCCACATTCATCAGCGTTGCGCCCGTTTTCGTTAAAGCGAGTTCCGCTACGCTATATACTGCTTTATTTAATACCATTTTTCTTTAAGAGGAGCAAATACAATCTTCCAAAGTCCAACGAGACCAACAACAAAACTTATTACCATCAAAAAAATGTAAGGTTTCATAAGAATATCAGCGGAAACATCTTCAACTTCAACTTTGACAGGAAGTTTTTGATGCGGAAAGTGATTTATATCATATCTTTGAATATCAACTTTATGGTTTTTTTGTAGAAGAACAGTAGCAGAGCGTACCATTTCGCCCGTTTTAGAATAAAAAGTTATCCGAACATGTAATTGTTGTATATCATATCCGACATAAGGAAAATCATAGCCAACCGTCACTTCTACCCCATGATTATATACAGTCTCATAAGTAGTCATATCAACCTTTATATCTTCTCTTTCAAATTTATGTGGATTTACAATGTAAATAATGCATGCTATCCCAAAAATAAAAGCCACAATAGTTAATATCCATGTTAATATTTTTTTCATAGAATACTCCTATTAAATTTCAAAACCAATCAACATTACACCTTCTTCAACGTAAACGTTCTCGTTTGGAAATCCCCCGACGGGAATCCTACGATTAAACCAACGTTCATCAGCGTTGCGCCCGTTTTCGTTAAAGCGAGTTCCGCTACGCTATATACTGCTTTATTTAATACCATTTTTCTTTAAGAGGAGCGAATACAATCTTCCAAAGTCCAACGAGACCGACAACAAAACTTATTACCATCACAATAATACTCCTTTCTGTATAAAGCTCAACGGAAATGCTTTCTACTTCCGTTTTAACAGGTGTCTCGTGAAATGTATCAAGATTGTAACTTAAGCTCGCAACATTCTGATATTTATAAAGATTCACAGCTCTACGCATTATAACTTCGCCAGATTCTGAATAATAATTTACATTTACCGTTAGTTTCTTAATATTATATATCGAACCATTAACATCATATCCAATCCATGTTTCCACTGAATGAATATATACATTTGTCTGAATCACAATATCCTCTTTTTTAACCTTGGGTTCTGCTATCAAATAGAAAAGCGTAGACAAACCAACAAGAAAACCCACAATAGTTAATATCCATGTTAATATTTTTTTCATAGAATACTCCTATTAAATTTCAAAACCAATCAACATCATACCTTCTTCAACGTAAACGTTCTCGTTTGGAAATCCCCCGACGGGAATCCTACAATTAAGCCCACGTTCATCAGCGTTGCGCCCGTTTTCGTTACGTTCGCTTCCGCTACGCTGTATATCGTATTTTCGTCCAAGCCTTTCGGATAAACCCTGATACATTCACTGTTGGGACGGCACAAAGGTCGCATCACCGTAATATGCGCCTGCGACTTGTCTTTCGACACAAGCATTTCCGCAAACAAGTTTTCTTCCAAAGGATTGTTCAAACGGTACAAATCACCATTCAACACCAAGTCTTCCATACCCTTGTATTTTTCGACTTGTTCTTTGACTTTCAATAACTCTTCTTGGCTTAATTTGGTTGTATCAAGTTCATACCCCGTTGCACCCAAATGCGCGATATCCGCTCTTGCATCAAACGGCGTTACACGTCCGCATTGATGGTTAGGGCACACGGAAACGTGGCAGGATTGCGCCGACAAGGGATAGCAAAGGCTCGTACCATACTGAATAAAGGTACGCATATACGCGTCCGAATCGTCGCTCGTCCAAATTTGCGGGAAATAATACAGCATTGCAGGATCGAAACGGCAACCGCCGCTTGCACAGCCTTCAAAGAAGATATGCGGGAAACCGTTTATCAATCTTTCGCAAATATCGTACAATCCAAGTACATATCTATGTGCGAATTCCTTACCGTTTTTGCCAAGCCAAGCGGAATAATTGTCCGTCAAGGCGCGGTTCATATCCCATTTTACATAATCAATGGCATTTTCACGCAAAATTTTAGATACTGAGTTTACAATATAATCTCTTACTTCTTCGCGCGTTAAATCGAGCACGTACTGGTCGCGCCCTACGCAAGCGTCGATACCGTCCGCGTGAATAATCCAATCGGGGTGCGCGCGGTACAAATCGCTGTTGCCATTCACCATTTCAGGTTCGAACCAAAGCCCGAACTTCAATCCATTCTTGTGCGCGTGGTCGATAATCGGCGTTAAGCCTTGCGGAAGCTTGTCCAAGTTAACAAACCAATCGCCAAGCCCCGATTTGTCCGTATTTCTCACGCCAAACCAACCATCGTCCAAAACGAATGTATCAATGCCCGTACCATGTACGGAATCAATGATATTGCAAAGCTTTTCCGTATTAAAATCGAAATAAGTCGCTTCCCAGTTGTTGATAACAATCGGTCTTGCCTTTTTCACAAATCTATCGTTGATTAAGTAGTTACGGTATAAATCGTGGAAAGCTCTGCTCATACCGCCCAAGCCTTCATTTGAGTACACCATAACGACTTCAGGCGTGACAAATTTCTCGTTCGGTTTTACTTCCCACGAGAAATCATAATCATTCAAACCGCCGACCAAACGCACTTCGTCGTTTTGACCAATATGCGCCTTGAATGCAAAATTACCGCTATATACAAGATTGTAGCCGTATGCCTCGCCTTGATTCTCGTTCGTGTCTTTGCGAACAAGGGCAATAAACGGATTCATTTGCGACGAAGAAACACCGCGACAGCTATCCACCGTAAACGTGCCGTGAGAAAGCTTCGTCCGTTCCATCACGCGTTCTCTTAAATGCGCACCCGGCAAAGTAATCGCTTCCCAGTTTTTATCGGGATAATCTACGCAACACGAGAAAGCTCTATCCAGCGTAAAAGACGTTTCCCCTTCATTGTAAATTTCCGTATGACGTAAAATAACGGGTAAGTCTTCAAAAACGGTATAGTACAAAACTACTTTTACTTTGTGTACTTTATCTTTCAAAGAAACGGCAAGCGTTTGTCCACCCTTTACCGACGGCATCCCTTCCAAATTTGGTTTCGTTTCGTACACGGTATGCCCATCGTACACCAAATCGGTTACGCGAACGCCGTTAAAATCAAACGTAAGCATACTCTCTCTATAATCGCTTCTGCCAAAGGTAGGACATTCGTTATGGTAAACGTCCAATGAATCCCGCCGTGTACCATACGGCAAGCCTGTACCGTGTCCGCGATCCGCTTGAAAAACGCTAAACGCAAGGTCTTCTCTTGGAATACGCTTTCCGTAATATAAATGGTTCAAAAAACCTAATTCGTGAACACGGAACGCATACGTTACGTTTTTGCTTTCCAAATAAAAAGTCTTATTGGATTGCTCAAAATAAATCATAGTTTACTCCTATGCTTAATCTTTATTCGTTGATGGAAATTTCCACGATGGAAGCTTGTAAAAAATCAATTTCGATAGTTTTTTCTATACCATCTTTTAACAGCGAGAATGTCTGCCTACCGATACCCTGAACTCTAATATATTGATCGGTAACTGCCAGCACTTCACCCCTTTCGCTATGGCAATACGCCCCCACGTTATTATGGATAACACATTTATACATTACACCGAAGGGAATTTGAATACTATATGTTTTATCAGCAATTCGAAGGGAGCATGTACGCAAATACGACGGTTCTCTATACCAGTCAACAGCAAGGATATACACGTGCTTTGCGCCGTCTTCTTGGTTGTAAACAGCAAATTGCACGCTTTCATCCGTAGCCATCCAAACGCTTTCATTCGCGACCGCCTGCGCTTGCACTTCTTTTAATATATTTTCATATAAATCCTGAATCGCAGGATGCGCAGGGTACGCGTTAATGTTGAACAAAATCACTTCGCCATCGCCTACGGTATACCGACAAACGAGCGGATTGCCGTTATCTGTGTACTTGAGAACCTCACAAGCATCTAGTGCATTTTTACAAACGTCTATCTCGCGCCCATTATAAAAATCCTTTTCAAAGACTTGCTTACCGTCTGCAAAGCCAAAAGGAATACTTTCATCGTACGCTAAATTCTTCTCGCAAACGTCTTCATACTGCGTTGTAATGGTGCGGTGCGCTCTTGTCAAGACGAGCTTGCCGCCCATGCGAACATATTTTTCCAGTTTTTCAAACGTTTCTTTTTCAGCGTAATTGTAGCCTACAAAAGCTATTGTTTGATAATCCTGCAATGCGTCCAAATCAGCTTCAATCGGCAAGACGTCAATATTACCATTCGGCGTGCCTGTATAATAGCCCATAGGTTTATCCGCAGGACAGTTGTGGAAATACAAAGGTTCTCCTGGCAGACTTAACGGATAGAAGGTCTTTAATAATTGCCAACTCTTTTCCGACTCACCATAATCTGCGTGCCAGCCACAAGGGCCGCCGTTGCCAAAGCCCTTCCATGGATCATACTTACCTTGGAATAATGCCATAGGCGTATAAAATTTACCAGTACGCGAATGTGTAGATGTGTAACGGTAAAAATCTTCTTGTTGTTTTCTATGCCCGACGCACGCATCGCTCAAGCGATGAAACCCGCTGTAATATTCTTCCAAGCGCCAAAGCCCTTCTTCTGTATTGATATCGGTTGCGCCTTGCAAATATGACCCATACAGTGACAAGCGGAAACGTCTAAAGCGTTCAGGCGTATCGTGCGGTGTGGACGACCATTGTATTGCATTATGCACACCCCATGCTTTTAATCCATAAGCTTTGGCAGTACCGCGCAAGAATGCAATATGCGGTTCCAACGACGTATAAGTTGTTTCCAACCCTACCCAATTAAATCCCGCCTGTAAGAAAGGTCGATATTGCACCGTCGGCCCTGTATGGCGAGTACAATCCCTGCGCAGCGTTTTCAACCTTTCCACCGTATATTCTGCCCCCAACTTCAAATCGTGAGGCTTGTTCGGATTGCGATTAACATAAGCACACGTAGACTCGTATTCTTTTGTGTCAGCTTTGTTACCAATATTGGCATTGTCAGGATTTTCTTCCGCCAAGCGCATTTTCATATCTTCAATTTGCCAAGCGTTGATATTCCCATAAGCAAGGGAATTGATTCCGTGATATAACACCCAACCGTCTTTTTCGTGGGCTTGACGTCCTAAAAAGCTCGGCGAACTTAAAGTTTCAATGCTTGGATTCGATGCAAAACCTGGCGTTTCCCGTCCATCCACCATATGTACATACTTAATCCCGTATTCGTTCAAAACTTTTTTTGCTTTTCTCCATACATTCTCGTTCACTTTTCGAGTAGACGACCATCTATATGACGGACGTATTGTCAAAAAGTCGCCGAGATTATTAGACAAATACCAGCTTAAATATTCTTCAACTTCACTCTCGTCTTGGGCAATATAAATCATATCTCCCGTACCAGTAATAACGTTATCTTCCGCTTTTTCTATAACAGGAGGAATTACACCATACACTTTAACGCCATCGCACTCTATCAAAAACTGTTCATTAGCGCATACCATGTCTGCATCGAGCTTAATAACTTGCAAACCTTTTTCATAAAAATGATAAGTTTTTACTCCATTTAAGATTACGGTAGCCGCATCTTTCTCCGTCTTAATCAAAACAGGGAAACATTTCCCTGTTACCGCAAATTCAGGTGTAGCGATAATGGATAAAACACCGCCATTTTGTTCCAATAAACGAACCTCTTTAATGGAATACGGCGTAGGCGAATAATAATCGGAAATGAGTTGAATACTCAATTCGTTTTCTTTCGCAATAATTTCGCGGGGAATATCAATTTCCCAATTTGCGTTTCTATGAATTCTTTCAAATCTCTCGCCTCTAAATATTTCCGTACCATTCAAACAAACTGCAAATTTAGGCCACTCTTTGCGACTTAAATTTTCAGCAGCCCAACCAAATTTTTCTCTGCTTGGTTGCGTGATAGAAAAATCGGGTAAAACATTATATCCATTTTCGGAAACCAAAAACGGCGTTTCAATATACACTTCTCCCGTATAATTTACACCTTCAAACCAAACACCCACAAATGCCGTTTTACTTTCGGAAACAACCAACTCTCTTTCGATTTTTATCCAATCACAAGAACCTTGTTCGATAGGAATTTCCAACTCTTGCGCAAGAGGCTGTTCAATAGATTGACGATGCAAGCCTTCCTTCTTTTCGTACACACGCACTCTCATTAGCAATTTACCACCGTCAGCTAATCGCAAGTTTTTCGTTTTTACCCAAAAACCAACTTTCCACTGTTCGCTAAAAGGCGTTAATTCCAAATAGGAAAGCACTGGTTTCCACATAACCTTCTTGTAAACGCGCCATTCAAAGTCTTCCGTTTTTTCTCTTGATACGTTCAAGCTAAACTGGGCTTTTCTCGTTGTCGTATTGCAAAGTGCATCGGTAAGCGTATGATAAGTGATGGGATAATCAATTTCCCCACGCCAAAGATAAAACATCCCCGTTTCACCTGAAACGAATAATTTATATGCCTTATCTTCCCTCTTGTCACAAGTAAAGTGAAACGTAGCAGGTTCTTGACAAGGTTTCAAAATCACTTCATCGTCTTCATTTTGCGCAATGAAAATATTTTTATAATTCTCAAAATTCATAAGCCTACCCCTTTTACGATTGCTTATTTAGCCAATAGATGCTTTACATTCTCAATAAACTCCGTGTGCCAAGCAGCATCTCTCGGATATACAGTATAGCCAGAAACGCCTTCGTTTTTCAGCATTTCTTGCACTTTCTCTTTGCCGATTTTCTTTTCTAACGTGTACAGCAAGTCGTAGTCTTCAAAACCCATACCTATAATTTCCGAACGCATAGAAAGATTTACGCCGTCGCCGTTCGGATACACGATAAATCCATCACCAGGGGGGAACGCTCCGCCTGCATTCGTTACCGCATACGGATTGATTTCCGCATACGAAAGTCCGCTGTTATAGAAGTTAAAGCCCCAATGCAAGAAACCGTTTACGTTCGTTTCATAAAGCTGTAAGCCTAATACTCTTGTTCGTTGCGAAGGCATATTAATGAAACGATTGCTATAATATCCGTCCGACGGCTCGCAACAATTATATACGAGCATGTTTTGTACGTTGTTTTTGAAAAACTCGTCAACGTGTCGAAGTTCGGGTACGGGAATATCCACAAGCCCCTTTTCGTAATATTCGTAATGGCTGAGCGCGTCCATAGTAGGCATATTACCAATATGCTTTTTCACCGAATCCCTGCAAGCCTTGTAGCGTTCTACGTGCTTTTCGTTCGGCTCGTCCGTGATATGGAAACTACACTTATCCTCTACCCCTTCTTGCTTGATAAATGCAACCAACTCAGGTAAGAATGCGTTCAAAAACGCCTGATATCCTTCTCCGCAGGAATCGCTTTCCCAGCCGAAGATTTTTTCTTCCTTGCCGTTTACCAAAGCCATAATTTTCGGACAATGCGCGCCGCCCCATTGCGTAAACAAATGCGAGAATTCGATATATTCTATCCCCCGCGCAAAAACAAAATCCAAAAACTCTTTTAACTTGGAAAAATCAAAGGTATAGCTATCGCCGTCTTTGCTTACGCCGATCAGCTGCGCCGTCATTCTTTCGCCGCCGACATAGGTATCGAGCGCCGGCGTGAAAATCGGCGTTAAAAGCATATTAAACCCCGAACGCGTGTATGCGGACAAATAGTTTTCAAATGCTTTATAAAACCCCAAAGAAAACGGTTCTACACCATGCATACGGCAAATGCTGTCGTAGTGCATCCAATTCGTCTTTTTGATGGGAGCAGACTGCAAACAAGCGTCTATAACTTCCAGTTCGTATTCCGTTTCCCTCATCAGCTTGCCGTCTTTATCCAAGATTTGAAAACCGATTTTATGAATACCGATAGGCAGAGTTTCTTTCGGCTCTACGCATACCCACAAGCATTTATTTCCGCTTGGAGGCAGAACAATATCCCCGCATCTATAAGGACGGATTACGTCGGGGTACACGCCCGAACCGCCCAAATAATAATCGTCCGTCTTACCGATAAAGGTATATTCCGCAGGCACACAGTCAATTACACTTAAAGTGATATACGGCGCTAAATCTCCCGTTACGACAACGCGGTTTTCATACAGCGCCCAAACCTGCTTGTTTTTCATCACAAGCTGAAAGCGGTGCTTTTGGTTTTTCAAGGTTACGCCGCGAGTTTCGAGCATTGTCCACTCGCTTTCCACCTTCAATTTTTCCATACAACTGACCGTTGCTACGTCAATACAAAGTTCTGATTTTTCCATTTTGTATTCCTTAATTCAATTTATAGAGTTTAATCAAATAAGTAGTAAACAAATCAGCTTTTAAGAGTAAGGAGTATTTCTCACCCGTAAAATATTCTTCCTTCACGAAAGTCAAATCGTTTTTCTCATCCACAACGAACACTTCCGCGCGAACGCCATTCTCACCGGTAAAGCCGTCCATCTCCACTTTGAAAAGTTCCGACGGAGTTTCGTCGTTGTCGTTATAATGCGTAAGCAAAATTGCGCTCTCGTTTTCGAAAAGCGCAGCGCAAGCATACGCATTTTCATCAGCTTCCACACCTACGGAGCCTCCCAAGCCATAGAGCGAAGAAAACGCCTTAATAACATAGTAAGTTTTCAACGGCTCAAAGGTATCCGTATGAAAAATGCCATTCATTCCGCAGGGACGAGCGTCGTAATACATCAGCATATCCAAAGGCGAAGCCTGTCCTTCGCACATTACCGCAGCAACAAAAGACGAGCCTTTCAACCCCTTTTCGCTACGCAAAGAATATTTCCATTCTTCATCCAACCATCCGCGGATATAATTCCACTCGTTCAAATGCAACTCCGTCTTATTGTAGCCGTACTTTTCAAGCAATTCCTTGCCCTCATAGCAAAGTTTTTTAAACCATTTCGGGTCATTCGTATAACCGTGGAAAGAAAAGAAGTCTAAAGGCACGTTATTTTTCTTGCCATACTTTAAGAATTCTTCCGCCATACCGCTACCAAGCCAACAAATAGCCGGTCCGCCAATCTTCAAGGCGGGGAATTTCTCCTTTAAGTATTTTGCGACAATCTCATAGAATTCCAAGAAATCCTCACGCGTACCTTGCCAGCAAGGATTGCTCCCGTCAGCATTTACGCAATCGGGTTCGTTCCAAATTTCCCAATATTCAATATTCATATGGAAACCGTTTGCCCAACCCTCATTATAGTGCAAAATAATGTGTTCGCAAATTCTTGCCCACTTTGCATAATCCTTGGGGGGATACGTACCATATTTTTTACCATGTTCTATACTTGCGCCAAGACGATAGTAAACTTTTGTCCCTGCGTCTTGGATATTTTTCAAATATTTATCCGTCGGCGTGAAATCATAGGAATTCGGATCGTTTTCATCTGCGTTAAAATCGCAAAATATGCGATGAACGTCCACCGACCATTCTCCACCGTAACCACTATAATGCGCGCTGTCATGCAAACGCGCAAAAGGAATTTTTGCATCCTGATATGTCGCAAAGTTCCCCGTTTTTCCACGCACACCGCTACCAACAGGACCGTTGTTTACCGCGTGCATCGGTTTTATTTTTCCATTATTTTGATGAAAATTGATTTCTACGTTTTTCATTTCATCTTCTCCTTACGGCAATTCTATGCCGTTTTTCAATATAATTATTATAATATAATAATTTTTTTTGTCAATACTGTAAAAGACGATAAGGGAACAGCGACCTACTTTTCGATATTTCTCTTTCAAAAAGCCGTCCACCGTTCCCCACCGTTTTAAATTTTGTTTTAGAAAGCGTTTTAGCGTTAAACCGTTAAAACGCTTTCTTGTTATTTTGTCTTATGCGTATTGTGCAATAACACTTGCATCCGTGGAATAGCCCCAGTTCGATACAGTCATTTTACCGTTATACGACGAAAGACCAATCTTTTTCGTACCCGTCGTACCGATTGCCGTATTAAGTACGCATCCCCAACCCGTATTCGTCGTTTCTGCAAGATTGAGCACTCTTGCACCGTTCATATACATCGAATAATAAC
>JBGVRC010000002.1:0-3076 GCA_045128055.1 Candidatus Scatosoma sp. | reverse complement strand
CTGGGGCAAACGACATATTCTTGCCACTCTTGCCCGTCTTTTAAAGCCGTTACAATAAACGCCGCTTTGTATGTTTCAATATCAAAAGTTATTCGTTTTTTCGTGTTAATCATTGCTAATGCTTACTCCAAAAAATAAGGGCGCCGCGTTGCCTTATTATAGCAATTTGGCGCCCTTTGGTCTTATGGCAACCAAAGCCGTTTTTTACTTTTGTTCGTCCTTCAGCGTAATGCCGCCGACCAACGCCTTGTAATTTTCACCAGTAAACAAAAAGGCGTAACTCTTGCGTTCCGGGTTGGTGCAAACAACCTTAAAGTCTGTCACCTTGTTACCAGCTTCAAGCAAAATGTTAATCGAAACCCAAGCGCAAACCGCTTCGCCATCGTTTGCAAACTTAACGTCGGCATCCCACGGCACAAGTTCCTCGGCGTTGCCGCTCCCGCTCTTTTCGGTGTAAGCGGTAATTCCTTCCGGCGTAAACGTAAGGCGAGCCGTCAAACCCGTGTTTGCATTTGCAACGTCTGCAAGTGCGGAAACGCGTGCAATGGCTTCCGGCAAAGCCTTCGGGAGCTTGCCTTCAACCGCCGGGGCGATGGTGTAAAGTCTGTCCATTGCTTGCAGCATTTGCGGCGCGTTAAACTGGGAAAGGTCCTGTCGGATGCAGCTAAAGGTCACGTCGCCATCAAAACCCAAATGCAACCACGGTCCAACAATGGCGTAAGTCTTGGGGTTGCCCAACTTCAAAGCGTCAGCAAGCACGTCGTCGTCCACCTTAAATTCTTCCATTTCGCCGTTCAGTTCATGCACCGAAATTCGGCGCTTGTCGCTTGCTGCAAGGAAGGTTTTGTCGCCGATTTTTGTAGTTACAACGCCCTTCATTTCGGCGTGAATGTTGTTCTTGATTGTTGTAAGCGCAAACGCTTCGGCAAAGTTTTCCGGGCAAGGATTGCCAACTTCAAAGGCAATGCCCTCAAGGTACTTTTCGATTTCACTGGTGTCCGCCAAAGCAAAATTCGCCTTTGCCTTGCCGCTTGTTACCTTAATAGATTTCACCTTTGCCGGGTCTTCCTTGTCCATAACAAGGTCAATGTTCACAAGCAAATTATCCAACTTGCTCACAAACGCAAAAATGTCCGCCGCCTTAACGCCAAACTTCACGCCGCCCATTTCAAAAGGCACGCTCACGGAAGTAACGCCGTTATAGGTGAAAAGGCGGTTATCCTTAAAGAGGAAAAGGTTTGCTCCCTCAATGCCGCTTGTTCCCTTTTCAACGCCCGGCATTACTGCACGCATAGCGTCAACCATTTTTGTCTTTTCTGTCTGTACCATTTTTATTTTCCTTTTGTTTAGGTTGCCATATTATAGCAAGTTGCGTTTATTTGCCCAAAACTTGCCGCCTAAATGCACGGGCGTCGTCCATAGGCAAATCACCAATGTCACGCGCTGTCCCGTCCGGGTTTAACCCAAAATCAGTATTTACGATATAGGCTTCAACCCCAAGCGATGAAAGTTGCTTTGCAACGTCGCGGGCGTGTTCAATGGCGGCGGGTTCGTTGTCAAACGCAATAAACACCCGGCGCCAATTTGCCATTTCCAAAACTTGCGCATCGGTAACGCTGGAGCCAAAAGTGCAAACGGCACCAGCACCCAATTTCCACGCATCCATCACGCCTTCCACAACTAGCAAATCTTTGTTATTGCCGCAAAGTTCGGCGCCATAAAGCAAAGTTTTGCAATCGCGAATTTGTCGTTCTTTTGGCGGAAACAAATAGCGCGGGTCTTGTTGCTTAAAGAGCGCACGCCCTTGAAACGATACAAGGTTGTTCCGGCGGTCAAATACTGGTATAATAACGCGCCATCCCCAATCCACGCCGTTCCACTTTTCCATCATTCCCGTGTAGCGTATGCCATGATAAAATTCAAGCTCTTCAACATTAAAGCCGCGCCCCTCTAGATACTTTGTGTGCATTTCTTGCGGGGTATAGCTTCCGGGGAGCGTAATGCTGGAAGCCATTTGCACGGCTTCGCGTTTTGGCTTTACGACCCCGGTGGTGTACTTGCGAATTAAATCGCTTGCCGCTTGCACGCTGCAACGCCCGGCGCGTGCAATAACGACCGCCGGATGTGAACCCTTGCAGCGCCAACACGAATAAGAACCGTCTTCCGGGTTTAAATTGCCGTGTCGGCTTGGGTCCGGGTTGTCCGGCGGGCAACATGGGCAATGAATAGTAATGCAGCCGGGCGCGTTGTTTTTTCCGCTTGTCCAGTAAGGAATGTCCAGTTGCTTACAAATTGCTTCAAAGTCTACCATTACGCGCTTTCCTTTACAACGCTAATTCCGGCAACCTTTGCAATTCTAAATTCGTTACCGCTTACAACATTTCCAGCAACGTCACCAACCATAAAAATCTGAACATTAAGGCGTTCGGAAATTATGGCAAGCAATGCCCCAAGGCGTTCGCGTGCTTCGCCGCGCAAATGCCCAAAAGGTTCGTCCAGCAACAAAACGCGGCTATTTGCCGAAAGGGTAAGGCAACAAAGGCGAAGGGCGATGCTCATAACGTCCACAACGCCGCCGCCGTTGCTGTCTAACGGGTCCATTCGCGTCCCGTCCTTGTCCAACCACATATCGACTTCAACTTGCCCACGGCGCGAAATAAATTCCATCATAAATTTATATGCACCGGGGAAAACTGCATCTAAACACGCTTGAACAATGGCTTCAAAACGGAGGCGAAGTTTGTCTTGGGTTTCCTTTGCTACTTGCTGAACAACCGCTTTTAAGCCGTTTGTCGCCTCAAGGTGTGCGCGTGCATTGGCAACATCCTTTTCCGCCGTTTTCAGCGCGTTTTCAGCCGCCCATCGGCGCCCCTTTAGTTCGGAAACCTTGTTTGCTAATTGGAGGGCATTCATACACAAGCACCCGCCAAAATTTGTTCCGCTTCCTGCAACTTTGCATCAAAGTCGGCTTTAAGTTCGTCACGTTCCTTTTCCATGCCCGCGAGCTTTTCTTTAAGCACTTTGTCGTCGCGTGTGCCGTACTTTTGTTCCCAGCCGTCTTCAATGCTTTTAATTA
>JBGVRC010000001.1:0-8819 GCA_045128055.1 Candidatus Scatosoma sp. | reverse complement strand
ATAAAAAGGGGAATTTTGACGATTTGATCGTCGGCTGCGCAAAACCCGAAGACTATTACGGAGAAAATCCCTATTTCGGGGCTACAATCGGGCGTTTCGGCAACCGTATCGAAGGGGCAAGGTTTACCTTGAACGGAACGGAGTATCGCTTGGAAGCCAACGAAAAGAGCAACACCTTGCACGGCGGATATTCTTCTAATTTCGACCGCGTAATTTGGTCTGCGGATATAGAAAACGATACGCTTGTTTTATCCCATACTTCCCCCGACGGAGCAGGCGGCTTTCCGGGGGAATTAAAGGTGAAGGTTGCGTTTTGCTTAACGGACGAAAACGAGCTGAAAATCGAATACTTCGCCCTTTCTAATAAGGATACGGTTTGCAATTTAACCAACCATTCCTATTTCAATATCGGCGGGCAGGATACGGTGCTTGGGCAGGAATTGATGATAAAATCCCGCCGTATCACCAAGGTGGATAAAGACCTTATCCCGCACGGCGAATACATAGAAATCGACGGCACGCCGTACAGCTTTTATCCCGCAAAATTGCTCGGCAAGGATATGTTTTCCGATGCGGAGCTGATAAAGCGTTGCAACGGCTTCGATTTTAACTATTGCCTTGAAAGAGAAACGGAAAAGGGCTTGGAGCTTTGCGCCGCTGTTTACGATAGCGAAACGGGCAGAAAGATGGAATGTTTCACCACGCTTCCGGGGGTACAGCTGTACTCCGCTTGCGTTTTAGGCGAGTATCAAGGCAAAAAGCTCTATCAAAACCATAGCGCGATTTGCTTGGAAACGCAGGGCTATCCCAACTCGCCAAACTGTTCCAACTATCCGTCTACGGTATTAAAGGCAGGGGAAGAATATCACGAAATTACCGTGTATAAATTTTCTGTGAATTACGATTAAAAAAGAGTAAATAGGTGTTGACAATTATAAAAAAAGGTGTATAATGTAATAGTGAAAATACACGTTTTAAGGAATTATGGACGGGGCAGGTACGCGATGAAGCGCGTCGATACAAATAATAAATGCGTAGCGACATGCTTTATTTGTATAAAAAAACACAATTTTCTTTTCAAAAAAGACAAGACACGGCGAAAAATGGAATGTATAATTACATAGCATAGGTATAAAAAGGATAATTTCTAAATTTTAAGGAGCTCGCATAAATGAAAAGACTTACGTTGCAAAACTGGAAATTAGAGTATGACGGAAAACAAATCCCCGCGCAAGTGCCGGGGGATATTACGATTGATTTATATAAGGCGGGGATTGTAAAAAATCCCTATTTTGGCGACAATCAAAAGGAAAACGATTGGATTCCCCGTCGGGATTTTACATATATCGGCGAAATCAATGCGGACGAAGCTCTTTTAAAGGAAGAAAGTATCGAGCTTGTGTTTAACGGCGTTGACGTATATTCGGATATTTACGTAAACGGAAAATTGCTTGGCAGCACGGATAATATGTTCTTGCAATTCCGTTACGACGTAAAGGACGTATTAAAGCTCGGTAAAAACGAAGTGCGCGTAGAAATGCATTCTACGCTCAACAAAATGGATACCTTTGATACGTCGGGGTATTATTCCATTTTCAACGAAGCGAGAATTTTTGTACGCAAGGCGCAATGCCATTTCGGCTGGGATTGGGCGCCGAAGATTTGCGCGTATGGGATTTGGCAAGACGTAGTTTTGGAATACGGCGCTCAATGCAAAATCGAAGACGTATACACGATTGCGGACGACGAAGGGAATATCACCTTTTTAACCGAGCTCAATTACGATACCAACCCCATTATGGACGCAAACGGCAAGGTCATTGACAACTCGTACGTGCAAGAAGACGGGGATACGTTGCATTATTACGTATCCGAAAAGCCTTTCAGTAATACCTTTATCAAGAAATCCTTTAAAGCGGTAGGAAAGAAAAACCTTGCTTGCTTTATCGTGGAAAATCCCGAGCTTTGGTGGCCTGCGGGCTATGGCGCGCAGCCTTTGTATACCTACAAGGTCCAATTAGAACGCGGCGGCAAAATTATTGCTGAAAAAACGGGGAAATTAGGGTTTAGGTCGGTGAAATTGCTTGAAAAACCCAAAGCGGACGCATTCCTTGGCTATGAATTAGAAATCAACGGTAAAGTGATTTTTGCCAAGGGCGCAAACTGGATTCCCGTGGAATGCTTCACGGGCGTCGTGGAAGACGAAAAGTATGAAAAGCTTGTCAACTTAGCGGTGGACGGCAACTACAATATGCTTCGCGTTTGGGGCGGCGGTATCTACGAAAAGGATATTTTCTACGACCTTTGCGACGAAAAAGGTATTCTCGTATGGCAGGATATTATGCTTGCGTGCGCAGACATTCCCGAAGATAAGCCCGAATGGGTCGACAATATGTTAAAAGAAGTCGTGTATCAGGTAAAAAGACTTCGCAATCACGTATCGCTCGTATATTGGTGCGGCGGCAACGAAAAAACGGGCGCGTACGGCAGATGCATAACGAAGGGCGACTTCTTCGTAAACGTATTGTTGCAAGGCACGATTTTGGACTTGGATAAAACCCGTCCCTTTGCAAGACAATCGCCTTGTAGCTGGACGGACGTTGGGCAGGACGCTAACTCCGGCGAAAGTCACCACAACTCCTTTGAAAGAAGCCTTGTGGAAGGGATTGACGTTTACAGAGATTTGGTTGCGCAAAAGCGCGTGCCTTTCGTTTCGGAAGCGGCGCTTATGGGCCCCAACACGATTGAAACGAACAAGAAAATTTATCCCGCGGATAAGCTTTGGCCGATGAACGAGCTTTGGGACGATAGATTGATGGAAAATCCCTACGGCAGCGTACCGATGACCTTTGCAAAGCGTCAAATCAAGTATGCGGCGGATATGTACGGCGAAGTGACGACGCTCGAAAACTTCACGGCGAAAGCGATGCTTGTACACGCGGAAGCTATGCGTGCGGAAGCGGAATTTACAAGAGCGGGCGAAGGCGTTACGGGCGGCTTTATGGCTTGGATGTATACGGATATTTGGCCTTCGGGAAGCTGGTCTTGCGTCGATTATTGGTGCGAACCCAAGCAAGTATACTATCAAATGAAAAAATCTTTTGCCCCCAGACTTGTCACCTTTGTGCAAAACAATAAGGGCGTAACGGAATTGATCGTTGTCAACGATACGCTGCAACCGTTTACTACCAAGGTAAGATACGGAGCAAAGACCTTTGACGGGAAAATCGTTTATCAGGACGAAGCGGATATCGTGGCTTTGGAAAACAAAGTTTTCGCAAAAGCGGTCAATTTCAACTGCAAAGACGAAACGGTGTATTTGTTTGCGGAATACGTAGACGACGGACAAAAGAAAACCACCTTGTATTCGGACGGAATGTGGCGCAATCACGCGTTTACCAGCAATTATGAAGTAAAGACGCAAACGGTGAACGCAAACAAAATCAAGGTTACGATTAAAGCCAACGAATTTGCAAAATCGGTATTCATTTCGATGAAAGACAATTATAAATGCGTGTACTCGGACAACTATTTGGACGTAGAAGCGGGTACGGAGCAAACGGTGGAAATCAACTGCGACCAGCCTATCAACGCACAGGATATTATCGTTACAGACTTTGCGAAAATGACGGAAGTATAACGCAAAAAACAGGTAAAATCACAAGAATAACAGCAATGAAAAAGGAGAGCGATGAAGCTCTCCTTTTTGTATGATATTCGTAAAAGTACGGGGCTTATGCGGTTTGCATAGGGGGTTGAATGATGGATTTGCAGGCGTCAAAAACAACCGTGTTTTGTGGCGTTTCGCCTGCCGCGTAGCCGAAGTTTTGCGCGTCAAACGCGTAATTTTTTACAAACAAAGGCACGTTAGTGGAAGTGTGACCGGTGGACGTGTAAAGAGAATAATAATTTTCCGTTTCGTCTGTCAAACGCTGCAAACCGCCCGTTTCGTGGTCAGCTGTGAAGAAAATCGCCGTTTTTCCGTCGGAAGCATAGTCGTACAAATATTCCATCGTGTCAATCAAAGAACGCATTTCCGCCATCGCTTGTTCAAAGGAATTAGAATGGCTGTGCTTATCTATGTACGCGCCTTCTATCATAAGGAAAAAGCCTTTTTTGTTTTGCAGATATTCCACGGCGAATTGCGTCATATCCTTTAATTGGAAGTGGTCGCTTGCGCCGAAAAGATACTCGGACGCAACGTTGTGGAAATTGCCGACCAATTTTTTCGCCTTTTTATTTGCAATCAAGGCTTCTTTTGTGGATACCATCGTATAGTTTTGGTCAAGGAAATAATCTTCGTAAAAGCTATATTTACCCGAATATTGTCCAAGCAAAATATCCACCTTGCTGGTTGCCTGCGTTTGCAAAATATCGACTTCGTCCGAGCGGTCTGCTGCGTGCGCGGAAAAAGCGGCGGGGGTTGCCCCCAACAGCTCGTCCGTCGTAACGACGCCCGTCTTCATTTTTGCTGCTTTTGCGATGTCCGTAATGCGTTCAAGATTGTGTCCTTGCTGATAGGCTACGTTGCCGTTTATTACTTTCGTACCCGTAGCAAGCGCCGTTCCGCCCGCCGCGCTGTCCGTCGTTCCGCTCAACGAATCGGTGACGATATATCCTTTTTGATCCGCCATAAAAGACGGGGTTTCCAAACCGTAATAATCGATGGCATTCAAAATGTGGTTTTTACCCATACCGTCGCCGATAACGACGATTACGTTTTCAAATTCGCGATTGATAGGGGCGTCGTCTGCGCCGCAGCCGAAGCCGACGGGCAACAGAGCAAAAAGAGAACAAAGGGCTATCAAAAAACTCGTAATTCTTTTCATAAGTAACTCCGCTTGCATACGAATATGCGCATTTTTTAGTGGCAACATTATAACACGTTTTTCTCGAAATAGCAATACTTTTTTGTAAAATAGTAAACGTAATGTTGCGTTTGCATTTATTAGATGAAAAAAAACTTAAAAAAGGGCAAAAAAAGTGAAAGAAGGGTATTGACGGGATTAAAAAAGTATGATAAAATGTTTTTTAAGGATAAAAAAACACAAATTTTTGACAAAAAGGACGGGGCGAATATTTCAGGCGGAAGTATAACGAAAGACGGGTTAGGAAAAACTGTTTTTTATTGACTTATACGTCAGTAAAACAAATGTTTTAAATGTGTTTGTCGGCTTTCCGACATAAAAGAAAGTATAAACCGTTTTATATGATTTTTCGACAAAGGGAGAACAAAAAATGCAAAAAATTAAAGAGATAAAAACGCAACATGCTGTTCAAAGGGTGGATACCACGTTCGAACAAAGCTCTTTTTGGTATAATAAAGATTCGCTAACTTCCTTTTTATTTGTAAATTACGATTATCCTATGCCCCATACTCATCAGGATTTTTGCGAAATTTTGTGCGTTATCTCGGGAGAAATTACCAACTACGTCAACGATAGAAGCAGAAAAATGCATCGCGGGGACTGTTGGTTGGCGTTGCGTGATGACAAACATTTCGTATTATGCGAAAAAGAAAAACGCAAAGACTTTTTGGCAATCAATTTCGTTATCAAGTACGAATATTTTTTAAAGCTGAAAGATATATTCGGAGAAAAGGAATCGGGCGTGTTTGACTCGCAGGAAGACAACTTCTTTCATTTAGACGAAGAGATGACTACGCTGCTTTTAAATCGAACGTATCTTTTACAAACACCAAACCGTAAATACGTAGCGGAAGCGGAGTTTAAATGCCGTTGCATTATCATCGACCTATTAAAAGAATTGGCAATGGCAAAGCTGAAACTTAAAGAGAAGGTAAACGTGCCGCAATGGTTGAAAGACCTGCTGGAAAATATGCAAAAGCAGGAAAATATGCAAAAGTCGTTGGACGAACTCGTTGGGCAAGTCCCGTATTCCTACCCTTACGTAGCAAGAGAGTTTAAAAGGTTTGTCGGTACGCCTATGGTCAGCTATTTTACAATGTTAAAGCTGCGCCGCGCGGAAGAATTGCTGTTAAACACCAGAAAGAAAATTTTGGAAATTTCTTCCGAGCTGGGCTATAACAGTTTAAGTCATTTTAATCATATTTTCAAAAAGACGTACGGCTTATCGCCCAGTCAATTTAGAAACGAAAAAAACATCGTATTAAAAAAATCCAAATTTCTCAAACGGGAAAACGGGAAAAAACAAGCAACGGATTAAAAAGGGAGCGTTATGATAGAGCAAGCAAAATGGATATGGCCAAAATCAAAGTTTGAAACGCACGAATTTGCGGAATTTTTCGCTCCTTTTTCGTATAACGGTCAGAAAAAAATAAAAATATGTATTTCTTCCAAAACCAACTACGCCGTTTTTTGCAACGGCAAGGAAGTGGGATACGGTCAATATCCCGATTATCCAGACGAAAAGGCGTACGACGAATGGGATTTAGACGGGTTTGTCAAAGACGGAGAAAATATCATCGCCGTGCAAGCCGTTTCGTATAACGCCGATTTCTCATCGGGGATTGCCGACGGGAAAGGGGTGATATTTTCCATTGACGGGGACGGAGAAAGCTTGCTTTGCTCAAACGCAAGCGTAAAGGGAAGAATATCCAAAACCTATCAAAGCGGCGATTATCACTTGTTCTCTTTACAGCTTTTATACGCCTTTGGCTATGATTTTCGCGGCGAAGACGACTGGGTAAACGGCAACGGAACGGATTTTGCGCCCTGCGAAGAATACGCGCCTGTCTGCCGTTTTGTTCCCCGTCCTATCCAACGATTAAAAACCCGTGAAATCACGCCTACAAAGACGGAAATCGACGGCGTTTACGATTTTGGCAAGGAAAGAGTGGGGTATCTTGGTTTTGAGATAGACGCGGAAGAAGAAACCAAGCTCACCGTTGCCTTTGGCGAGCATTTGACGGACGGGAAGGTGCGTAAAATTATCCAAATGCGCAATTTTTCGGTGGATTTCGTCTTGAAAAAAGGCAAAAATCGTTTCCAAGAACGTTTTACCCGCTTCGGACTTCGATATTTGCAGTTGGAAACGGATAAAAAGATAGAAGTGCGCCGCTTGACCTTGCGTGAAGCGGAATATCCCGTAACGCTTCGCGGTTTGCCCTTAGACGGCTTGCGCAAACAAATTTACGACGTAGGGATTCACACCTTGCGTTGTTGTATGCACGACCATTACGAAGATTGTCCTTGGCGAGAACAAGCGCAGTACGTAATGGACAGCCGCACGCAAATGCTTTGCGGGTACTTGGCGTTTGGCGAATACGCTTTCGCGCGCGCGTGCTTGAAGCAAATGATTCATCATTTTACGGACGACGGTTTGCTGCCTATCACCGCGCCCAGCGCAACCCAGCTTGCCATTCCCGCATTTTCGCTCACCTATATCGTGACGTTGAAGGAATACGTCGAGTACAGCGGCGATACAACCCTTTTTGAAGAAGTACGCGAAAAGGTGCAAACGCTTTTACATACTTGTATAAACCGTATGAAAGACGGAATATTGCCCGATTTCCGTTCTTGGAATTTCTACGAATGGAGCGACGGGCTTGGCAACGACGTGGAAATCGAAACGCTGAGAGCGGTAGACGCGGAAAGATTATCCCTGCCGCTGAACTGCTTTTTCGTGGCGGCGTTGGACGCCTTTGCCCAGCTTTTACACAACGAAGAAAGCGCGCAATACCAAAAGCTTGCCAAGGAAATTCGCCTTGCTTGTAAAAAACGCTTTTACGACGAAGCGAAAGGCGAATATTTTACCTATGAAGAAAAGGGAGAGCTTTATCACAAAGCGGAATATACGCAATATCTTGCTATGTGGAGCGGCGTAGAAACCGATTGCGGAAGCTTGTGTAAGAAGCTGACAGCGGGACACGATTTGGTGCCCCTTACCTTGGCGAGCTATATTTTTAAATACGACGTGCTTTTAAAGCAAGGCGGCTATGAAAAATACCTTTTACAAGAAATCAACGAAGTGTGGGGGTATATGCTCGATAAAGGCTCTACGACTTTCTGGGAAACACTAAAAGGGGAAGCGGATTTTGACGGTGCGGGCAGCCTTTGCCACGGCTGGTCGGCAGTTCCCGTATACGTATATCACAAGTTAGCGTTGCGCTAAAATAGTTAAAAAAGAACGGTTATCAAAGGAGTAGATCTATGAAAAGAAAATTTGGTATTTTCACGTTAATTATGTCCCTGCTTTTTACTTGTAGCCTTTCGGCGTGCGGTGGATCGTCAAACGAAGCTTCTTCGTCGGAAAGCTCGTCTTTGGAAAGCAGTATTCCCGTGGAAGAAAGCTCTGATGTGAGCTCGGAAAAAAGCTCGGATAAGATAGAATCTTCCGAAGAAATCGAAAGCTCGGAAGAAATCGAAAGCTCGGAAGAGCCTGCTTCCAGCGAAGAAGAACCGCAAAAAACGGTGGAAGACTTCGTTGATTTTGTGGTGGAAGTAGAAGGCGGGCGCGACATTCGCGTATTGCAGCTTACCGACGTGCAAACGATAAGCGCCGACCAAAAGCGTTACGAAACGAGAATAACCGCTTCCGGCGCGGCGGATACCTATAACGGGTATGAAAAGTACGTAGGGCAGGTCATTCAGCGTTACGACCCCGACCTTATCATTATGACGGGGGATAATACGTACGGCGAGTTTGACGACGGCGGGCAACAGCTCAGCTATTTAATCGCGTTTATGGATTCGTTTGAAATTCCTTGGGCGCCCGTATTCGGCAACCACGACAACGAAAGCAATATGGGCGTAGATTGGCAATGCGAACAATTTGAAAATTCTCCCTATTGTTTGTTTAAGCAACGGGAATTGACGGGGAATGGCAACTATTCCGTC